>JAJYXT010000060.1 GCA_021801645.1 bacterium
CCCACCAGGCTCAGGACCTCGGCGGCGCGGTCAAGAGCCTCCTGCTGCTTCACCTCGCGGTGGATGCGGACCATCTCCGCGATCTGCTTGCCGATGGTCATCGTCGGATTGAGCGAGGTCATGGGGTCCTGGAAGATGACCGCCACGTCGTTGCCCCGCACCTTGCGGAGTTCTCGCTCCGGCATCGTGGCCAGCTCCTTGCCGTCCAGGACGATGCTGCCCCCGGCGATGTAGCCGCCCGGGGGCAGGAGCCGCATGATCGACATCCCGGTCATTGTCTTGCCACATCCGGACTCGCCCACCAAGCCCAGCGTCTCGCCTTCCTCGATGTAGAGGCTGACCCCGTCCACAGCCCGAACCTCGCCCTTGCGCTGGCGGATGTAGGTCTTTAGGTCGTGGATCTCGAGAAGCGCTGACACGGCTTCACACCTGAGTATGTTGGAGGTGGCGAGGCCACCGGATCGCCCGGAGTATACCGACCCCGATCGCCCTGCGGGCAAGCTGGTTCCGCAATTCCGACCCCGCGTTGGGTATTCTGAGAACGTGCCAGCTTCGAGCGACCGTACCAGGTGGCCTCACTGGATCACGCGCCGGCTCCTTCCGGCCCTGGTCAGCGTGGCCATCCTCGTGCTCGTGGTGCTGTACGTTCGGCCTCAGGAGTTGGGTACGGCGCTCTCCCGCTTCCACCCGGCGTACCTGCCGCTGATCCTCTTCCTGGCCATGGGCTACTACGTACTCAAGGGCTGGCAGTGGCACCTCTTCCTCAAGCCGCTCAAGCTGGACCACGGCGCGCTGGAGACCGTGCTGATCTACCTCGCCGGTCAACCCACCTCGATCCTCCCCCTCGGGGAGCTGAGCCGGGCCTTCATCCTCCGCCGGCACGCCAAGGTGAACCTGGGCGAGGCCTCGGCCACCGTGGTGGTCCAGGAGCTGCTCTATCCGGTCGGCCTGATCGCCGCCGCCATCCCCGGCGCCTCCCAGGTGCCGGGGGCCCAGGAGGCGGTGGTGACGGCGCTGGTGGGCATCCTCGCCATCTCCGTGATCCTGCTCTGGCCGAGCGCCTTCGCGGTGGCGATGCGAGTGGCCGAGCACCTGCCGCTGGTCTCCCGCTACGCCCCGGACATCCGCGCCCTGCAGAGGGACGTGAGCTTCATCGCCAGCAGGCCGGCCACCCTGGCGCCGGCCCTCCTGGGACCGGTGGCCGCGGTGGTGGCGATCGCGGTCTTCTACCTCACCATGCGCAGCGTGGGGGTGGACCTCGGGCTCTACCAGGCGGCCTTCGTGTACGCGGTCGCCCATCTGGCCGGGGGCATCAGCCTTCTGCCCGGGGGCATCGGCGCCTACGAGGGCACCATGACCTTCCTGCTGATCGCCTTCGGTGTGGCGGGGGCGGCGGCGGCGGCCATAGCCATCCTCAACCGGGTCTTCGACCGCGGCCTGGTCACCATGGTGGGTGCGGTCGTGTACCTCTTGATCCGCCGGCCACTCGACCTGGTCGAGATCTCGTTCGCCCCCGACTGAGGGCCGTCCCGGAGACGGCCAGGAGGAGTTTGTGAAAGCGATCGTCACCACCCCCGGTGTCAAGGGCAGCGTTCATCTCGGGGAGATCGAGAACCCCTCGGGATGGCAGAACGTGCAGGCGGCCGATGGAGGACCCGCCGAGGGGGCGCTGGTCCAGGTGGTCGAGGTGGGGGTGTGTGGCACCGACCAGGAGATCGCCAACGAGGGGTACGGCGCCGCGCCAGAGGGGCGTGACCAGCTGGTCATGGGGCATGAGAACCTCGGTCGGGTGGTCTCCGCCCCGCAGGGGTCCGCTCTCAAGGAGGGGGAGCTGGTGGTGGCGACCGTGCGCCGGCCCTGCCCGGAACGCTGCCTTCCCTGCGCCTCCGGGCAGAGCGACAACTGCCTCACCGGCCACTACACCGAGCGGGGGATCAAGGGGCGCGACGGGTACATGGCCGCCCAATATGTGGAGCACCCCGACTACCTCGTGCCCCTGCCCGCCACCCTGAGCCGCATCGGGGTCCTCATGGAGCCCAGCTCTATCGTCGAGAAGGGCCTGATCCAGGCCTTCTCCATCCAGCGGACCCGGATGCCCTGGGAACCGCGCCAGGCGCTGGTCTGCGGCGCGGGCGCCATCGGCCTTCTCGCCGCGGTCTTCCTCAGGCTGCGGGATCTGGAGGTGGCGATCGTGGCCAAGGCGGACGCGCAGTCGACCTCGGCGCGGGTGGCCGGGGCCATCGGCGCCAAGCTCCTGGACGCCGACCAGCACCCGGTCGCCGGCATCGCCTCCGAGCTGGGCAACCTGGACCTGGTGTTCGAGGCCACGGGTGTCTCGGCGGTGGCCATGGCCGCCATCTCCGCCACCGGCCACGACGGCGTCTGCTGTCTCAGCTCGGTGACCGCGGGTAGTAGGACGGTGAGCGTGGACACCGACGCCCTCAACCTGGACATGGTCCTGGGCAACAAGCTGGTTTTCGGCACCGTGAACGCCAACCGCAGGCACTTCGAGGCCGCGGCCCGAATGCTGGGGGCGGCCAGCCGGCGCTGGCCGGGGGTCCTGGATCAGATCGTGACCCGCAGGGTCCCTGCGGAGAGCTTCCAGGATGCCTTTCAGCGGCAACCGGACGACATCAAGACGACCATCACCTTCGCCTGAGGTCCAGCCCGGGGCCCTCTGGGATCAGGTTCCCGCCCCGGCCACCTGCTGCCTGAGCCCGGAAGTAGCTGTCAGCACCTGGCGGCCGAACGCCCGGGAGGCCTCCTGGGCGACATCGGATGGGGGGATCGTCGGCCAGCGGTGGGTTATCAGCAGCGCCCGCGCGCCCGCCTCCCGCGCCATGGCGCCGGCCTGGCGACCGCTGAGGTGCTGGGCCCGTCCCTCCTGGGAGGAGGTCCAGGTCGCCTCGCAGAGGGCCAGGTCCAGCCCCTCGCCGAGCTCGCCGATCGACCAGCCGGGGCCGGTGTCGGCGGAGTACCCGAGACGGATCCCGGCGGCCTCCACCACAACCGCCAGCGTCTCCGGGCCATGGTCGGTGCGGGAGAAGCAAAGCCGCATCCCCGCCAGCTCAAGCTGGTCCCGATCGGCGACGTCCACCCACTGGAGCTCGTCCCACTCCCGGAAATACATGAGGTCGCGGATGCTCCTGGGTGCCAGCACCGGAATCCTCCGCGGCCGCTCTGCGAAGTGGAGCGCGACCGCCAGCCCCTCCAGGTCCTGGCGGTGGTCGGGGTGCTCATGGCTGATCACCACGCCGTCCAGGTCGTCCAGCGCCACCTCTTGCTGGAGGCGGGCGAGGCAGCCCGGTCCCAGGTCCAGGAGGAGACTCCGGCCCCCAGCCTGGACCAGGTAGCCACTTCCGGCGCCACCGGGGCCCGGATAGCCCCCGTCACAGCCCAGTACGGTGAGCGAGAGCGTCATGGCCGCCGGGGTTCTCTGGCCCTGAGGTGGCAGGTGTCGTTGAAGGAGCGGACCCTCCAGCTCTCCTGGGACTCCAGCACCAGCTCGGAGATCGAGCCGTGGTCCGAGGAGGCGAAGGCGAAGGAGCTGGCGCGGGCAGCCAGGGCTAGGGCGGCGGCGATCACCCCGTCGTGGGTGAAGACCGCGACCACCTGGCCCGGGAACCTCGCCTTCGCCTCCAGGATGGCCCCGGCGACGCGCCCGTGCAGCTCCTCGTTGGTCTCCGCCCCGGGAATTGCGTCCCACCGCCCCGTCTGCAGAACCCGGGCCCACGCCGGATGGTTCTCCCGGAGCCGCTGGTGTACGGCGCCGCCCTCCCACTCCCCGAGCCACACCTCGCGAAGCCCCTCGATCACGACGGGTCGAAGCTGCAGGAGCTGGGCCAGTGGCTCCGCGGTCTCCCGGGCCCGGCGGGCGGGGCTGGTGCAGATGCCGCTGACCCCCGCCTCCGACAGCCGGGTCGCCAGCCGCTCGGCCTGCCGCCGCCCCCCGGGTGCAAGTGGAGGGTCGCCCTGGCCCTCGGCGTCCTCGTGGGGGCGGTAGGCGGCCTGCAGGCCGTGGCGGATCAGCAGCGCCCTTGTGGATCCTCCGGGGGGCCGGTACCGGGTGGGTCGGAACTCCGCGCTCCGGACGCCGGCTCCTGCGCGGGGCTCGGTGAGCGGGTCCACGACTAGCGTGGCGGCTCGTAGCGGCCGTCGATGGCGGTCCAGCCGCCGTCCACGGTCAGCACCGAACCGGTCACGTAGGTGGAGGCGTCACCGGCCAGGTAGAGGACCGCGCCCGCCAGCTCCGGCGGCCCGGCCCACCGACCGAGGGCGGTCTTCTCGGCGTAGGCCCGGTCCCACTCCGGGACCGCCTGAATCTGGGCCGTGAGCGGGGTCCGGACCACCCCGGGGGCGATCGCGTTCACCCTCACCCCGCTCGGGCCGAGCTCGGCCGCCGCCGTGCGGAGCAGCTGTACCAAGCCGGCCTTGGTGGCGGCGTAGACCCCCTGGCCAGGCTCCACCGTCACCCAGCGGATGGAGGTGAAGCCGATGATGCTCCCGCGCCCGCGCTCCGCCATCACCGAGCCGAAGGCCTGGACCAGGTGGAAGGCGCTGCGCAGGTTGAGGTCCACCACCCGCCGGAACTCCGCCTCGGTGTAGTCGAGGAGCCGCTTGCGCACGTTGGTGCCCACCGTGAAGACCAGGACCTCCACGTCAGGGTTGGCCGCGGCTGCGCGGCACACCGCCTCGGCGTCCAGGGCGTCCAGCTCGATCCAGGATGCGCCCGCCACGCCGGCGGTCTCCGCCGCCGTGGCCGGATCGATGTCGGCGCACACCACCTTGGCTCCCTGGGCGGAAAGGGCCATGGCGGCCTCCCGGCCCAGGCCGCCGCCGGCTCCCACCACCATCGCCGTCCTGCCGTCCAGGCGGAAGAGGTCGGAGTAGCGCTCCCGACCGATGCCGGTCAACTTGCGGCCTCCGGCCAGCCGGACCGGATGATGGCCATCCGGGTCACGGTCAGCTCCTCCACCGCGAATCGCGGGCCCTCCCGCCCGATGCCGGAGTCTTTCACCCCCCCGTAGGGCATGTTGTCGGCGCGGAACCCGGGCACATCGTTGATCACCACCCCGCCCACCTTCAACCGGCTCAGCGCCTCCATGGCGGTCGCCAGCGAGGAGGTGAAGACGCTGGCGTGCAGGCCGTAACGGGAGCGGTTCACCTCTTCCAGCGCCTCCCGGTCGCCCACCACCGTCCGGATGCAGACCACCGGGCCGAACACCTCCTCGTCCCAGAGCGGGATCCCGGACGGGACATCCGCCACGGCGGTGGGGGCCACGATCCCCCCTGAGACCGCTCCGCCGGCCAGCAGGCGGGCACCTCCGGAGATGGCCTCACGGACCCAGGCCGCGACCCGAAGGGCCGCCGGCTCGTCGATGAGCGCCGAGACGCGGGTGGACTCCTGGCGGGGGTCACCCACCACCACCTTGGCCAGCCGAGCCGAGAGCAGCTCCAGGAAGTGGTCTCTCACCGCCTCCGCCACCAAAACCCTCTGGACCGAGATGCAGGCCTGCCCGGAGGCGTAGTAGCCGCCCCGGATCACGGCGTCCGCGGCCCGCTCCAGGTCGGCATCCGCGCAGACCACCAGGGCTGAGTTCGACCCCAGCTCCAGGACCACCTTGGTGGGGGCGGCATCCCGGGCGATCTGGTGCCCGACCCGGGCCGACCCGGTGAAGGAGACCGCGCCGACCCGGCGATCGGTGGTCAGGGTGCGGCCCACTTCGGAGTCCCCCGTGACCAGCTGCACCGCCTCCTCCGGCGCCCCCGCGCGCCGAAGCGCGGTCCGGAACAGGTGAACTAGCCAGAGGGTGGCGAGCGGGGTCTGCGGTGCAGGTTTGACCACCACCGGGCAGCCGGCCGCCACTGCCGGGGCGATCTTGTGGCTGGCGAGGAGCAGCGGGTAGTTGAAACCGGCGATCCCTATCACCACCCCGATGGGCTTGCGGATCCAGAACCCCAGGAGCCCCTCGCCCTGGGAACTCAGGTCCAGCGGGACCGTCTCCCCGTGCAGCCTTCCCGCCTCCTCCGCCGCGACCTCCAGGGTGACCAGCGAGCGCTCCACCTCGGTGCGGCAGTCGACGAGCGGCTTGCCGGACTCGAGCACCAAAAGGCTCTCGAAGTCATGGCGCCGAGCCGCCAGCTCCGAGTGCACCTCCCGCAGTACGGCCCGGCGCAGGTGGCTGGGCAGCTCCTCCACTGCAGGAGCCACCCCCAGGGCGAACTCCAGCGCCTGCGCCGCCATCTGGGCCGAGCCCCAGGGAGCGAGGGCCACCTCGCTCCGGTCGTAGGGGAAGAGGACAGGCCGCAGCTCGGGGGCGGGGAGCCAGTCCGGCCCCACGGGTAGCCCCTCCGGGTACGGGGGCTGGAACATGCTCATCTGGTTCTGTCCTCCAGTTCAGCCTCCTCCGCCGGTCCGGGAGAGGTGGAGATCTCGGTAGGAGCGCCAACTTCCCGCCGCCGTGGCGGTGGAGGTGGCGGCCAGCATGGCCCGGCCGACCGCCCTGGAGAGGCAGTCGGCGGCGGCGGCCAGCAGGTCGTTGAGGTCGGCAGGAGATGTCGCCTGCGCGGAGTCGGCGGTGGAGAGGCCGAAGACGGTGTCTCCGTCGAACATGGTGTGGCAGGGGCGGATGGCGCGTGCCATCCCATCCTGGCCGGCCTCGGCCAGCTTGCGGCACTGGGCCTTGGTGAGGGGGGCGTCCGTGGCCACCACCCCGACCGTGGTGTTGAGCCCGGGAGTCGGCTTCGAGGTCACGGCGGGGTGTGCCGGGTGGGCGCCGTGCAGCGCCCGGCTGAGCCCGGGATCCCCGGTCGCCGCCCACAGCAGCCCGGTGCTCGGGTCCACGGTCGAGCCCATCGCATTGACCACCACCAGTGCGCCCACCGTCGGCCCGTCGCTGCGATGGCTGCTGGCAGTGCCCACCCCTCCCTTGAGGCCCCCGGCTACCGCCCCGGTGCCGGCACCCAGGCACCCCTGAGCGCCCCCGTCATCTCCGTCCCGCGCCCTGAAGTAGGCTTCGAGTCCGAGCTCTGGCCCCGGGTGGTTGCGGAACTCGCCGCCGCGGCCCAGGTCGAAGATGATCGCCGCCGGGACGATGGGGACCACCTGCCCCGGACCCACCGGCAAGCCGAGGCCGTCGTCGGCTAGGCCGCGCATGACTCCGTCGACGCTGGCGAGGCCGTAGGCGCTCCCCCCGCTCAGGACCACCGCCTGGACCCGTTCCACCAGGTTGCGAGGGTCAAGGAGGTCGGTCTCCCTGGTGCCCGGCCCGCCGCCCCGCACGTCGACCCCGGCAACCGCCCCGGGAACCCCCGCCAGGATCACCGTGGTTCCGGTGAGCCAGCCGTCGCCCACCCTTTGAGCATGCCCCACCAGAAGCCCGCGCACGTCTGGGAGTGAGTCGGTTGGGCCAGGGCTCCAGGCGCCGCTCATGAGGCCGGCCCTGAGAGGAAGATCTGGGCGGCACGCGCGTAGGTGTCGGCGTACCTGGGGATCTCCTCCACCTCGACGAACTCATCCGCCTGGTGGGCGATCCACTTGCCCCCGGGTCCATAGACCACGGTCGGGATGCCGGTGTCGCGGGTGATGATGGTGCCGTCGGTGGTGCCGGGCACACCCCCGAGCGGGGCGGAATGACCCCAGAGCTCAGAGTGGGCCTGTCCCAGGGCCAGCACCAGCGGCTCCTCGGCGCCGATCTCCACGGGGGGCCGGTCATCGATCACAGTGAGCTCGATCGCCACCTCCTGGGTCCGGCCCAGCCGAGCGCAGCGGGAGCGGAGGTCCTCCAGCAGCCGGGCGTGGTCGACGCCTGGGATGGTGCGGACGTCCACGGCCAGCGTGGCCCGCGCCGGGCTGACGTTCATCTGGTCCAGGGACCCGGCGACCACCACGGTGGGGGTGAGGTAGGCCATGCCCAGTGTGGGGTGGGCCCCCGGATCCCTCTGGAGGGCGGCCTGAACCTCGGCCAGCTCCTGGATCAATGAGCTGGCCACCGGGATGGGGCTCCGCCCCAGCTCCGGCATGGCGCCGTGGGCCATCCGGCCCGCCAGGTCGAAGCGCAGCCTGAGCGCTCCCTTGGAGCTGGGACAGATCTCGCCTCCCTCCGGCTCGCAGATGATGACCCCCGAGACGCCTTCCAGGTGGCCGTCGGCGACCGCCCTCTTGGCCCCCAGCATCATCCCCTCCTCATCGCACAGGGCCAGGAGCCGAAGTCGCCCGGGGAACGATCCGCTCCGCTGCAGAGCCCGGGCGCCGTGGAGCATGGCCGCGACCCCCGCCTTCATGTCGGCCGCTCCCCGGCCGTACAGGCGGCCGTCCCGTATCTCCGCCCCGAACGGATCCACCGTCCATGCTGTGCGGTCGCCCTCTGTCACTACGTCCAGATGGCCCTCCAGCGCCAGGGTCGGCCCCGGACCACCGCCTCCGTCCACGGTGGCGACGACGTTGGTGCGCCCCGGGACAACCTCGGTCAGGTGAGGGCGCCAGCCGAAGCCGCTCATGGTCCTGGCCACCAGCTCGGCTGCCGCATGCTCGCCTCCCTCTCGCCCGGCGACGCTCGGGATCCGGATCAGCTCCCGGGCCAGCGCCACCACGGCCTTGGCGTCCACCGGAGGGATCGGGCTCTGCGTCACGTGGGGCCGGCCTCCCCCGCCTGCACCCGGGCCAGTACCGCGGAGGCCAGCCGGGTGGCGGTGGCCGTCCCGCCCAGGTCCGGGGTCCTGAGCTCGGGCTGCTCCAGCGCATGGGCCAGAGCGCTGCGGATCTGGTCTCCGGCTGCCCCCGCCTCCAGGTGGTCGAACATCATGGCCGCCGACAGGAGGTAGCCGCTGGGGTTGGCGATTCCCCGGCCGGCGATGTCAGGGGCGGAGCCATGCACCGGCTCGAAGACCCCCAGCCGCTGCGCCGGCCGGATGTTGGCGCTGGGAGCCATGCCCAGTCCCCCCACCAGGGCCGCGGTGAGGTCGGAGAGGATGTCCCCGAACAGGTTGCTGCAGAGCAGGACATCCAGCTCCTCGGGGCGCTGGACCACGCGGGCGGCCATGGCATCCACCAGCACCCGCTCCCAGTTGACCTCCGGGTAGTCCACGGCCACCTCCGCCACCACCTCATCCCAGAGCACGTACCCGAAACGCATGGCGTTGGACTTGGTGACCAGGTGGAGTCGGCGGCGGCGCCGGCGAGCCGCCTCGAAGGCGAAGCGCGCCGCGTCTGCGATCGCCGACCGGGAATGGATGGCAACCTCCACCGCCACCTCACCGGGGTGGCCGCTGCGGAGCCGGCCCCCCGCCCCGGCGTACTCACCCTCGGTGTTCTCCCGGACCACCAGCAGGTCGATGGCGGCACCGCCCCGGAGCGGTCCGGGGACTCCGGGGAAGGTGAGCGCCGGCCTGAGGTTCACGGAGAGGCCCAGCTCCTGGCGGAGCCGGATTATCAGGCCCCAGATCAGCTGGTGGTCGGGCACGTCCGGACGCCCCACCGCGCCGAAGAGGGCCGCGTCGAACTGGCGCAGGATGGAAGGCCCGTCCTCGGGCATGGGGGCGCCGAGTTGCAGGTGGCGCTGGCCACCCCAGTCCAGCTGGGTGCTCTCCAGCACGATGTCAGCTCCGGCGGCGGCAGCCTCGATGACCGGCTGGCAGGCCTCGGAGATCTCCGGGCCCACCCCGTCCCCGGGGATGACCGCCACTTTCAGGGTGCGCACCACGCCTCCTTGGTTCTCTTCCTGCCGACGATCGTAAGGGAGCCGTTCCAGCGGCTACAATCTCATGCCATCCGGGCCGGATCCCGGGTGATGATTGGGCGTCCCAGAGGGGGTGCAGGCATGGGCTTTGACAGGGCGGGTTGGCGCTTCCTCCGAGTGGGGGCCCTGCTGGTGGCCGCGGCCCTGGTGCTGGCCGCCTGCAGCTCCAGCCCCTCCCCCAAGACCCAGCCGCTGAAGACCCTGACGATCGGATCCTCCAACGTCTTCCCGCCCACCCTTGATCTCACCGCCAACGCCTCGCAGGCCATCGACGAGGTCATCGACTACAACGTCCTCCAGCACCTCGTGGAGCTCGCCCCCAACGGCAGCATCGTGCCGGTGCTGGCCACCTCGTGGACCTCCTCGCCGAGCTTTGGCGCCCCCTCAAGCTATACCTTCAACATCCGCAAGGGGGTCAGGTTCTCCAATGGGGATCCGCTCACCCCGGCCGACGTGGTCTTCAGCCTGAAGCGTGTCTATGCCCCGGGCTCCACCTATCCCTACACCAAGATCTTCGACGTCTCCTCGGTGACCGCCGTCGGCTCCGACCAGGTCAGAGTCACGCTGCAGAGTCCCAGCTGGGAGTGGTTGTACAACCTGGCCGCCTACTCCAACGGGGTGATCCTGGATCCCTCGACCATCTCCAGCATGGCCACCGACCCCATCGGGACCGGCCCCTTCAAGGTCACCGGCGAGACCACCAACTACAGCGTCTCCCTGGCGCGCAACAACCTCTACTGGGGCTACAAGCCCAACGTCGCCGGGGTGGTGTTCCGCTACTTCACCAACCCCAATGACCTCAACTCAGCCCTCCAAAGCGGCCAGATCAACATGATCGACAACCTCTCGACCCCGCAGGACCTCAAGCTCTTCAAGTCGAATCCGGCCTACCGGGTCATCGCCGGTCTCACCAACGGCAAGGTGCAGATGACCCTGAACAACGCCTACGGCCCGCTGCAGAACAAGCTGGTCCGCCAGGCCATCCTGTACGCCACCGACAAGCAGGCGATCATCCAGGCGGCGTCGGGAGGCTACGGGCTGGCCGCCGGCAGCGACACGGTCCCGGCCGATCCCTTCTACCTCAACCTGAGCAACGCCTACCCGTACAACCCCACCAAGGCCAAGCAGCTGCTGACGCAAGCCGGGTATCCCAACGGGTTCTCGCTCTCCCTCACCCTGCCCCCCTACTTCTACGCTCAGCTGGCCGCGCCCCTGATCGTCTCGGAGCTGGGGGCGGTGGGCATCAAGGTCACCGTGAGCACCATCGACTTCCCGCTCTGGATCTCACAGGTCTTCGAGGGCGGTGACTACCAGGCCACCATCATCGATCACGCCGAGGGCCGGGACATCGGCAACTACGGCACCGCCGGCTACTACTGGCACTACGCACAGACCAGCCAGGTGGCCCAGGAGCTGACCGCCGCCAACGCAGCGCCCACGGAGGCTCAGTGGGTAGCCGGGTACCGCAGGGTGCTGAGGCAGATCACGGCCGATGCGGTCAACGACTGGATCTACATCATCCCTGAGCTGACCGTGGCCCAGAAGGACGTCGTGGGCCTCTCCTCCACCGCCTACACCGAGTCCTTCAACCTCACCTACGTCGGCATCGGGGGCAGCGTCCCGGCCTCCGCCAGGGCCCTGGGGTACACCTCCTGAGGCGCTGATGGCCGGGCCAGCGGGCAGTAGCCCACCCCGGGTCCGGGGGTAGGGGCCGTCGAGGCTCCAGCCTCGGCCGCCAGTCCGCCGCTGCCGGCCGAGGATGCCCAAGACCGACGGGACCTGGCCTTCCTCCGCTTTGCCGCCCGCCGGCTGGTGGCCACGGTCCTGACCCTCTTCGGTGCCTCGGTCCTGGTCTTCGCCGTCCTCAACATCCTGCCGGGCAGCCCCGCCCAGGTGATCCTCGGCACCCAGGCGACCCCCGCGTCGGTCAGGGAGCTCACCATCAAGCTGGGGCTGAACCAGCCCCTTCCCCTGCAGTACCTGCACTGGATTGGGGGCCTTCTGTCGCTGCACCTGGGCAACTCCTACATCTCGGGCCAGCCGCTTGCTCCCGAGCTGGGCGCGGCGCTGGCGGTCACCGGGCCTCTGGTAGCGCTGGGGCTGCTCTTCGGGCTGGCCATCGCCGTACCCACCGGGATCCTCAGCGCGCTGCGGCACCGCCGCGCCTCCGGGACCTGGCTGGCGGCTGCCACGCAGGTGGGCATCGCCATCCCCAACTTCGTCCTGGGGATCCTGCTCATCATCGTGGTGGCGGTGGACTGGCGCCTGCTCCCGGCCAGCGGCTTCATCCCCTGGTCGCAGAGCGTTGGGGGGGCGCTGCGCTCCCTGGTCCTGCCGGCGATCTCGCTGGGCTTGGTGGAGGGGGCGATCCTCTCCCGCTACGTCCGCACCGCCATTCTGGGGGTGATGCAGGCGGACTACCTGCGCACCGCCCGCGCCAAGGGACTGCCCGCCCGCCGGGCCTTGGTCCGCCACGGGGTCCGCAACGCCTCGGTCCCCGTGCTCACGGTCCTGGGGCTGGAACTCTCCGGCCTCATCATCGGCGCCGTGGTCATCGAGGCGGTGTTCACCCTGCCGGGCGTGGGCAGCCTGCTCCTCTCCTCCGTGGCCAACCGTGACCTGATCACCGTCCAGGACATAGTGATGCTGGTGGCCACGGTGGTGGTGGTCACCAACCTGCTGGTCGACCTGCTTTATCGCGTCGTGGACCCGCGGCTGGAGGTGGGCGGGTGAGCGTGGAGTTGGGGCTGCGCCCGGCTGCCGCCCGCGGCCCGGTCCGCCGGCTGGTCAGCCGCAGCCCCAGTGCGGTTTTCGGGGGCCTGGTGGTGGGCGGGATCCTGCTGGTCGCCATCGTGGCCACCTTCTGGACCCCCTACGGGCCGCTGACCATCTCCACAGGTAAGGAGCTGCTGCCGCCCAGCGCGGCCCACCTGATGGGCACGGACGAGTACGGTCGCGACGTCTTCTCCCGGCTCATGTCCGGGACCGACCTCACCCTCCTCTCAAGCGTGGGCGCGGTGCTCATCGCCGGTCTGGTGGGGGTCCCCGCCGGGCTGCTGGCCGCCTCCCGGCGGGGGGCGGTGGGGGAGACGATCATGCGCCTTGCCGACCTCGTCTACTCCTTCCCCGCCCTGCTGGCGGCGATCACCCTGGTGGCCGCCTTCGGAGCATCCACCGTCACCGCGACCGTCGCCATCGGAGTCGCCTCCATCCCCTCGTTCGCCCGGGTGACCAGGAGCGCGGCCCTGCCCGTCCTGGCCAGCGAGTACGTCCAGGCCGCGCGCGCCTACGGGCGCTCCCCGCTGGCGATCCTGCGCCGCCATGTGCTGCCCAACGTGGCCCCCTTCATCATCGTCCAGGTGTCGCTGCTGCTCTCGGTCACCGTGCTGGCCGTGGCCGCCCTCTCCTATCTCGGCCTCGGCACCCCCCCTCCGACCGCCACCTGGGGAGGGATGCTGGAGAACGCCCAGAGCTACCTCTACCAGGATCCCCTCCTCGCGGTCTGGCCAGGGCTGGCGATCGCCCTCAGCGTCCTCGGCTTCAACGCCCTAGGCGACGGCCTGCGCGACCTCCTCGACCCCACGCTGCGGGGCCGGTCGTGACCCTGCTGCGGGTGAGTGGCCTCAGGGTGGAGACGGAGGGCCTGCCCGTCCTCCGAGGGGTGGACTTCGAGGTGTCGGCCGGCGAGCGCGTCGGACTGATCGGGGAGTCCGGCTCGGGGAAGACGGTGGCCGCCCTGACCCTCATGGGGCTCCAACCTGAGGGATTCGCGGTGCAGGGCTCGGTGGAGTTCGAGGGCCGTCAGCTGCTCGGGCTCTCGGACCGCGAGTTCTCGGCCATCCGGGGCGCCCGGATGGCGATGGTCTTCCAGGAGCCGATGACCGCCCTGGACCCGCTCATGAGGGTGGGCCAGCAGATCATCGATGCCGTTCGGGCGCACCGTCGGGTGTCTTCCTCCGAGTCCCGCCGGCGGATGCTGGAGCTGATGGCCCGCGTCGGCTTCCCCTCCCCCGAAGAGCAGTCGCGCCGTTTCCCCCACCAGCTCTCCGGGGGGCAGCGGCAGCGGGTCGTGATCGCCATCGCCCTCGCCTGCGATCCCGCCCTGATCCTCGCCGACGAGCCCACCACCGCCCTGGACGTGACGGTGCAGGCCCAGGTGCTGGCGCTGCTGCAGAGGCTGGTGGCGGAGGAGGGCTCGGCCCTGCTCCTGATCAGCCACGACCTGGCGGTGGTCTCCTCCGTCTGCCAGCGGGTGCTGGTGATGTACGGGGGCACCCTGGTGGAGGCGGCCACAACCGATGAGATCCTGAAGGCGCCCCGCCATCCCTACACGGCGGCCCTGCTCCAGACGTCCGCGGGGATCGGGGCACAGAGCCGGTTGGCGGCCGGCCGGCTCCCCACGATTCCCGGTTCCGTACCCTCCCTGGGTGGGTTCCCCGAGGGCTGTGTCTTCCGGGGACGCTGCCCGCGCGAGCAGGCCCGGTGCCGAGAGGTTCCACCCCTGGTCGGGGACGGCCACCGTTTCGCGTGCTGGTTCCCGCTCGAGCCTGGCGCGGCGCCCATCGCAGGGACCTTCGTTGGCCGGTGAGCCGCTCCTGGAGACGGTGGCGGTCAGTCGGACCTACGGCTCCCGGAGCCGTGCTGTCCACGCCCTATCCCGGGTCTCGCTGCGCCTCTGGGAGGGTGAGCGGCTGGGGGTGGTGGGGGAGTCCGGCTCGGGCAAGTCGACGCTGGCCCGAATCCTGGTGGCCCTGGAGCGCCCGGACCAGGGGGAGGTCCGCTTTCAGGGGCGTTCTGTCCTGAGCGGGCGACGTCAGGACCTCGTCTCATTTCGGAAGGGTGTCCAGATCATCTTCCAGGACCCCTTCGGATCCCTGGACCCCCGGCTGCGCGTCGGCCAGTCGGTGGCCGAGCCCCTCCGAGCGCTGCGGGTGCCGGGAGACCACGGCCGCCGGGTCCAGCAGCTGCTGGAGGCGGTGGGCCTGCCCACGGGGTCGGAGCGGCTCTACCCCCACCAGCTCTCGGGGGGACAGCGGCAGCGGGTGGCCATCGCCCGGGCGCTGGCCCCTGAGCCCACAGCTCTCATCGCCGACGAGGCGGTGAGCGCGCTGGACGTCTCCGTGCGCGCCCAGGTGCTCAACCTGATCGCGGACCTGGTGGACCGACTGGGGCTGAGCCTGATCTTCATCTCCCACGACATGGCGGTGATCCGGCACGTCTGCACCCGGGTCCTGGTCCTCTACCGCGGGGAGGTGGTGGAGGAGGGACCGGTGGACCAGATCTTCGAGGCGCCGCAGCACCCCTACACGGCTGCCCTGATCCGGTCGGTGCCCGTCCTGGGGGGCCGGATCCAGGACATCTAGCTCGACCCGGCGCGGATTCCTGGCCGTTCCCGACCTCGGCCCGGATCCGCCGCCGGCTGGGCCGGTGCGGCCGCGCCCTACTCTGGCAGACTTGCCATTTGGACTCCGACCCGGAGCCGATGCCAGGAGGTAGCTGATGTTCCCACAGTCCCGCGGCACCTTCAGCCGGCAGGCCCACTGCGATCTGCCCGAGGGCACGATCGAGGAGGAGTTTGCCCGCCAGGGCTTCTTCGGGCCCGCATCCCATCTCTACCACGCCCACGCTCCCACCGAGTGGCTCCGGATCGAGGGCCCGCTGCGTCCCCGTGCTTACGACCTCCGCCAGGTGGCGGCGCCGGACGCCGGCGACCCAGCCGCCCCGGTGGCCCCGGTGCTGGGCAACCAGGACGTCCGCATCTCGGTCTCCCGGCGACTCAAGGCCATGCCCTACTGCTACCGCAACGCTGACGTGGACCTCATCTACTTCGTCCACCGCGGCGCCGGCACCCTGCTGACCGACTTCGGGGTCCTCGCCTACCAGCAGGGGGACTACCTGGTGCTCCCGCGAGGCACCACCCACCGCTTCTTCCCCACCGGGGAGGAGAGCTTCCTGCTGGTGATCGCCTCCGCGGAGATGCCCCAGCTGCCGGGCGCGGACCGGATGGGCCAGCATTCCCCCTTCGACCGGGCTGTCCTCCGCCTCCCCGAGCTGCCCCTGCCCGGGACTCCTCCCAACGCCAACTCGGAGTGGGAGATGGTGATCGAGCGGGAAGGGCAGTGGACCCGCGTCTTCTACCCCTTCGACCCGCTGGACACGGTGGGCTGGAAGGGAGACCTCTCCGCCTTCGCCCTCAACGTCTCGGATATCCGCCCGGTGACCTCGGGGCGGTTCCACCTCCCGCCGTCGGTGCACACCACCCTCAAGACCTCGGGGTTCGTGCTCTGCACCTTCGCCCCCCGCCGGGTGGAGGGGATAGACGACCGCGGGGCGGTCCGCCTGCCCTTCTACCACCGCAACATCGACTACGACGAGGTGCTCTTCTACCACGCCGGGACGTTCATGAGCCGGGCCGGGATCGACGCCGGGATGATGACCTGGCATCCCCAGGGGATCCACCACGGGCCCCAGCCCAAGGCCATCGAGCG
>JAJYXT010000095.1 GCA_021801645.1 bacterium
CCCCATTAGGCTGATTTGCACCAGGGCTGGTCCCTTGCTCCACCGGCACCAGCCCCTGGCGCCAGGCGCGCAGGACCGCTCCGGCACGGTCCACCGCCCCCAGCTTGGCGAGGATGTGGCTGACGTGTGTCTTGACCGTGTGCTCGCTGAGGAAGAGCCGCTGGGCGATCTCCCGGTTGGTCATCTCCCGGGCCATCAGTCCCAGCACCTCCAGCTCCCGTTCGGAGATGGGCGCCGCTTCCGGTGTTGACGCCGGGCGGTCCAGGAGGGACTCCCCGCCCGCGACCCGGCGGATCGAGTCGGCCAGCTCCTGGCGGGAGACGTCCTTGAGCAGGTAGCCGACCGCCCCAGCCCGGAAGCTGGGTACCACGTAGTTCTCGTGGCCGAAGGTGGTCAGCATCACCACCCGGGTGCCGGGGCTCTGCGCCAGGATCTCACGCAGCGCCTGAATGCCGTCCATCCCCGGCATCTGGACGTCCATCAGGACCACATCGGGGTGGAGGTCCAGAGTGGAGGACACGGCGGCGGCGCCGTCGCCTACATCGGCCACGACGGAGAGGTCGGGCTCCGCCTCCAGCATGGCGCACAGCCCCTGGCGGACCACCGGGTGGTCGTCCGCGACCAGCACCCGGATCATCTCGCCACCTCCGCCTTGGGGCAGGGAACTTCCAGGAACACCCGCGTCCCCCCCCCGGGCCGGCTGTCCAGGGTCAGGTCACCGCCGGCGCCAGCGGCCCGCTCCCGCATCGAGGTGACCCCGAAACTCCCCTGTCGGGAAGGCCCCGAGGGGTCGAACCCTCGACCGTCGTCGGCCACCACCACCTGCAACCGGCCCAGGCGCCAGCTGAGCTCGACGCTGACCTCGGTCGGAGACCCGTGGCGAACGGCGTTGCCCACCGCCTCCCGCACGATACGAAAAACCGTCACCTCCAGCTGGGCCGGTAGCGACAGTCCGCGCAGACCCCGAAGGCGAAGACTAGTTCGGATTCCGGAACGCTCTCTCACCCGGGCCAGCTCGTCCCGGATCGCCCCGGCCAGGCCGGCCCGCTGTAACCCCTCCGGCCGCAGGTCCCACACCGACCGTCTGGCCTCCTGGAGGCTGGAGCGGGCCAGCTCGGTGGCCTGGCGCAGAGACTCGCGGGACCGCTCCGACTCCCGGCCCAGCCAGGCGTCCGCCGCCTGGAGCTGGACGATGATCCCAGCGAGGCCCTGAGCCAGGGTGTCGTGGATCTCACGGGCGATGCGGTTGCGCTCGTTGATCGTGGCCAGCTCCTGAGTGTCCACGAAGAGCTGGGCGTTGCGCAGCGCCAGACCGAGCTGGCCCCCCACGACCTCCAGGAGCTCGCGCTGGCGGTGGTCGAACGAACTCCGGCCGCGCAGCACCAGCAGGCCAACCTCCCCTCCGGCGGCGGTCAGTGGGAGTAGCAGCATCGCGGTGGGGTCGGCGGAGCCGACGGCGGCGGCGGGCGGCGGATCACCGGACTCCGGCCCCGCCCGCCCCACGAGCCGCAGGCCGCTCGGGTCCAGCCCGTCGGTGACGTATATCCACACCCCGGGGAGGTCCCAGACCCCCTGGAGCTGGGCCGCGGCCGCAGTCGCCAGCTCGCTCACCACCAGGGAGCGCCCGAGAGCCGAGGTCAGGGTGTTGAGGGTGGTGAGCTCCTGGTTGCGCTGGCTCAGCTCGGCGGTTCGCTCCCGAACCCGCCTCTCCAGCTCCTCTCGGGCGGTCTCGATCTGGGTCCGCTGCGCCCCAAGGCGGCGACGCAGCCGGTCCAGGCTGAGCTCCAGACCGACGATCTCATCCACCGGCCCGGGGGAGACCGCGACGGCGGTCTCCAGATCGCCCTTGGCCAACCTCTCGGAGGCGGAGCGCAACCGCGCCAGGGGGCCCAGTAGCCGGCGGCTGAGAAGGTTGGTGAAGACGAGCACCATTCCGGCGAGCAGCAACAGGATGGGGATCAGGGCGGCGATGGCCCCCGCCAGCCCTCGGCTGATCTCCTGGGAGAAGCCGACCGCGCTGGCGTCCAGCCCGGAAACCGGGAGCGCCACCCCGTAGCTCCACTGGCTGGCGGGGAGCGGGCTGTAGAACACGTCCACGGGGTCTCCATCCAGGGTGATCTGCCCGGAGCCCTGGAACCCGAGGCGCATCTGGGTGGCGACCGGGAGCCAGGGGTCGCCCTTCTGGGTGAGGCTCACCGCCTCGGTGGGCCGCCGGTGGGACGGGAGCCCCAGCGCCGCGGTGCCACCCGCACCCACCGAGATCACGTTGCCCTCGGGGCTGAGCAGGAAGCCGTAGCTCCCCTGGGCACTTCCCGGAGGGCCGGCGAGGAAGGCCGACACCAGGCTGCTCACCGTGATGTTAGCCCCGACCTGGAACTGCGTCCCCGCGGCGGTGGCCCCTTGGGTGGCGACGGTCACCGTCGGACCTCCGGCCAGCGGGTTGTCATACACCGGGGTCCACACCGCGGTCTGCGGCGACTGGGCGATCAGCTGGCGCCAGGCGGACGACTGGAGCTGGTCGGCGGCCGCCGCCTCGGCGATCCCCGCCTGGTAGACGCTCGGCGACGGCAGCAGCTGCTCAAACCGGGAGCGGTCGGCTGAGCTCACCGCCCTCGCTGGGGTAACCTCGACGATCCCGTACTGCGGAAGGTTGATCCAGGCCTCGGCCACCTCCCGGTGCAGCGCTGGGATCTCAGTGAGGAGGCTGGCGAGGTCGCTGAGGCCCGCGTCGATGGCCGTGGATCGTGATCCGACCGAACCCAGGACTGCGTAGGTCGAGGCGTTGCCCAGAGTACCCAGCCCAGACCCCGGCGAGGACAGCTCCGCCTGGGCTGCCTTCCCCACGAGAGCCACCTGGTTCTCGATCGCGGCCAGCTCGTCGTTGACCCCCGTAGCCTTGTTGTTCACCAGCTCCTGGAGGTGAGTGCCTTGGGCGGCCACCAGCCGCTGGTTGGCGGACTGGAGGGCACCGGAGTTCAGCTCCTGGAGGGCGGCGATCCCAGCCGCGCTGACCACCGCCAGCGGGATCACCGACACCGCCAGCATGGCGGTGAGGATGCGTCCCCGGATCGTGAGCCGTTGCCAGCGCTGGTTGGCCAGGCGCCCAGGCAGGGCCCACCAAGCTCGCCCCCCACGGCCGCCTGCGCTCACCTCCAGATCTCCTCTGGCTCCAACAGGACCCCCATCCTACGACCGGACTGGTGCCGGCGGCGCGAGGGGGAAGATATAGAGGTGCCAGGCGCCTGGAGTGGGCGGATCCTGATCGCTCCCACGGCCTTCAAGGGGACCTTGTCGCCTGCGGCCGCGGCGCGAGCCATGGCTCGAGGGGTGGCGAGAGCCTGGCCATCCTCGGACCTCCGCATCCTGCCCCTCTCGGACGGCGGCGACGGCTTCCTGGAGGCGATCCTGCACGGGCGTCCGCACCAACTCGTCTGGACCGAGGCCGAGGACGCGCTCGGACGCCCCCACCCGGTCCCCTGGGGATCCTTGGACGGCGGGCGGCTGGCGGTGTTGGAGCTGGCTCGGGCGGTGGGGATCGCCGGCCTCCCCCCTCCCACTCCGCGTTCCGCCGCCACCTCAGGCACGGAGGGGCTGGGAGCGGTGCTGACCGCCGCCCTGGCCACAGCTCCCCAAAGACTCGTGATCGGGCTTGGCGGCAGCGCCTCCACGGATGGTGGGGTCGGCGTCGCCCGCCGGCTGGGATACCGCCTGCTGGACCGCGCCGGGCGAGACCTTCCGTCCGGAGGCGCCGCGCTGGCCAAGCTGGACCGGATAGTGGCTCCGGCGCAGGGGCGGCCGGCGCGTGCTGACATCGTGGGGGCGTGCGACGTCACCGCTCCACTTCTCGGCCCCTCGGGCGCCGCCCGAGTGTTCAGTCCCCAGAAGGGCGCCGACGCGACGACGGTGAGCGCGCTGGAGGTGGGGCTGGAGCGGCTTCGGCAGGTGGTGGCCCGCGACCTTCTGGTCGAGGCGGCCGACCTCCCTGGGGCGGGAGCCGCGGGCGGCACAGGCTTCGGGCTGGTGGCCTTCTGCGGCGCCCGTCTGCTCCCCGGCGTGGAGCTGGTGGCGGAGCTGGTCGGGCTGGACTCGGAGCTGGACCTGGTCCGACTGGTGGTGACCGGCGAGGGGAGGGTGGACCGCGAGAGCTTCGCCGGCAAAGTGGTGGGCGAGGTCGTGCGCCGAGCCCACGAGCGCGGGGTCCCGTGCCTTGTGGTGGCAGGGTCGGCGGACCCCTCGGCCGCCCTCCAACTCGGAACGCTGGGTGCGGCCCTCCACCTGGGCGGTGCGCCGGGGCATGCCCCGGAGAGGACGCTCGAACAGGCGGTATACGCGGCCTGCGGCGAGCGGGCGGAGGGGGACGATCCCCTCCGTCCGGGGCCTCAGTAGACCGGGAGGCACCACTCCCGGTACTTCTCCACCTCGCCGCGGACCACCTTGGCGTAGAGCTCACCCAGCGCCTGGCTGTAGGGACCTACCTTGCCGCTTCCCACCTGGCGGTGATCCACCTCCACCACCGGGGAGAACTGGGCCCCGGTGCCGCAGAGAAAGACCTCGTCGGCGATGTAAAGCTCGGTGCGGTCCACTGAGCGCTCCAGGACCGGAAGCCCGAGGTCCTCGCTCCAGAGCCGCATCAGGGTGTCCCGGGTGATTCCCTCCAGGATGTTGTCGGACACCGGCGGAGTGATCAAGGTTCCCTTGCGGATGATGAAGAGGTTCTCCGCCGATCCCTCGCTGACGTGGCCGTCCTGCCCCAGGACGATGGCCTCGTCGTACCCGTTCTCCACCGCCTCGGACTTGGCCAGGGCGGCGTTGATGTAGGTGCCGGTGATCTTGGCCCGCGCCGGAGCGGAGTTGTCGTCGACCCGGCGCCACGAGGACACCATGCAGCGGACGCCTGTGGCCGCCTCGATGTAGCGGCCGAACGGTTGGGCGTAGATCAGCAGGTCGTGCTCCAGTCCGTGGAGACGCACTCCGATCTCCTCGGAGGACTTGTAGACCAGCGGACGGACGTAGACGTCCTGGCGGAAAGCGTTGGCCGAAAGGAGCTCGCGGGTCAGGTCGCAGAGCCGGGCGGGGTCCAGGGGGAGGCTCATGTTGAGGATGTGCGCGGACTGGGCCAGGCGCTCGTAGTGCTCTCGGACCCGGAAGAGGAAGAGCTGCTCCTGGGCCGGGTTCCAGTGGGCGCGGATCCCCTCGAAGCAGGCGGTGCCGTAGTGGAGGGCGTGGGTCATGGGACCGAGGCGGCACTCCCGGTACTGGCGCATCCTCCCCTGGAAGTAGACGACCGCCGTCTCCCGGTCGAAGGGCTGGTCGGCCTGCCGGGCCGGCGCCTCAGTCTTCACGCTGGCCGTCTCCAGAACCTCCATGGCTTCCTCCCGCAACGGCGCCACCGGCTGCGGGGCCAATATAGCTCGGCGGGCCTATCCCGCCAGGCGGTGGGATCTGCCAGTGGTACGATCCCGCCACATCATGCGAACGCCGCGGCTCAATCTGGGCGTGACGCGCTGGCTGGTGCCCGGCCTGCACGTCAAGCGGTGGCTGGGGGTGACCGTCTTCGCGGTCGTGGCGATCAGCCTGGGGATCAGCTATGCCCTGAGGGAGTTCTACCTCCACGCCCGGCTGCCCGCCTTCACCTACGACCTCACCCTGCAGTTCTGGCCCCGGTGGGTCCGGGCGATCCTCTTCATCTCCGTGGGACTCCTCATCCTGGGGCTGGGGCTGTACAAGCTGACGGAGTCCCTGCTCAGCCCCTTCCCGGGCGGGGACAAGACGCTGGTGGAGCGGCTGTACGACTTCCGGCGGCTGCGCAAGGGCCCGAGGATAGTCGCCATCGGCGGGGGCACCGGGCTCTCCACCCTGCTCCGGGGGATCAAGCGCCACAGCGGCAACGTCACGGCCCTGGTGACGGTGGCCGATGACGGAGGCAGCTCCGGGCGCCTTCGGGCGGAGTACCAAGTCCTGCCCCCGGGGGACTTCCGGCAGTGCCTCACCGCCCTGGCGGATGTCGAGCCGCTGATGGCCGAGCTCTTCCAGTACCGCTTCGAGGAGGGCTCCCTGCAGGGCCACTCCTTCGGGAACCTCTTCATCATGGCCATGACCGCCATCACCGGGGACTTCGAGCACGCGCTGCGGGAGTCCGGCCGGGTGCTGGCGGTCCGAGGGCAGATCGTGCCCTCCACCCTGGAGAGCGTCACCCTCTGCGCCCTCTCCGGGGAGGAGGTGCTGGTGGGAGAGTCCTCCGTGCCGACCGCCAAGGGGCCGATCAACCAGGTCTTCCTGGTGCCCGAGCACCCTCCTCTCAACCCCGAGGCGGAGCTGGCGCTGCTCAATGCGGAGATGGTGGTGGTGGGGCCAGGAAGCCTGTACACCAGCCTGCTGCCCAACCTGCTGGTGGACGGGATGGTGGAGACACTGCGCCGGTCGCCGGCCCTCAAGGTCTACGTATGCAACGTCGCCACCCAGGCCGGGGAGACCGCCAACTTCACGGTCCACGACCACCTGGAGGTCCTGGACCAGTACGTCGGGCCCGGGCTCTTCGACTACGTGGTGGCCAACAGCAACCTGGCCTTGCCCCTCTCCCCGGCCGCCGTGGAGGCGGGGATCCGCCGGGTCGCCTTCGACAGGCGGCGGCTGGCGCAGTACGGGGGCCGTCCGAAGTTCGTGCTCGCCGACCTCGCCAATCCCCGGCTCACGACCCACCATGACCCGGACAAGCTGGCCCAGGTCCTCATGAAGCGGGTCTGGCAACGGGCCTGACGCCTCACTTGCCGAGCAGCTCCCCCGCCGCCAGGAGGTTGCCCGGCAGGCTGGGGTCCCGCCCCGGGCCGAGCTCCATAGCCTCGGTGACCAACTCCTCCAGGAGGGCGGCGAATCCCACCCCGCTGGCCTCCCAGAGGTAGAAGGCCAGCGACCCGGGGATGGTGTTGACCTCGTTGACGTAGAGCTCCCCCCGGTCCGAGAGGAGGAAGTCGACCCGGGCCGTGCCCCCGAGGTCCAGGGCGTCGAAGGCCTGGACCGCCAGCTCCCGGACCCTGGAGCGCAGCTCCGCGGAAATCGCGGCCGGGAGCTCACGCCTAGGATCGGCCTTCCCCTTGGCCCCACCCTTGGGTCCACCCACGTACTTGTCCTGATAGGAGAGGAGCCCCCGCTGCTTGCGGGGACGCTCCACCTCGGAGGCCCGCTGCCCCAGGCGCTTGACCGCGCAGTTGAGGTCCTCCGCTCCCGGCACCGCCGGCTCGACGACCGCCTCGGAGTCGAACTGCAGGGCCAGCTCCACGGCCGGTGCCAGCCCGGCCCCCTCCTCCACCAGACTCACCCCGATGCTGGACCCGCTGCGGTTGGGCTTAACCACCAGGGGGAGCTCCGCCCCGACGGCGCCCTCCGGGGCCGCCACCAGCCGCCCGGGCACCACCGGGATGCCGAGGGCGGAGAGCAGCTGCTTGGACCGGTACTTGTCCATGGCCAGCGAGGCGCCCATGGTCCCCGAGCCGACCTGAGGCAGGCGCAAGAGGTCGGCAAGGGCGGCCAGGGTCCCGTCCTCACCATGGCTTCCGTGCACCACTGGGAAAAGCAGGTCCAGCGGCACCTCCCGGCTCCGGCCCAGCATCCCGGCCCCGGAGGTCCGCAGCCGGCCCCTGCCCAGCTCCACCGCCACCTCGGTGCCTTCCCGGGGCAGCTCGCGGCGGAAGGTGGCCAGCTCGGCGAAGGCGGGATCGGTGAGCAGGCGCCCGCCCTTGGTCAGGTAGAGCGGAAGGACGGCGGCCCCCAACTCCCGCAGCACCGGCATGACCTGGCAGGCGGTGATGATGCTGATCTCGTGCTCGGGGGAGCGGGAGCCGAACACCACTCCCACCCTGAGGCCGGCGAGGCTCACGGCCGCTCCCGGTACTGGTCGGGCAGGTCGTTCTCGAAGAGCACTACGCTTCCGTCCCCGGCCACCCTGGGGAGCACCTCCTGGGCTTCCTCCAGATCGGCCACCACGCTGACCTGGGCCGGGGGAAAGCCCGCCTCCGCCAGCCCGCGGTACACCGGCTCGGTGTGGCGGGGTCCCACCAGGATCACGTGGGTGCAGACCGCCGCCGCCTGCCGGCCGAGCTCGGTCATGCTCTCCTCCTCCTCCTCCCCGAGCTCGATGTAACCCGGGGTCACCAGCACCCGGCGGCGGCCCGGCAGCTGGCCCAGAAGCTGCAGCGCCTCGCGAGCGCCCTCGGGGTTGGAATTGTAGGCGTCGTCGATGATGGTGACCCCGCCCCGGCGAGTCACCTCGAGCCGGTGGGGAGCTCCTTTCAACCCCCGAGCTCGCTGGGCCAGCTCGGGTAGCGGGCGCCCCAGCTCCGCCGCCACCGCCAGGGCGCAGAGCAGGTCCTGGAGCAGGTGGCGGCCGAACAGCGGCACCTCCAGCTTCAGCTCCTCCCCGTCGCTTCCCCGGAGGCGGCAACGCGTGGTCTCCCCCACCACCTCGATGCCTTCCAACCACCACCGGTCGCCGGGGCGGCCCACCTCCACCAGCCGTGCCGAGAGCGGTGCCAGAAGTGTCGCTCGCTCCCGTATGTCCGAGGGGACCACGGCGAAGCCGTCCTGAGGGAGGGCGGCTAGGAGCTCGGACTTGGCCTGGGCCACCCGCTGCACCGTTCCGAACCGCTCCAGGTGCATGGGCCCGACCGCCGTCAGCACGCCCACCCGGGGATGGCTGAAAGAGCAGATCTCGGCGATCTCCCCGGGGCGGTAGGCGCCCATCTCGAGCACGGCGACGCGGTGCTGGCGGCCCAGCCCCTCGTTGACCGCTCGGCAGACGCCCAGGGTGGTGTTGTAACTGGCCGGGGTGGCAAAGCAGCTTCCCTCGGGGACGTCGAGCAGCTGGGCCAGCAGGACCTTGGTGGTGGTCTTTCCATAGCTCCCGGTGATGCCTATGACCAGCGGGTGGGCCTCGCGCAGCCGGCGCTCGGCCTGCCTCATGTAGGCTCGCCGCCTCCCCCTCTCGTAAGGGCTCCAGCCGAAGGCGGCCAGGCTCAGCGCCAGCACCGCCAGCGGGTCGGCGAGGCCGGGCAGCAGCGCGCCCTCAGGACCGCTCCAGTAGCCCAGGATGAGGAGGAGCAGGGTCACCGCAAAGGCGGCGGCGAAAAGCCGCCGGGCACGCGGGGTCCAGTTCAGGCGGGAGCGTTGGGCGAAGCTGGCCCGGAGACCGAGTGGCAGCAGCGCGGCAAGCAGGAGCGGGAGCGGGCGGAGCTGAGCCGGCACCAGGGCCGCCAGGAGGAGCAGAAGCACGGCAGACAGCAGAAGGACCGCCGTCGGCCAGAGCCGCGCTTGGAGTCGGCGCCTAAGGCTGGCCACGAGTCGGGGTGGCAGGTACTCGTCGAGCTGGAACACGTAGAGCCAGCCCAGAAGCCGCGGCAGGAGGGCGAGGGACCCCAGGGCTCCCAGGGCTGCCGCCTGCCATAGGGGAAGGGGACCCACCTCAGAGCGCCCCGTCCATGAGGGCGTCGGCGACCGCGGCGAAGCGCGCCGCCTGGTCCAGGAAGGGAAAGTGGCCACTTCCCTCGAAGACCACCAGCTCCGCCGAGGGGATGAGCGCCTGGAGGCGCTCCGCGTGCGGTCGGAGCGGCAGCTCCAGGTCGTTGGACCCCCAGATGATGAGGGTGGGCAGGATCACCCGCCCCGCCAGGGGGCTCAGGTCCTCGCGCACCGCCGCCACCAGCGTCGGCCGCAGCTCAGGGGAGGCCGCCCGGTAGTCGGCGGATCCCATCCGGGTGGCCAGCCAATCGCGAAAACTGCTCCTCGCATCTGGCGGCAGCGCCCCCGCCGCCCCTCTCAGCCACTTGTAGGCCCTGACCCGAAGGCTCGGGGGGGCGGCGGCCTCCGGCCGGATCCCCGAGGGGGCGCACAGGAGCAGCCGGTCAGGAGGGAGGTCCGCAGTGGCAAGGCGGATGGCCAGGGCACCACCGTACGAATGGCCCAGCAGGCTGTACGTCTTGACCTGCAGGCCCGCGAGCCAGGCCAGGATCAGTTCGGCGTAGCCGGTGGTCGTCCATCCGCCCCTACCCACCGGGGACTCTCCGAAACCGGGAAGGTCGGGGGCCAAAAGCCTACGGGGCGTGGCCATCCCCTGCAGGAGGGGGGTGAAGGTGGCCGCGCTGGCGCCCCAGCCATGCAGGAGAAGCACCGGCGGGTCGGTTCCAGGGCGCTCCAGGAAGGAGACGGGCTGGTCCCCCACGGACCCCCGGGCCCGGGTGAGGGAGGGCCGGACGGGCGGCATCTGTGCCGAGTCTAAGGCTTGTCTCAGCCGGAGGGCTGCTGGCCGTGCTCAGATGAGATCGTGGAGCCGCCTATAATCCCGCCAGCCATGGCACCTCCGGACCAGGACACCAGCTCGGCCCGGGTCCTGGTGGTGGACGACGAGGCCTCGATCCGGGACTTCATCGAGCTTGGCCTCAGCCGTGAGGGCTTTGCCGTGCGCACCGCCCCAGATGGGCGGGCGGCGCTCACCGCTGTCGACCAGTTCCAGCCCGACCTCGTGATCGTGGACGTGATGATGCCGCGCATGGACGGCCTCTCACTCACCAGGGAGCTGGCCGGGGACCCCCGGCGCGGCCTGATCATCCTGAGCGCCCGCGACGAGACCAAGGACCGGATAGTGGGCCTGGAGCTGGGCGCCGACGACTACCTGGTCAAGCCGTTTGAGTTCGCCGAGCTGCTGGCGCGAATCCGGTCGGTCCTGCGGCGCCGCCAGCCCGACCAAGCCGAGGTGCTGCAGGCCGGGGATCTGGTGCTGGACCGAAGCCGCCGGTCGGCCACCTACCGCGGGGAAGTGGTGGAACTCTCCCCCCGGGAATTTGACCTGCTCTACTACCTGGCCAGCCACCGCGGCCGGGTCCTGGAGCGCGACCGCCTTCTGAACGCGGTCTGGGGGGTCTCCTTCTACGGGGACGAGAACAACCTCGAGGTGTACGTCCGCTACCTGCGGCGCAAGCTGGGCGACGACGACCGCCGACTGATCCAGACCGTCCGTGGGGTCGGCTACCGGCTTGCCTCCGGCTGAGGGCGAGGCGAGCCCCCGGCTCCGCTGGCACCAGAGCCTGCGCTGGAGGCTCACCCTCACCCTGCTGGGCCTTCTGGCGGTGCTCCTGGTTGTCGCCGGTGGGGCTGAGTACTCGCTTCTACGGGGCGCGGTCATCTCCTCCCGGGGCCAGGCGATGCGGGTGGCCTTCACCGACGCCCGGGGTCTGGTGGCCCGCCAGGACCGGCTCCGGGCCCGCGCCGGCCGGCCCCCGCTCACCCCGCCGCAGCAGGCTCGGGAGCTGGTGGCGGCCATCGCCGCCGGGCAGTTCTCGGCGGTGGCACTCTCACCCGGGCTGGCGGTGGTGGCGTCGGCCGCTCCAGGAGGGTCCAGCCATCCCCAGCCGGTCACCGGAGTCTCAGTACCGCTCCTGCCCGGGTCTCAGCTGGATTCGGTGCTCAGCTCGGGGACCCGCGGCGCGCCTACGCTGCTCGGCCAGGGAGCCAATGAGCGGCTGGCCATGGCCTTCGCCGTGGACGGCCCCACTGGCCGCCCCGTGGGCCTGGTGGAGGTGGTGCAATCCGCGGCCGCCATCCAGCAGGAGCTCGGGCGCGCCCGCCTGGTGCTCGGGCTGGGCACGCTGGGGGTGCTGGTCCTGGCCCTCCTCGCTGGGCTGTGGGTAACTTCCCGGTCACTGCGCCGCCTGGAGCGGCTCACCAACGCGGCTCGGCGGCTCGGAGGAGGTGAGCTCTCCGCCCGCTCTGGGCTCCCGGCTGGAGGGGACGAGGTGGCGGTTCTGGCCGGAGTCTTCGACCAGATGGCGGAGGCGGTGGAGAAGACCGTGGCCGTCCGCGAGGAGGCGACCCGGCAGATGCGAAGGTTTATCGCCGACGCCTCCCATGAACTGCGCACCCCACTTACCGCCATCAAGGGCTACCTGGAGGTGCTGGAGCGGGGGGCCGCCGACGACCCCCAGGTGCTGGCCCGGTCGCTGCAGGTGATGTCCCAGGAGGCCGAGCGGATGCGGCGGCTGGTCACCGACCTGCTGGCCCTCGCCCGAGCCGACTCATCCAGAGCGCTGGAGCTGCGGCCGGTGGACCTCACGGAGCTGCTCCAGGACTTCCTCGAGCAGAGGGGCGCGGAACCGGCCGCCGGCCCCCAGGGTCCGCTTCTGGCCCAGGCGGACCCCGAGGCGGTGCTCACCGTTGTCTCCAACCTTCAGGTCAACGCGGAGCGCCACGGCGAGGGCCGGGGGATCACCTGGACCCTGGTCCGGGAGGGCGAGATGGTGGGTTTCAGCTGCTCCGACCAGGGGCCGGGGATCGCAGCAGACGACCTGCCCCACATCTTCGAGCGCTTCTATCGGGCGGGGGAGTCCCGTTCCCGCGACGACGGCGGCAGCGGATTGGGACTGGCGATCGTCAAGTCGCTGGTGGAGGCGCAGGGAGGCCAGGTGAGCGCCAGCTCAGGACCGACGGGCGGCGCCACCTTCACAGTCCTCCTTCCCGCCGCCAGAGCCGGCGGCTGGGTCCCGCCACCGGCCTGAGGAAGCGCTCACACCATCCGCCTGACCAGCACCCGCACCACCCCGTCGTCCGGCTGAGCTCGCTCCGCGAGAACCGCCTGCCCCTCCTCCCGCAGCGCCCTCGGCACCGAGTCGGCCGGCTCGCCTTCGTCCAGCAGCAGCTCCAGCTCCTCCCCCACCGTGAGCCGCCCGACAGCCATCTTGGCCCGGACGAAATTCAGCGGGCAGCGGACCCCGCGGAGGTCCAAAAGCTGGGGTTCCCGGGGAGAGGACGGCACAAACCCATCGTAATAGAGCCTCGTCGAGCCCGGGTAGCATAGGTGCTACCCGGCTCTCATGGAGTCCATTCCGCTCAAGCAGCTGCGCAACCAGGTGAGCGAGGTTCTGCGCCGGGTGGAGGCCGGCGAGACCATTCTGGTGACGGTGGCCGGCCTGCCGGCTGCCGAGCTCCATCCCGCCGGACTCAGGCGCTGGGTCAGCGGGCCGGCCCTGGAGCGCGTGTGGCAGAGACCCGCTCCCACCGGACTGCGGGCCGACCTCTGCCGGCTGGGTGCCGAACTCGTGGACCCGTTCGTCTGATGCGGGCACTCCTGGACACCTCGGTACTCATCGGCGAAGTGGCCCCACACGGCGTCGAGGGCGCCATCAGCGTCGCCTCTATCTCGGAGCTTCACTTCGGCGTACTGGTGGCAGACTCCGACGATGAGCGCGCTCGGCGTGCGGCTCGTCTGGCCGCCGTCGAGGCGGCCTTCGATCCTCTTCCAGTGACTGTCGAGGTGGCTCGAGTCTGGGGACAGCTGGCGGCGGCGGTCCTTCTCCGCGGGGCCAATCCTCGGCGACGACGGGTTGACCTGCTGATAGCCGCCACCGCCGCAGTGGAGCACGCGCCGCTGCTCACTTACGACCTTGACGACTTCCGCCTGATCTCGGACCTGGTGGACGCTCGTCTTCCCTGACCGGACCTTCCCCTCGCGGTCCCCGAAGGGCAACCGCGTGATTGCGCGCGCGGCGTGGGACCTGCGGAGTCACCCGCCGGCCCCGGCCGCGCGTCCGCATCCGCCCAGGCGCCGTGGGCTCACGCCAACGGGCGGTCCCACCCCGGTTGGTCGAGCCCACCGCGGGGGCCACCGACCTGCTGCTCCAGCCAGGCCCGGACTCCCAGCGGCTGATCCCGGACTAGCTCCGGCCAGCTGGAGCGCCAACGCCTTGGTGGTGTGATCCAGAGCCAGCTGGGTTCCAGGCGGGCCCCGCGCACGACCTTGGCCTGCCAGCTGGCCAGGCCCAGGTGCAGCTCCCGGGCACCGGTGCGGATGGCATGCTCCAGGGGAAGGTAGAAGGCGAGGTTGAAGTAGGCCGCCGTGCCGGCCACCTCCTGGTAGTCGAAGCCGGCAGCCCGACCGTAGAGCGTGTCCCCCCAACGGTAGAAGAGGGTGAAGCCGACCGGCCGCTCTCCCCGCCGGCAGATCAGCACCCAGCTGCAGTGGTCGAGCTGCCGGGCCTGGCGGCTGAACTCCTCCTCTAGCTCCAAGGCCGAGTGCCGGTGCCCATACCGGGCCTGCAGGGGAGCGGCCAGCCGGGCCAGGTCTTCGCAGCACTCCGAGAGCCGGGCCTCGGTGACCCGGAGGCCACTGGCGGCGAAGCGCGCCCGCTCGCGTCGCACCGCGTGTCTTCGGGAGAAGCTGAGGGAGGCCAGATAGGTCTCGAAGTCCGGGAAACCGGCGTCCAGGGAGGCGCTGCCGGCGCCGAGCATGAGGTGGGCAGTCGGCCCCAGCGCCTCAGTGAGCTGGCTGGCCGCCTTCGAGGTCAGCCACATCGCGGCCCAGCTGGCGCAGCCGTGATGGCGGGCCAGCCTGACCGCCGCCTGCAGCATCGGGCGCAGCACGCTCGCCGCTGTGTCGCCCTCGCGCGGGTGCGCGAGCCACTCGTTGACGTAGCCCGAACGGGTCCCTATGAACAGGGTCGGCCGCCACTCGGCGCCCCGGCTGCGGCCGCCGAGGAGCCAGCCGCCGCCCATCTCCGCCGGGTCGTAGGTGTCCATCGCCGGCACCGGGTGGCCGTCCCACAGATAACAGGGCAGGACTCCGACCAGTCTGGAATCCCCCTCCACAGCCAGGAGGTACCGGGCGTCCAGGCTGGGGTCCTCCTCCACGGCGAGGAGGTAGGGCCAGCTGACCATGAGGCTCCGCCCCGCGGAGAGCTCCTCGAAGGAGGCTCTGTCGATCGCCCCCAGACTATCGGCCAGCACGACTCGCAGCCGGCCCCGTGCCATCCCGGGTCAGAGCCGGTCGAAGGCGCCCGAGCGCCGGCCGGAGCGCTCGAAGTAGCGGAAGAGGAGGTAGGCGGCGGTGGCCCAGCAGATCCCGACCAGGCCCTCCAGGAGGATGTCGAGCAGCGGCGCCGCCCCACCCCGCCCGGCCGCCAGGAGCCTACCCGCAGCGATCCCGTGGGTCAGGGGGAGGATCTGGGCCATGGCCCTCAGGGGGAGCGGCAGCTGGTGCAGGGGCACCTCCACCCCGCAGACCAGGAGGACCGCGAAGTAGGCGATGTTGGCGATCAGGAAGACGTCGCGGACCCGGAGCCCCACCGAGCCCAGTGCCATCCCGAATCCGGTGCAGGAGGCGGAGGTCACCAGCACCGCCAGCAACAGCCGGGGCAGCTGCGCCGGCGCAGGCCGGAAGCCCAGGATCAGAGCCGAGACCAGAAAGCCGAAACAGCAGGTCTGGAAGCCGGAGATCAGGACCGGGAGCCCCCGGCCCAAGAACACCGCCAGGCGGTCGCTGGGAGTGGCCAGGATCGGGCTCAGCGTCTGGAAGAAGCGCTCGTTGGAGATCGCCATGGTCATCCCGTAGATGCCGGACATGCTGCAGATCTGGATGCAGTTGCCGACCACGAAGAAGGCAGTCGAGCCCACCCCCGCCGCCCTCCCCAGGTAGACGAAGAAGAGGATCTGGAAGGTGGGCGCGGCCAGCATCGTCGGGATGTACTGCCAGGGGGTGATCCAGTAGAAGAGCGCCCGGTAGGAGATGAGCCCCCCGATCAGGAAGACCCGCCAGAAGTGCCTCCCCGGCTGGAGGGGCGGCGCGACCTGGGCGGCGGCGCTCACTGGAAGTTGAGGGTGGCGGTCTGGCGGGCGCGCCGCTCCACCACTCCCACCAACCACACCCCCACGGCCAGGTACACCAGCGAGGCCAGAAGGCACCAGCCGATCGCCGGCAGGGGCTGCCCCCCGAAGGCGGCGCTGCGCAGCGCCTCCACCCCCCAGGTGGGCGCCAGGGCGTACGCCAGCGGATGGCTCCAGCCCGGCAGCAGGGAGAGCGGGACCAGGAGCCCGGTCACCAGCCAGACCGGGTACTCGATCATGTTGGAGATGGCGTTGGAGTTGCGGTAGAGGACGAAGCTGGAGCCCATCACCAGCCCCAGCAGACCGAGGCTCACCACGGTCATCACCGCCCCCAGGGTGAAGAGGTAGGGGTCGGCCATCTGCACATGGGCCCGGAAGACCACGGCCGCCCAGAGGAGGGTGGCGCCCATGGAGTAGAGGCCCACCGTGGCCGTCCCCAGGGTGATCCCCATCAGCACCAGCACGAAGGGCGCCGGCACCATGACCAGCGGCTCCAGCGTCCCCTGGTGGCGCTGCCAGGAGAGGGCGCCCCCGCAGCCGAACACCACCGTCGACCAGATCCCCATGATCCC
>JAJYXT010000041.1 GCA_021801645.1 bacterium
CTCCTCCGGCACCACCATCGCGGAGGGGGGAGGCGGGGCGGGATGGGACGAGCCGGACGCTCCCCAGGGGGGCGCCGGGGGCGGAACTGGAGGTGGGGCCAGCGGGCGACGCCCCGGTGCGGCGACCAGGGTGAGGGACACCCCGGCCACCCTTAGGGTGCCACCAGGGCGAAGCTGCGCCCTTCCGCCGGGAGGCAGCCGACGTCCGTCCACCCAGGTGCCGCTGACCCCGCCGAGGTCTCGGACCTCGACTCCATCCTCGGCCTGGGTGAGCTCGCAGTGATGGCTGTCCACGGCCTCGCCGGGGTCCAGGTGACTCAGGTCCACGTCGGGCACCGGCCCCCCGGGGTTGACCCGCCCCACCAGGATGGGGTAGCGCTCCAGGGTCACGCTGGCTCCGTCTTGAGCGCGAAGGGCGAGCAGCCCGGGGGCCATCTCAGTCCGCCCGCGCAGTCCGCCGGGGCCTCAACTGAGGCCTCGCGCCCTCAGCTCCTCGATGAGGGCGGGCACCACCTTTAGCGCGTCCCCGACCACGCCCAGGTCGCTGAGCTTGAAGATCGGTGCGTCCGGGTCCTTGTTGATGGCCACGATATGACTGCTGCCCTTCATCCCCACCAGGTGCTGCATGGCCCCGCTGATCCCACAGGCGATGTAGACGTCCGGCTTGACCGTCTTTCCGGTCTGCCCGACCTGCAGGGCGTATGGGACCCAGCCCGCATCCACGACCGCACGGCTGGCTCCCACGGCTCCCCCGAGCTGCCGGGCGAGGTGCTCCAGAACCTCGAAGTTGGCCGCCTCCTGCATTCCCCGCCCGCCGCTCACCACGACCTTCGCCTCCTCCAGCCCGGGGCCAGCACTGGGGGCGACCACGGACTCCAGCCGTCGCGCCCCCAGAGGCGCCTCAGCGGGCAGCGGGAGGACCTCCGTCACCGGCGGGGGGCCTCCGCTGGCGGTGGCCGTGAAGGACTTGGGGCGGACCAGGACGAGAGGCGAGCGCGACCGGGTCCGCGTGACCACGTCCACGGTGGCGCCGAATATCGAGCTTCGGACCAGGAAGTCGTCGCCATCCCCGGTCACGTCGATCGCGTTGGCCAGGACTGGGAGCTGCAGCCGCGCGCTCACCCTGGCGGCGAGATCGCGACCCTCCTGGGTGCCGGGGAAGAGCACCAGGGCGGGCCGCACGCGGTCCACCAGAGCGGACACCACGTGGGCGGCCGGCTGGCCGAGGTGCTCCCGGTACGCCCTCTCCTGGCCCACATAGGCCCGTGAGGCACCGTGAGCCCCCAGGGCGGGCAGGACCGCGTCGGCCTCCGGGTCCAGGACGACCACGGCCACTTCGTCCCCGAGCGTTCGAGCGTGGCTCACCAGCTCCAGGGTGAGCGGGCTCGGCGAGCCGCCCGCCACCTCCGCCGCGATCAGAATCAGCCCCATCTCAGATCACCTTGAGTTCGGCGAGGTAGTCGGCGATCCGCCGAGCCGCGGAGCCGTCGTCCTCTATCAGCTCGCCGGCGGCGCGCTCGGGAGCGGGCGCGGCGGAGATGACCTCCTGCCCTGCCCCCGCCAGCCCGACCTCGTCCGGGGGAACGCCCAAGTCATCTAGGGAGAGCAGCTCCAGGGGCTTGCTCTTGGCGGCCATGATCCCACGCAGGCTGGGGTACCTGGGCTCGTTGATGGCCCCGGTGACGGTGACCACGGCGGGCAGGGAGGCCTCCACCACGTCGTGCCCGGCTGGCGTCTGCCGCTGGATCCGCACCGTGCCCGAGTCGACCTCGAGCGCCTTGGCGAACGTCAGGGCGGGCCACCCCAGCAGCTCAGCCACCGCCGCCGGGACCGTCCCGGTGTAGCCGTCGGTGGACTCGGTGCCCGCCACCACCAGCTCGCATCCGGAGCGCGCCACCGCCGCCGCCAGCACACGGGCGGTCGCCAGTGCGTCCGAGCCTCGAAGCCGGTCGTCGGCGACGTGAATTGCCGAGCCCGCTCCCATCGCCATCGCCTTTCGGAGCACCTCCGCGGCGCGCTCGCCGCCCATGGTTATGGCGACCACCTCACCGCCGTTGGCCTCCACGACTCGGAGGGCGGCCTCCACCCCGTTGGCGTCACCTGGGTCCAGCACCAGCTCCGCCCCGTCGCGGACCAGGAGGTGGGTCGCGGGGTCGAGACGGCCCACACCCGTGGGGTCCGGGATCTGCTTGACGAACACCGCCACCTTCACGCCAGGGGTCCCCTCCCGGAACTTTGTGAACTGGCCCCATCTTACCGGGCGCTCGGGACCATTCAGCCGGAGACGTATAATCGCCAGGCTTCCTGGGGGATGCGTGTCCGCCTCCGGGGGAATCGGATGGCCCCGTGGTGTAGCTGGCCCAACACGCCACCCTGTCAAGGTGGAGATCGGCGGTTCGAATCCGCTCGGGGTCGCCAGCCAGGAGAGCTCGGGGCCTCTCGCCCTTGCCGCCGGTCTGTGGAGTTGGGCGCCCGATCGCCGCCTACCATGGAGCGGTGCCCCTCCATCCCAGCGCCGCCCAGGGCTTCGCGGTAGACACCAGCCGGTACCAGCGCGGGCGCCCGGGATACCCGGCGGAGGCGATCGAGTGGGCACTCCGCGAGGTGGGAGTTGGCCGCGGAGCTGCGGTAGTGGAGCTGGGAGCAGGCACCGGCAAGCTCACCTCAGAGCTGGTGGTGCGCGGGCTCCAGGTGATCGCCGTGGAGCCGGTGGCGCAGATGGCGGCGGAACTCTCGGCCGGGCTGCCCGAGGTCCAGGTCCTGAAGGCTTCCGCCGACGCCACCGGCCTGCCGGACGCTCGGGCTGAGGCGGTCCTGGCGGCCCAGTCGTTCCATTGGTTCGCCACTCGCGAGGCCGTCCAGGAGATCCGCCGCGTGTTGCGCCCTCGCGGCTGGCTGGTCCTGGTCTGGAACCGGAGGGACCAGGAGCATCCCGTCTGGCAGGCGGTCGCCGAGCTCATCGAACCGCTGAGGGGCGACGAGCCGACGCACGAGGGTGACCAGTGGCGCTCCGCGCTCTCTGGGGGCAGCGGATTCGGGGAGTTGACCCACCGCCGCTTTCCCCACTGGGTGGCCGCCAGCCGTGAGGGCTTGGAGGACCGGGTGCTTTCGATCAGCTACGTCGCCTGCCAGCCGCCGGAGGAGCAGCGCCGGCTCCGGGCCGAGCTTCAGAGCATCTGGAGCAGCCGCTTGCCGGGGCTTGAGGAAGTTCGCCTCCCATACCACACCGACGTGTTCCTGGCGCGGGCCGTTGCCTGAGCCCGGGCAGCTACCACCCACCCTCCAGGCTGCCCTCAGAGAGAGGGACACGGTGGTGGTGAGCTCCCGGGACGCCTCGGGGGAGGGAAGGGCGCGGATGTGGTTCGCCCTCAGCCCACACGGAACGCTCTACCTGCTCACCCCCAGCTTCAGTCTCAAGGCACGGAGGTGGGAGTCCGACCCCTGGGTCCGGGTGCGGGCCGGCCGGGCGATGGTGGAGGGGATGGTCGAGCAGCTGACCCTGGACGATGTGGGAGATGACGAGGCGCTGCTTCTGGAACGGTTCGGCCTGGCGGGCGCGGCCACCGCGGAGGCGCTGGCCTGGATGCTGGACTCAGGCAGCCACCGGCTCTACCGGGTGAGGCCAGGGGGCGGCTCCTAGACCGCGAGCCGGGTCACCGCCGCCGCGAGCGCCCTGGTGCCCACCTCCACCTGCTCAGGGTCGGTCCACTCCTCAGGGCAATGGCTGCGGCCCCCCCGCGAGGGCACGAAGAGCATGGCCACGGGACACACTGCGGCCATCTGGACCGCATCGTGCCCGGCCCATGACGGCAGCTCGAGAGGCGCCTCACCGATCTCCCGGGCGGATTCCAGCAACACCGAGCGAAGCTCCTTCGCGCATATGGTGGGGTCCTCCCGGGAGAGCCAGGTGAGCCTTCCCCCGACTCCCCTCCCGACCGGGACCCTCTCCACCACCTCCTGGAGGAGATCGTCGGTGGTGGCGAGCCAGGCGGCATCACCACTGCGGTATTCGGCGATCAGGGTCGCCCGCTCGGCGACCACGTTGGGAGAGTTCGGCTCCAGCTCCAGCCGGCCCACCGTGGCGACGCCGCGCCCCTCCCTCCGGCCGAGCCGCTCAACCTCGAGGCTCACCTCCGCCGCGGCCAGCAGAGCGTCACTGCGCCGGTCCATCGGCGTGGTGCCGGCATGATCGGCGCGGCCCTCCAGCTGGATCTCGGCCCGGTGGATGCCGGCGATGGCGGTCACCACCGCCAGCCCCCTGGCGGCCTCCTCGAGCCGCGCCCCCTGCTCCACATGAAGCTCCAGATAGGCGGACGCGGTGCCCTCGGCCCAGCGAGCCTCGCCGATCCGGTCGGGGTCGCCGCCCATCGCGGCCAGCGCCTCAGCCAGCGTCCGACCGCTTCGATCCTGGAGCTGAAGGTGCTCCCGGGAGAGGTGACCGGCCACGGCTCGGCTGCCGACGCAGCTGATCCCGAAATCGTTGGGCTCCTCGCCGAGGAAGTCCACGACCCGAATGGTCCGCCGCGGCCGTCCCCCCGCTTTGTCGATCCTTCGGACCACCTCGATCGCCGCCATCACCCCGCAGGGGCCGTCGAACCGCCCCCCGCCGGCCACGGTGTCGGTGTGCGACCCGAGGATCAGCGCCGGCAGCTGTGCATCCGCTCCCGCGAGGGTGCCAATGAGGTTCCCCGCCGGGTCGCGGCGCACCTCCAGGCCGGAAGAATCCATCAGCTCCCAGACCAGCTCTCGGGACCTTAGGTACTCGGCGGAGAAGACCCGCCTGGTCCAGCCTGGCTGGCCCGGCTCCACCACCTCCGCCAGCCGCATCAGGTCGGCGAAGACTCGGCCCCCAGCCTCCGGACTCGCCACCGGACGAGGTTAACAGCTGGGAGCCACGACCCAGAGGGGGCGCCCGCCAGCGCCCCCGAGCCGACACCGGATCACCGCTCCTCGGGAGGCGCGAGGTCGCCGCCCAACGAGACAGTTGGTGAGCCGGGGAACGTGGCTCCGGCTGTGGCTGGGGGACTCTGGCGCCGGCGAATGGCGGGGGCACCATGATGGCCGGGCAGCTGTGGGCGTGGCGGAACATGAACCTTCGAGAGGTCCGCGGGTTGCCATGGCCGGACCGGCTCTGCCACCATCCTGAGATGCCCAGCCGCGAGGACGCCCTGGCCACCCTCCACGAGCACACCAAGACGGACAGCCTGAGACGCCATGGCCTGGCGGTGGAGGCGGTCATGCGCTCTGCCGCCGCTCGGGTCGGAGGCGATCCGGAACTCTGGGGCATCACCGGCCTCCTCCATGACTTCGACTACGAGGCCCACCCCGATGAGCACCCGTTCTGGGGGAGGGCGGTTCTGGAGGGGCAGGGCTATCCGGAGGAGGTGGTGCTGGCGATCCAGGGGCACGCCAACTTCAGCGGGGTGCCCCGGGAGACGGAGATGGCGCGCTGGCTCTTCGCTCTGGACGAGCTGACCGGATTCGTGATGGCCGTGGCCATGGTCCAGCCCGGGCGCGAGGTGGCACGGGTCCGGGCGGCCTCGGTGGCCAAGAAGCTGAAGGACAAGTCTTTCGCTCGCACGGTGAGCCGGGACGACATCAGTCAGGGCACCGCGGAGCTGGGTGTGCCCTTGGAGGAACTGGTCGAGCTGGTCGTCGGCGCCCTCACCCCAATAGCCGGGGAGCTGGGGCTCGGCTGACCGTCCCCGGGGGGAGGCGAGCGGCGGCCTATACTCGCAAGCTGACCCCGCATGGGGAGGTGGCTGAGTGGCCGAAAGCGCCCGCCTGCTAAGCGGGTGACGGGGGTTAACCTCGTCCGAGGGTTCGAATCCCTCCCTTCCCGCCAGGCCGGCCCCGGATGAGGCGCCGACCGAGTCCTACCCCAGCTCGGCCACCAGCTCGGCCACCCGCCGTCCGATCTCGTCGCGCACCTCCCGAACCTCGGCTAGCGGCCGGCCCGCCGGATCGGGTAGTTCCCAGTCCCGGTACTCCCGACCGGGAATGTAGGGGCACTGGTCACCACAGCCCATGGTGACCACCAGGTCGGCCCACTCCGCCAGCTCAGGGGTGAGCAGCCGGGGTCGGCGGGAACGAAGGTCGATCCCCAGCTCATCCATGGCGAGGAGCACCTCGGGGTGGACAGCGGCCGCCGGCTGAGTCCCGGCGGACTCCGCCTCATGCCGTCCGCCGACGGAGCGCTCGAAGAGCGCTCGGCTCATCTGGGAGCGTCCTGCATTGTGCAGGCACACGAAGAGAACCTTGGTCATCGCCTTCCTCCAGCTGGCCGACCTCAGCCTCCCGCACCATCCACTGTAGCGGGCGGGCGGGCGGTTGGCCGTTCGTATCGGGAGCCGGAAGCCCCAAGCACGGCGCCGAAAGCACGATACTGTTACAAGTGGCTGCGAAGGCCGTACCATGCGGCGATGATCGCCACCATCATGCGAGCCAGCACGACTGAGGGCCTGCGCTCTCTGGCATCGCTCCCTGGGCGGCTCCGTGCCCGCTACCGGGAGACGGCTGCCGAGCGCCCGGACGAGGAGATCAACTTCCGGGTCCTCTCCTCCTTCCTGGCCACCTTCGTCACCGTGCGGGTGATCACCCACGGGATCCGCGGGAACTGGCTGCCGCTGAAGAACGTTGAGCTGGGGGGCAAGGGGGGTAGCCAGCTCCACATCCACCACCTGGTCTGGGGCATCCTGGCGCTCACCGGATGCGGCTACCTGGGCCTCATGCGCACCGGCATAACCTGGCGCCGGCGCCTCGCCCCGGCCTACGGCGCAGGGGTGGCGCTCACCTTCGATGAGTTCGCCCTCTGGTTGCGGCTGGAGGACGACTACTGGAGCTCCGAGGGCCGGGCCAGCGTGGACGCGGTGGTCGTCCTGAGCGCCCTCTTCGGCCTCGCCGTGGCTTCGCCGCTCTTCTGGCAGCGGGCCCTGAACGAGGTGGTCAAGACCGGCCCTCAGGCGGTTCGAGCGGCGGATTCTGCGAGTACCGGCCCCACGGGCATGGAAGCGTCCAAGGGCCTTTAATTCAGAGGTATCAGCGGTGCCAGACGAGTTCTTGACCATCGACGAAGTAGCCCAGCGTATGGCCCTGCCTCCGGACATGATCCGCCGCCGCATCGAGTCCGGCGACATCCCCGTCCACTGGGTGGAGAGCTACGGCAAGCTGGAGATGCGGGTGGCCGCCGAGGATGTGGGAGGTGTTCCCGCGGCTCCGCCGGCGCCGCCCGCGTACGCTCCCGAGGCGACGCCCGAGCCGAGCTGGGAGCCCGCCCAGCCCGAGGCCCAGGGTCTCTGGGCGCCCGCGGATAGCCAGGACGCTGCGGCCAGCCCCTGGGAGGTGGCCGCAGAACCCACGCCGGCCCCCGCGGAGTTGGACGATCAGCCGGTGTGGCGTCCCGACCCGGCCACCTGGGAGGACGAGCAGCTGGCCAGCTCCGGGGAGCCGGCCGCTGAGGTCGAGTCCGTGGAGGTCGCACAGGAGGCCGAGGTGGCACCCGCCGTCAGCCCGTACGCCCCAGCCCCCGAGTCGGAATACGTCTCGCCCTTCGCCACGGCAAACGTCTCCGACGAGCCGGTGGGAGGCTTTCAACCCCCCGCCCTCGACGAGCCGTACGCCGCTCCCCCGGCGCCGGGGTTCTTGGCCCAGGATCAGGAGCTTGCCCCTGCGGCAATGGAGTTCCAGGAGGCGGCCCCCGAGGAGTTCGCACCTGCCACCGACGAGCAGTTCGGGGCGATAGAGACGCCGGCGGCCGAGGAGGTGCCCTTCGCCACTCCCGACCCCTTCTCGGTTGCGGAATCCGCCCCGCCCCTGCCGGTCGAGCAGGAGCTGGCCCCTCCCTCAACCCTTCTCGCCTCTCCCGCGGCCGCCTCGGCAGCCATGGGCACCATCGACGCCCGCGAGCTGGTCGCCGGGTTGTTCGAGCGCTGGGAGCGGGCTCTGGAGCAGCGGATCCAGGCCGAGCAGCGGCTGCGTTTCGAGGCGGAGCTGGAGCAGCGGCTGCGGCAGGTCCGGGACCTGCGCCAGGAGCTGGATCAGACCCGCAAGAGCCAGGCTGCCGAACTGGCCGAGCGCGAAAGGGAGGTTCTGCAGCTGCGCGAGCGGGTGCGGGAGCTGGAGCAGGGACCGAAGCGGCGCGGACTCTTCGGCCGCTGATAGAACTCTTCACCGTGCCGGCCCGGCCCCGGTCGTCAACTTCATGAGCGCTGGCCGGGATGCGGTCGAGGAGGTCAGGTCCCGGCTCAACCTGGTGGACGTCGTCGGGAGCTACGTCCGGCTCAAGCGCGCCGGTCTCGAGTACCAAGGACTGTGCCCCTTCCACACTGAACGCACCCCCTCCTTCTACGTCAACCCGGAGAAGCAGGCCTGGTACTGCCACGGTTGTCATCTCGGGGGCGACCTCTTCAAGTTCCTGGAGCTGATCGAGCACACCGACTTCCGTGGGGCGCTGGAGGAGGCGGCTCGCCGGGCGGGGGTGGAGCTGGATGGGGATCGCGGGCTGGACCCGAAGGAGCGCCGGTACCGTCAGGTGCGGGAGGGCGCCCTGCGACTCAATCAGCTGGCCGCCGACTTCTACCACGAGGTCCTGCTCCACCACCGCGTGGGCGAGGTGGGACGCCAGTTCCTGGCGCTGCGGGGGGTGGTCGCCGAGGACATCGAGCGCTTCCACCTCGGGTACGCGCCCGAGGGCACCCAGGGAGACAACCTGGTTCGCTATCTGCGCCGCCGCGGGGCCACCGACGAGGAGCTTGTGGCCGCCGGCCTCGTCCGGCGGGACCGCGAGCGGCTGGGCGACTTTCTGCACCGGCGGGTGGTGGTGCCCTTCCGCGATGAGCGGGGCCGCTGGGTGGGGTTCGGCGGCCGGGCGCTGGGGGATGAGAGGCCCAAGTATCTGAACACTCGGGGAACGCCGCTCTTCGACAAGTCGAAGCTCCTGTTCGGGCTGTACCTCGCCCGGGAGGCCATCTCTCGCGAGCGGCGAGCGGTGCTCATGGAGGGCTACTTCGACGTGGTGGGGGCGCACCGGGCTGGCATCACGACCGCGGTGTCCACCTCGGGGACCGCGCTGACCGAACTCCAGGTCCTGCTCCTGCGTCGTTTGGCGGACGAGGTGGTGCTCTGCTTCGACGGAGATGCGGCGGGGCAGCGGGCGGCCCGCGCCGGGGTCTCGTTGCTGGCTGCGGCAGGAGTCACCTGCAGGTTGGCTGTGCTTCCGGAAGGGAAGGATCCTGACGATCTGAGCCGCTCCGACCCCGAGGGGCTGCGGCGGCTGGTCGAGGGGGCGCCACCCGCCTACGAGGTTCTGGTGGACCAGGCCCTGGAGGACGTCTCCGGAGGCTCGGAGGTCGAGCGCCAGGAGCGGGCTCTGCGCCGAGTGCTTCCGGTGCTCGCCGGAATCCCCGAGGCCAGCATCCGGGAGCTCTATGCCGATCGCGTGGGCAGGCGGCTGGGTGCCGACCCGTCGAGGATTCTGGCTGACGTGGAGCGACGACCGCAGCCCCCGGCGGAGTCGCGTTTGGACCCGGCGCCCGGGGGGAAGAGTGCAATGGGGTCGTCTGCCCATCTGCTGGCGCTTCTGTGCGCCAGGACGGCCCTCGCCCCGGAGGTTCGAGATCGTTTCAACATCGTGCCCGGCGACTTCCCCGATCCCGTGGATCGCGAGCTCTTCCGTTCCCTCACCGAGGCAGCCTCGACAGGTCCTGCGGGCCAGCTGGGCGCCGAGGTGGAGCGGCGGCGAGGCCAGCTGGCCCGGATCGAGCTACCGGAGCTGCTGGAGGGTGACGACGCCCTGGAGCAGGCGGTCTTGGACTGCGTCCGCGCGCTCCGCCTCGAGGGCCTGGAGTCAATGAGAGTGGAGCTGAGGGCGAAGCTGGCCGGGGCGGGACATCATCGCCAGGGCGATACCCCAGCGCTGGTTCAGGAGTTGGAAGCTTTGGACCGCAAGATCCTGGCGCTGAGGACCGGCGCTGCCATGGAGGTTTGAGTTGGCAAGGGCGATGAAGGTGGTGGCGCCAGCGGCGGCGCCCCGGACCGAGGATCTGGTCAGGGCGGCGGAGCAGCTGATCCTGAAGGGCAAGGAGCAGGGTTTCCTGACCCCCAACGAGATCCTCGACCCCTTCCCCGAGCTTGATGCCGACCCCGATCAGCTGGAGCGGCTCTTCGCCCTCTTCCGCGAGATGGGGATCGCCGTCACCGACAGCGACAAGGACTTCGAGGCCGAGGAGATCGACGACGAGATGCTGGCCGCGGACGCCGATGCGGTCTCCCTCGACGACCCGGTCCGCATGTACCTCAAGGAGATCGGCAGGGTGTCCCTGCTCAAGGCCGAGGACGAGGTCTACCTGGCCAAGCTCATCGAGCAGGGAGACGAGGACGCCAAGCACCGGCTGACCGAGGCCAACCTGCGGCTGGTGGTGTCCATCGCCAAGAAGTACATCGGCCGTGGGATGTCGTTCCTGGACCTGATCCAGGAGGGCAACATGGGGCTGATCCGGGCGGTGGAGAAGTTCGACTATCAGAAGGGCTTCAAGTTCTCCACCTACGCCACCTGGTGGATCCGCCAGGCCATCACCCGGGCCATCGCCGACCAGGCCCGGACGATCCGGATCCCGGTGCACATGGTGGAGACCATCAACAAGCTGGTGCGCATCTCCCGCCGCCTGCTGCAGGAGCTCGGGCGCGAGCCCTCGGACGCCGAGATCGGAGAGGAGATGGGGATCACCCCCGAGCGCGTCCGGGAGATCATCAAGGTGGCCCAGGACCCGGTCTCCCTGGAAACTCCCATCGGCGAGGAGGAGGACTCCCACCTCGGCGACTTCGTGCCCGACAGCGAGGCGGTGGCGCCCTCGGAGGCGGCCTCCCTCACCATGCTCCACACCGAGGTTGAGGACATCCTCGACACCCTCACCCCGAGGGAGCGGCGGGTGCTGCAGCTGCGCTTCGGACTGATCGACGGCCACCAGCGCACCCTGGAGGAGGTGGGCAAGCGCTTCGGGGTCACGAGGGAGCGGATCCGGCAGATCGAGGCCAAGGCGCTGCGCAAGCTGCGCCACCCGTCCCGGAGCATCAAGCTCAAGGACTACCTGGAGTAGCACTCCGGGCGGTGCGGAACGCCCTCGGCGGGCGGCGCTAAAAAAGACCGACTGGTCGGTTTTTTGCGGTATCGTAGGGCTCGTGCCCAAGGTTTCGGAGCAGACCCGGCAGAGCCGGCGCGGCGACCTGCTCGAGGCGGGCTGGCGCTGCCTGCGCCAGACCACCTTCACCCAGCTCACGGTCGACCAGCTGTGCGCCGAGGCGGGGGTGAGCAAAGGCGCTTTCTACGGGCACTTCCAGAGCAAGCAGGACTTCCTACTGGCCCTGTTGGAGCAGGACGCCTCTGAGCTCGATGGGGTCATGGAGCGGATGGAGCGCTCGGAGACCAATGCGCTGAGGCGGCTGCGGGGCTTCGCCCGGACCATGCTCTCCCGGGACCGCGGCCGGGCCCAGGTGCGCGCTGACCTCTGGGCGGAGATGCCGATCCAGGCCGCGGTGAGGGCGTTGCTGGCCAGCAAGGTGGCGAAGAGGAGGGGCCGCCTGCGGGCCTGGATCGAGGAGGGGGTGCGGGCCGGGGAGTTGGCGGACACCCCGGCCAACGCCCTGGCCTCGCTGCTCCTGGCCGTAGGGGACGGTCTGTCACTCCACGCCGGGCTGGATCCCGGTGCCTTCCGCTGGGAGAACATCTCCCGGGCAGTGGACCTGCTGCTGGCTGGACTGGCCCGTGAGTAGGTTGGCGACCGGGCCACGGGGGGGGCGGTGGCAGGAGAGGGCCGGCCGGGTGGCCACCTGGCTGCGTTCTCAGCCACTGGGTCTGGGGGTGATCACCCTGCTGGTGGGCCTGGGGGCGGGAGCCGGGGCCATCGTCTTCCGCCTCATGATCTTCGGCTTCACGGCAGCCTTCACCGGTCACGCCAACTTCGGCCAGCAGGGGCGCATACCCAGCGCCAATTTCCCCTTCCTGGGGCTGTGGTTCTACCTTCTGGCACCCATCGTCGCCGGGCTCATCTTCGGCCCCTTGATCTACTTCTTCGCGCGTGAGGCCCGCGGGCACGGCGTACCCGAGGTGATGCTCGCGGTGGCCGAGAACGGCGGCCGGATCCGTCCGCAGGTGACCGTGGTCAAGGCGCTGGCGTCCTCGCTCTGCATCGCAGGCGGAGGGTCGGTGGGTCGGGAGGGCCCGATAGTGCAGATCGGCTCGGCCTTCGGGTCGACCGTCGGGCAGCTGATCCGGATGTCCGAGGGCCGGATGCGCATCCTGGTCGCCTGTGGAGCCGCCGGAGGGATCAGCGGCACCTTCAACGCCCCCATCACCGGCGCCTTCTTCGGGCTCGAGCTGTTTGTCCAGGAGCTCTCCGTTGAGGCCACGGTCCTGGTCCTGATCGCCAGCGCCGCCGCCGACGTGGTGAGCCGCCTGGCATTTGGAGGGGCACCGATCTTCAACCTGCCGGCGCTATCCCTCTCCAATGACTGGGACTACCTCTTCTGCGCCGTGCTCGGGGTGGTGGCCGCCATCGGCGGGGTGGGCTTCAAGACCGTCCTCTACCGCGCCGAGGACCTGTTCGACCGTCTCTGGCGCGGCCGCCCCGAGTGGGCGCGGCCGGCGGTCTTCGGAGGCGTCCTGGGACTGATCCTGCTCGCGGTGCCGCAGCTGTACGGCGTCGGCTATCCCGTGCTCGAGCACGTGATCGCCAACCCCTACGCGCTCTGGTTCCTGGTGGTGCTGGTGGTGGGGAAGATCGTGGCCGCCAGTGTCACCATCGGAATCGGGGGATCCGGGGGGGTGTTCGCCCCATCCCTGTTCATCGGCGCCGCCTTGGGGACCGCATACGGGGTGGCGCTGCATGCACTGGTGGGCCCGCTGGCCGGACCTCCGGCGGTGTACGGGATGATCGCCATGGGCGCGGTCTTCGGCGCGGCGGCCAGGGCCCCGATCACCGCCGTGGCCTCGGTCTTCGAGATGACCGGGGATCACAACATCGTGGTGGCGCTGATGATCACGGTGGCCATCTCCACCGTCATCAGCCGCCAGCTCAGCTACGGGACCATCTACACCACCAAACTCCTGCGCCGCGGGATCGACATCGACCGGCCCCGGCCGTCGACTCTCTGGCAGCAGCTGCGGGTCGCCGAGGTGATGCACCCGGTGCCCGAGGGGGTAGTGGGTGGCCGGGAGCTTGAGGAGCTGCTGTCCGACCTGGTGCCGCCGCAGCCGGAGAGCGGCGCTGGAGCCGGCGACGCCTCGGACGCCCAGGGTCCCCACGCCCTCTTCCCCGACGAGACGCTGGAGCAGGCGCTGCGCCAGCTGCTGATGTACGGCCGGCAGGGGCTCCCGGTCATGGGCGAGGACGGGGAATCGGTGGTCGGTTGGCTGGACAGCCGCGACCTCCTGCGGGAGTTCGGGAGGCGGCTGGGACAGACGGTGAGGCAGACCCCGGCCGGGGCCCGGGCGGCGTCCTGGGGTGCCGATTCCCCGGCGGCAGCCGCGCGCGCCCCCCACAACCCACTTCGCGGCTACTCGCTGATATCGCTGGACGTGCGAGAGGGCGACCCCGGTGCCCACCAGGCGGTGAGGGAGGTGTCGTGGCCCCCCGCCTCCCTGGTGGTGGCGGTGAGACACGGCGGGCTCTCGGCACCTCCCCGGGGGGACACCCGGCTGGAGCCCGGAGACCGGGTGACCGTGCTCCTGCCGTCCGCCCTGGAGGACGCCGTGCGCGCCCTGCTCAAGGGTGGCGCCGACCACGGGCGCGGCGGCTGAGGCCAGCGGTCCCGGAATGATCCTGCTCCGTGGGGGCCGAAGCCAGGCTTCGAAAGTTCCCCTCAGCCCATCCAGCGCTCGAACCAGGAGCAGGCGCGGGCAGCGAAGTCGGCCAGGGCCAGAGAGTCCCGCACCCCGTGACCCTCCTCTGGGTACAGCGCCAGCTCGGTCTCGACACCGGCAGCGAGCAGCGCCTCATGGAACTCCACGGCCTGCCCGGGTGGGGTGCAGCGGTCCAGCTGGCCGGCGGTGAGGAGGGTGGGGGTGCGCGACCGGTTGGCGAAGAACACCGGGCTGCGCTCGAAGTAGGGCCCTCCGGGTCCCGGCCCACCCACGCCCAGAAACTGGGCGTCGAAGTCCGGGATGTTGCTGGCGAAGTGCTGGCTGTACCAGTCGGTGACCGGGGATCCCGCCACCGCCGCGGCGAACCGGTCCGTCCTGGTGGTTATCCAGCAGGCCATATAGCCGCCGTGGCTCACCCCCAGGACGCCGAGGCGCCTAGGATCGGCGACGCCTTCGGCTACCAGGTGATCCAGCCCGCTGAGGTGATCTTGGACCTCGGCCCCGCCGTAGTCGCCAACCTCCATCTCCAGGAACTCCTGTCCCCGCCCGCAGCTGCCCCTGGGGTTGGGCATGAAGATGGCGAAGCCCCGGGCCGAGAGGTAGGCGTACTGGAGCCTGTCGCGACCCGGCCACTCCGACTCCCAGCGGCCCACGGGCCCCCCGTGGACGGCGAGGATGGTGGGATAGGGCCTGGATCCCTGCCGCGGCTCGACCAAAAGGCCGGAGATCTCCAGCCCGTCCGGGGCGGCCCAGGAGACCTCCCGGACGGTGCCGATCTGGCCCTTCAGCCACTCGCACCCCGGGTGGGAGAGGGAGGCGATCTCCGACTTCCGGCCCCGCTCCACGCGAGCCAGGACGGGCGGAGAGCCCCACGACTCCAGGGCCAGCAGCGCCCCTCCCCCCGGATGGGGAGCGGCGTCGGGGGTGAACGCGCCGGAGGTGGTGACCAGGCCTTGCACGTGGACCTCGACAGAGCCGCGCTCCAGGTCCAGCTCGGCTACCACGGTGTCCTGACGGCGCACCCCGGTGGCGAGGAGGTGGGAAGGGTCGCGGAATCTAAGGTAGGAGACGTCGGTGTCGGCGCAGGGCAGAACCCTTCCCGCCCCCCCGCCGGCGGGGAACTCCAGGATGTCACCGTAGACGATGCCCCGGTCGCTGGCCAGCCCCTCCACCACCGCCAGTCGGGACCCGTCCGGCGAGATAGCCGGCGACCGAAGCTGGCGCCGCGGCCGGTGGACCAACCGCCGTTCGCCCGTCCGGAGGTGCAGCAGCTCCAGCCGGGAGTTGGTCCAGTCGCCCTCGGTGGGGCGGTCGGACACCACCGCCAGCAGGAGCTCCCCAGCTGCAGCGAACTCCCAGCAGTTGGTCCCCTCGGGCAGGAGCCGCTCCGGGCTCCCACCCCCGGGCGCCACGGCGTACACACTGCGCCAACCATGGAGACCCCCGCTGCGCACCTCTGGCCACCACGGCTCTCCGGCGCCAGAATCTCCAGCCAAGGGAAGTTGGCCCGAGCCGGAGGTGACGCCCATCTCCGCCCCCTCCTCCGCGGCGAGGACCAGGATCCTTCCGTCCCCGGACCATTCCAGCGCCTCCGGCACCAAGCCGGAGAGGACCACGACCTCAAACCGCCGACTTGGGGTCTCGGGGTCCACCACGTGCACCGCGGGCTGCCCGGAGCCGATGGTGGCAATCAGGCCGACCCGGTCCCCAGCCGGGCTCCAGCGGGCCCCGTGCTGGGATGGGAGCGTCTCCGCAAGCAGCGGACGCGAGCTGCCAGCCTCCAAGTCGGTGAGATAGATTCGGGACCCCATCCTCCCCCCCAGCTCGGTCCGGGTCTCGGCGGTCCAGAGCGCTCGGGCCCCACCGGGAGCCAGCTGGAAGTCGGTGGCCGCCAGCGGCAGGTCGAGCCCCGGCTCCAGGACCCGTCGGAAGAATTCGTACGCCTGCTCATATTCCGGCGCACGCTGGCGTCGCTGGCCCATGTGGGTCCTCCTAGACCGAGTTAGTCCTCGCCGAAGGGCGTCCCACCGGCCGGAGGAGCTGTCCC
>JAJYXT010000051.1 GCA_021801645.1 bacterium
CCCGGCCGCAGGTCGCACGGGCTCAGGACCCCGCAGCCACGCCATCCGAGTGGCTGCTCCGGGGAGGTGGCTCAGCTCTGCCTCATGATCTCGGCGATCACCGCCGCGAAGTCCACGTCGGGGCCGAACCGCCGCTGCGCGGCCTCCAGCCAACCGAGCGCCGCCCCGCTCACCGGCACCCTCATCCCGGCAGCCTCCGCCGCCTCCCGGATCAGGTGGCTGTCCTTCACGGCCAGGCCCATGCGCAGCTGGGCGGGGAAGGTCCCGGACTCGATCATCCCCCGCCGCGAGCGCAGTAGGGCTCCCCAGGGAGCGCTGGCGAGGACGTCCGCCGCCACTCCGGACTCCACCCCGAGCGAGGTGGCCAGTGCCATGGCCTCCCCAAGGGCGGTGGCAACTCCGAACAAGGAGAGGTTCACCGCCAGCTTCAGGGCCGCGCCGCTTCCCCTGGCGCCAACCAACCGAGGTGTGCCCATGGCCGCCAGCACCGGCGCCACCAGCTCGAAGGTGGCCGGGCTCGCCCCCACCATGATGATCAGGCGGCCAGCCTCCGCCTCCGGAATGCTGCCCAGGACCGGGGCGTCCACCACCTCCGCGTCCGGCTCCAGCCTCACCGCGAGGTCATGGACGGCGCTGGGGCCGACGGTGGACATCTCCAGCAGAAGCGCTCCGCGACCCAGGGCCTGGGCCGCTCCACCGTCCCCGAAGAGGGCCGTCCCAAGGGCCGCCGGATCGGCGACCATGGAGATGACCAACCCCGCCCCGGCGACGGCATCGGCGGGGCTTTCGGCAGCCCGGGCCCCCGCCTCGGCCAGCGGTCGGGAGCGCTCTTCGAGGGGGTCCCAGACCGCCAGTTCGTGGCCGGCGCCAAGCAACCGGCGGGCCATCGGCTGGCCCATTCGCCCCAGGCCGAGGAAGGCGATCCGGCTCAATTCTGGGATCCGATCCGCGTGCCCACTCGCCGAAGTCTATGGCGGGCGGCAGGTGCCCCGCGTCCCCGTCCGATCGCGGCATTCCCGGCGGCCGGCCGGGACCTGGGCGGTGACACGCCTGATAATCTCAGCTGCAGTGGAAGCCAAGCAGCTGTCGAGCGCCCCCAAGTCGCTGGTCGACAGGTACTCAGCGCTCTTCATCGCCCTGGCGGCGGCCCTGTGGGCGGCGGATGCCTACTTCCGACCCGCCCTGGTCAGGGACGGCTTGTCGTCCAGCCAGATCGTCCTGGTCGAGGACCTGCTCATCAGCCTCTGCTTCCTGCCTATGGCCCGGGGGGTGGTGCGCGAGCTTCGGCGCGCCTCCTGGAAGAGCTGGTTGGCTCTGGCGATCATCGCCGCCGGGCCCCAGGCCTTCGCTACCGTGCTGTTCACTCGCTCCCTCAGCTACGCCACCACGCCCGGGGCGGAGTCCGAGGTCTACCTGCTCTACCTGTTGCAGCCAGTGTTCGGGCTGGGGATGTCCTGGCTCATCCTGAAGGAACGGCGGGGAGCCTCCTTCTGGCCCCTGGCCGCGGTGGCGCTGGCCGGGGCCGCCCTCATCGTCACCGCGCAGATTCCGGGCTCCCCCACTGGGGCCCTGCTGGCCGCGGTGTTCGTGATCGGCGCGGTGGTGCTCTGGGCTGCCGGAACTGTCCTCGGACGGCTGGCGCTGCACGACGTCTCCTTCACCACCACCACGGCGATGCGCTTCACCCTTGCCCTTCCCATCCTGTTCCTTCTCCTGCTCAGCAGCTCGGGGGGCCACTCGCCGTTTGCCGGATACACCGCCGGCGAACTTCCCGCCTTCTTGGGCATCGCTCTCATCCCCGGGTTCTTGGCCCTTCTCCTGTACTACCGGGCTCTCTCCAGCACCCCGGCGTCGGTCTCGACCCTGGCCGAGCTGGGATACCCGGCGGCGCTGTTCCTCGTCTTCTCCCTGCCGGCGCCGTACGGTTTCGCGGCTCCTCTCCGGCCCCAGGAGATCGTGGGAGCCGTGTTGCTCGCCCTAGCCGTGACCACCATGAACCTGCTCAAGAGCCGCGGCCAACTGGTCACAGTGAGGGGCCGTACCACGCTCTCGGTGGAGACCGAGACCGTCTAGGGTGCTTGGGCCGCGGCCATCCGCGATCCCGCGACCCCCCGGATGAGGGAAGACCCCGCTGCCTCAGCGGTGGTACCAGGCTCCCCCCTCCCGGTCGTCTTCTCCTGGAGCGCCGGCAAGGACTCCGCCTACGGACTCATGACTCTGCTGGCGAACCGCCGGTTCCGGGTCGTGGGTCTGTTGACCACCATGACCGAGGGCTACCGGAGGGTGACCATGTCGGGAGTGCGAGAGGAGCTTCTTGACCGGCAGGCCGAAGAGCTGGGCCTACCCCTCACCAAGGTCTGGATTCCTCCGGGCTGCTCCAACCAGCTCTACGAGGCCCGCATGGCGGCCGGCCTCTCTGCGGCGGGCGAGGATGGTATCCGTCACGTCGCCTTCTCCGACCTGTTCCTGGAGGATGTGCGCTCGTACCGGGAGCGCTGGCTGGCGGGCTTGGGCTTGAGCGGGGTATTCCCCCTCTTCGGCCGAAAGACGGATAGCCTGGCCCGGGAGATGATCGCCTGGGGACTTCGGGCCACCCTGGTTTGCCTGGATCCCCAGGTGTTGCCGTCCGAGTTCGCCGGGCGGGAATATGACCTGGCTCTGCTTGGCTCTCTCCCCGCGTCGGTCGATCCCTGTGGGGAGCGAGGAGAGTTCCACACCTTCGTGCATTCGGCGCCGATCTTCCGCCAGTCCATCGGCTGCCACCAGGGGGAGGTGGTGCGGCGCGATGGCTTCGTCTACTGCGACCTGGAAGCGGGTTGAACCCGGTCGGAAAACCCCAGAAGGCGGCGGGCGCGGGCCGCCACCGCATAGTCCACGAACTCCCCATCCACCACCAGGGACGACCGGCCCTGCTGCTCGGCGGCAGCGAAGGCGGAAAGGACGCGCTGCGCCCACTCCCGCTCCTCGGGGGTGGGAGCGAAAACCCTGGCCACCACCTCCGCCTGCCTCGGGTGGATGCAGGCCTTCCCCTGGAACCCCAGCTGCCGGGCCCTGACCGCCTCCGCCTCAAGGCCCGCAAGGTCCTGGAGGTCGAGATGCACCGGATCCAAGGGAGGCCCCACCCCGGCGCTGCGGCAGGCCACCACCAGCTCCGCCCGCGCGGCGGCCAGCAGCGGGCTGTCCCGCCCGATGCGGGCGCCCAGGTCCGCGGCCAGGTCGGCCACACCGAGGGCTAGGGCACACACCCTCGGGGAGGACCTGGCGATCTCCCCTGCCGCAGCCAGCCCGGCGGCGGTCTCCAGCAGAGGGAGGACCGCCACCTGCCCCTCGGGCACGCCTCGCTGCCGCTCCAGCCTCCCCAGCGCCCAGTCCAGCACCTCGATCTGGGCCGGAGATCCGACCTTGGGCACCATCACCCCCGCCAGCTGGGGGAGCACCACCGCCTCCAGGTCCGCCCGCCCCTCCCCACGGGCGGGAGAGTTGATCCGCACGAACGCCAGTCGGCCCCTTCCCACGTGTCCTTGCAGTAGCTCCCGGGCGGACCTCCGCGCTTCCTCCTTGCGCTCCCGGCTCACCCCGTCCTCCAGGTCGATGATGGCCACGTCGCAGCCCCCGGCCAGCGCCCGGTGACAGTGGCGGGGACTGGTGGCGGGGGCGAAGAGCCAGGTGGCCAGGCGGCCCTCCCGGCTCATGGAGACGGCGCTCAGACCACCCCCTCCTCCTCGAGCCTCTGGTGCTCGGCCAGGAGGCCTAGTTCGTCCAGGATCTCCTTGGTGTGCTGCCCCAGGGCCGGGCCGGTGGCCCGCACCATCCCCGGGGTGCGGCTCAGCTTGGGCACCACGTCCACCAGCTGCATCGGGCCGAAGTGCGGGTCCTCCACCTCCACGAACGACGGTCGCTCGCGGAAGCTTGGGTCCTGGTGGATCTGGGGGATGTCCTGGACCGGGCCGACTGCGGCCTCGGCCCGCTCCATGATCTCGATCACCTCGGGAGCATCGTGCCTGCCGATCCACTCCCCGATCACCGAGTCCAGCTCGTCGACGTTCTCCAGCCGAGCGGCGTTGTCCGCAAACCGAGGGTCGTCCGCCAGCTCTGGCCTGCCGATGGCGGCGAAGACCCGGCGAGCGATCGAGGGGGTGCTGGCCGAGAGCGCCACCCAATTGCCATCCCGGCAGCGGTACACGTTGCGGGGTGCCACATGCACACTGCGACTCCCGGTCCGCTGCCCGGCGATCCCCAGCTGGCTCCAATCCAGGAGTGAGGGCTCGATGAGGCGCAGAACAGAGTCGCAGAGCGAGAGGTCGATGCGCTGCCCCAGACCGTCCCCTCGCTCCCTGGCCCGGAGCGCCAGCATCACGGCGAAGGCTCCCATGATCCCCGCCACCCCGTCCGCCAGCCCCATGTTGGGAAGGGTCGGCGGTCCCTCCGGCTGGCCCGTGAGGTGGGCGAAGCCGGAGCGCGCCTCGGCCAGCGTCCCGAAGCCCGGGCGGCGGGCCAGCGGCCCACCCTGCCCGAACCCGGAGATCTCGAGCAGGATCACGCCGGGGTTGGCCGCCGCCATCCACCCATACCCGATCCCCCAGGAGTCCAGGGTCCCGGGTCGGAAGTTGGCGATCACCACGTCGGTGCGCCGGACCAGAAGACCGAGGATCTCTGCCCCCCGCGGGGTGCGCAGGTCCAGGGTCAGGGAGCGCTTGTTGCGCGAGATCGACTTCCAGAAGATCGACTCGCCGGCCTTGCGGGTTCCCCAGCGCCGCTGCGGGTCCCCCTCCTTCGGCTTCTCCACCTTGATCACGTCGGCTCCGAACTCCGCCAGGTAGGCGGCGGCGGCCGGAGCCGCCATCATGGTGGCCAGGTCCAGGACCCGCACACCGTCCAGCGGAGGCGGAGCCTGACGGCCGACCTCAGCCACGAAGAGCCTCCGGTGCCGGCTGGGCCTGCGAGTCACCCGGGCGGGCGTGCTCCAGCCTCCCCTGTATCGAGCGACTGCGCTCCAGATAGCGTTCCAGGCTGAGGAAGTGGGCCGCCCGGCTCCCTCCCCCACCGGCCAGCTCTCGAACCCGACGCCCCAGCTCCGCCAGCCTCACCTGGTCAATGCCGGTGTCGAATCCCTCGGCCAGGAGCATGTAGTTCAGATCCTCGGTGGCGTAGTTGCCGAACTCCAGCGAGGGGTGCATGAGCGCAATCCCCGCCCCCACCCCACCCACGGCTCCCTCCAGCATCTCGGCCCCGGCCCGCAGGGCCGCCAGGGCGTTGGCCGGGGCAAGGCCGGCCAGGGTGTGCAGGTGCACCCCGAGCCTGAGGCTCGGGAAGCGCTCCTTGAGACCGGAGACGCGGCCGGCCACCAGGCTCGGCCAGGCCAGGCCGACGCTCTCTCCCAGCCAGACCTCCCGCACCCCCAGGTCGGCGATCCGGCCCACCAGTGAGTACAGCCGCTCCGGCGCGATGACGCCCTCGTAGGGACAGACGAAGGCCGTGGCAACCGCCGCCACCATCTCCGCCCCGGAGCTGGACGCGACCCGGTGGACCTCTGCCCCGTCCTCCAGCCCCCGCTCCTGGTCCATGTTGGAGTTGAGCCGCTGATAGGTGGGGCTGGCGGCTATCAACCAGGCAAGCTTGGAGATCCCGGCATCCACTGCCCTGCCAGCCCCCCGCGCGTTGGGCACGAGAGCCCGCAGCCGGGCCCGGGCGCCGCTGGCCACGGCTCGCCGGGCCATCTCGTCGGCGTCGCTCAGGTTGGGGATCACCCGGGGGTGGACGAAGCCGGTGACCTCCACCTCCGGCATCCCGCAGGCGTCCAGCTCGGCCAGGATCTCGAGCTTCACCGATGTGGGGATGCGATCCCGGGCCCGGTCGCGGTCCACCGCCTGCAGGCCATCCCGGAGGAAGACGTCAGCCACCAAGGGGGCTGGCTGGCTGGTGGTCCCCGGGCTCATTCGACCGGGTTCCCCCGCAGGGTTCCCACCCGACCTCCCCGGACGGAGGTGCGCCGCTCCGCTGGAGCCTTCCACATAGCGGTTGTCATGCTACGATGTGGAACAGCTCGACGCAACCCCGAGGAGGCGATGGCAGCCAGCTCAGAGCGGATCCTGGTCCTGGGCAAGGCCCGTGACCTCCTGGACTGCTTCAGCCCGGAGGAGCCGGAGCTGGGGTTCGGTGAGCTCCGGCGCCGCACCAGGCTCCCCCCTTCCACCTGCTCCCGGCTGCTCTCCAACCTCACCGAGCTCGGGTTTCTGGAGCGCCTGGGCGAGAGTTACAGACCCGGGGCTCGGCTGGTGCGCTGGAGCTCGGCGCGGCTGGCCTCGTCCCCCGGCCTTCAGGAGCTCGCCCGGCGACGGCTGGAGAAGCTCCGGGACGAGACCGGAGAGACCTCCCGCCTCTACGTGCGGGACGGCCTAGTTCGGGTATGCGTAGCGGCCGCCGAGACCAGGCGCCCAGTGGGCCGTGCGGTCCGGGTGGGTGAGGTGCTGCCGCTGTACGCGGGCGCGGCGGGGAAGGTGTTCCTCGCCTTCGACGAGACGCTGGACCTCCGGGAGGCGCTGGCCGAGGTCCGGCCCCTCACTGCCGCCACCATCACCGCCCAGAACGCCTGGGAGCGGGAGCTGGAGCGGATCCGCGAGGCGGGTTACGCGGCCTCATTCGGAGAGCGGGAGGGAGAGACGGCGGCGCTGGCCGCCCCGGTCCGGGACAGCTCGGGGAAGCTGGTGGCCGCCCTGGGCGTCGGTGCGCCTCGCTACCGGCTGGGGCCAAGGGCTGCGGCCCGTCTCGCCCCCCTGGTGGTGGAGGCGGCATCCCAGCTGTCGGTGGACCTCGGGGCCAGCGGGTAGGACGGAGAGCTTACCGCAGGCGCCCGCGCGGGAAGGGGCGGGCGGGAGCGGAGCGGGTCCGGCCACAATGAGAGGGAAAGGCCAGAACAAGGAGGTGCCATCCATGAGCGTCGCGGCAGAGGACCCCAACCAGGCGGTGATCCAGGAGTTTCGGGCCAACCAGGGGCGGGTCGGGGGCGGCTTCGCAGGAGCCCCGCTGCTCCTCCTGCACACCCGGGGGGCCAGGAGCGGAGCGGAGCGCGTCCACCCGGTCATGTACCTCGAGCTTGAGGGCCGGACCTTCGTCTTCGCCTCCAAGGCCGGCGCCGACTCCAACCCCGACTGGTACCACAACCTGCTCGCCCATCCAGAGGTCGAGGTGGAGATCGGACGGACGACCCGCTCCGCCCAGGCGGTCCTGGTCACCGGCGCAGAGCGCGATCGGATCTACGCCGAGCAGGTGAAGCGCTTTCCCGGGTTCGGCGAGTACCAGGCCAAGACCACCCGGGTGATCCCGGTGGTGGAGCTGGCGTTCTCCGAGTGAACTCGGGGCTCGCGGCCCCCGGCGGGGGTCGGCCCCGGAGGTGATCACCGCCGGGGTCGACCTCGCCAGCCAGCCCCGGAACACCGGGTTCTGCGTGCTCCGCTGGGAGGCCGGAGCCGTGCAGGTGGAGCACCTGGAGGGCCATCTGGACGACGGCGGCCTGCGGCGCCTCGTGCAGTCCTCAGCGGAGAAAGTAGGCGTGGACGTGCCCCTCGGCTGGCCCCGCCGGTTCGTGGAGCTGGTCCGCCGGCACAGCGAGATGCGTTTGGTCGAATCTGTCGAGATGAAACGTCTCACCCATCGGGCCACCGACCATTGGGTGCGAGACCGGTGCGGCATCTGGCCGCTGTCGGTGTCCACCGACCGGATCGCATACCCCGCGCTCCGCGCCGCCCCCCTCCTCTCGGGAAAGCCGCGCGACGGGTCGGGCCAGGTGGTCGAGGTGTACCCGGCCGCGGCCCTGGTTGCGTGGGGGCTCGAAAGTCGGGGGTACAAGGGTCCGGAGGGACGGGCTGGGCGCGAGCGGATCTTGGCACGGCTGCTCGACGCCCTCCCGGGGCTCGGTGAGGGAACCCTCGACCCGGAACCGCTGCTCGCCGACGACAACCGCCTGGACGCCCTGGTGGCGGCGCTCGTGGCTCGGGCCGTGGCCTGCGGACTCTGCGAGCCAATCCCTGCACGACACCTGGGGGACGCCCGGGCGGAGGGCTGGATCCACCTGCCCTCGGAGGGCAGCCTCGTCCGGTTGGGGGCGGGAGCGGCCTAGAAAGGCGCCAGAGCCGTGCCCAGGAGCATCCGCGGGCCGGGAATCGGGATCCCCAGCGCCTTCGTGCCCAGCTCCCTGACCCCCTCCAGCCTCAGGCCCGCCCTCTCCACCTCGAGGTCGGACTGCCGGTTCAGGTGGCAGCCCCCGGCGAGCCTGGTCCAGAGCGGGTCCACCAGGTCCTCCAGACGGCCGCCGGCGCCATGGCCGCGGACATGCTCCATGAAGCGGAACTCGCCTCCCGGGCGCAGGACCCTTCGCACCTCAAAGAGTGAGCCCGCCAGATCCTCCACCGAGCAGAGGACCAGCGCCGACACCACGGCGTCCTGGGAGCCGTCCGGAAGGGGGATCCGCTCGGCCACCCCGTCCAGCACCTCCACCGGGACCGGGACTCGGCGGGCGGCCCTGAGGGCCAGGCGGCGAAGCTGGGGCTCCGGCTCGATGGCCGTGACCTGCGCGACCTCTGGGGGATAGTGGCGGAAGTTCAGGCCACTCCCGCATCCGACCTCAACGACCGATCCCCGCAGCCCCTGCAGCAACTCCCGGCGCGCCATGGACCCGCCGCCGACCTCGCTGAGGGGAGCCAGGGCACCGTAGACGAGGGCAAAGATCGGGTGCCGGCGGCCCGGGACAATCTGGCTCACTGGCCCGATGGTCGCACGCCCAACGGGTGCACCGGCCCCGGGACGGTGGACAATGACCTCATGACCGCGCAGGAGCGGTGGGCCGAGGCACTGGCCGCCTGGGCTATCCCCGAGGAGATCCTGGCCCAGGCGCGGGAATCTCCCTGGGAGCTTCCACCCCAGGCCTTCGCCAGCCGGGCGGAGAGGGCGCTGGAGTCCGCCCACTCCCCAACCCACCAGCTCGCACTGGAAGCGCTCCCCGCCGGGGGCACGGTGCTGGACGTGGGCGCCGGGGGCGGGGCGGCCAGCCTGCCGCTGGCGGGCAGCGCGGACCTCATCGTGGCCGTGGACCAGAGCCAGGAGATGCTGGACAGAATGGCCGACCTGGCCCGGGGACGGGTGCGGTTGCAGACGGTGCGGGGAGTCTGGCCCGAAGCCGCCCAAACAGTGCCCCTGGTGGACGTGGCCGTCTGCGCCAACGTTGCCTACAACGTCCCGGGACTTAGTGAGTTCATCCTCGCCCTCGGGGCGCGGGCCCGGCGGCGGGTGGTCATAGAGCTCACCTGGCACCACCCGCAGGCCTCCCTCAGCTGGCTCTGGGAGCGCTTCTGGGGGCTCAGCCGCCCCGAGAGCCCCACCGCCGCCGACGCCGCCGATGTGGTTCGGGAGGCGCTGGGCCGGCCGGTGGAGGTCGAGCGCTGGCAGCGGGGGGAGGTGGACCCGTCCGGCCCATCTCCCGAGGAGGTCGCCTGGGTCAGACGGCGGCTGTGCCTCGATCCCTCCCGGGAAGCGGAGCTGGCGGCGGTGCTGGCGGAGCGGGTGGGTTCCGGCGCATCCCACCAGATGGCCACCATCTGGTGGGACATGGCGGCTCCCGGTGCCGCCCCTGCTTTGGATCTCGGGAGGTAGGAGGAAAGCTCCTCCCTCAGCGGGAGCGGACCACCCGGGTGCCGGCGAGCTTGTCCATCCAACCCTGCTTCTTGGGATCCCACGCCGCCCAGAGATATCCCAGCAGCAGGGGGATTCCTGAGATCAGGTAGCCGATGTAGCGCACCACCGCCTGGGAGCCCTTGAGAGGCCCGCCCGTCTCCGAGTCCACCACCCGGATCCCCACCAGCTGCTGTCCCAGGCTGGCCCCCCGGGTGGTCCAGAACCAGCTGAAGTACGCCAGCTCCAAGAGCAAGATGATCACCGTGGGAAGTGAGGATCCGGTGCGAACGGTGAGCGTAACCCCACCGACCACCTCAGTGGTGGTGGAGGTGAAGATGGCTCCCAGGACCAACTCGACCACAAAGAAGATCAGCCCGTCGATGAAGAGGCCGGCAAACCGGACCCAGAATCCGGCCAGCTCGGTCGCCGCCACGGCCGCCGGCGCCCCGCTTCCGCCCAAAGGTGGAGGAAGCTCACCGGCACCGCCGGGGAGCCCGCCGTAACCACCGCCGCCGGGCGGACTGACCTCGCTCATATGGGGGCACCTCCTGGGAAGTGGGCATCCGGGTACGTGGCACCGGACCATACCCAGGCGGCGGGTCAGGCGTCAAGCCAAAGGAGGATCAGCTCTCCAGAAGGCTGGTGGCCTCGTCTAGGGGATAGTCGAAGCGCAGCACCTCGAACTGGTGGTCGACCACCCAGCTGAGGAAGGCGGCGTGCAGCGGGTGGGTTACGTAGGCGTCCATGGCCGCCTGGTCGTCGAATTCGGTGAGCAGGGCGAACTGGTACCCCATCGCCCGGCCTCCGGTGTCGGCCCCGAAGCGGAGGCGCCTGAGCCCGGGGATCACCCCGGCCCAAGAGGAGATCTGCCGCCGCATCTCGGCCTCAACCTCAGGTCCCGGCGTGGTGGGAAGGCGGAAGAGCACCAGGTGCTGAACCGCCTTACCACCACCTTCGCCGGATGCCGGCCCCGGGCTAGAAGAACTCAAAGTACTCATTCTGCTCCCAGTCGGTGACCGTGGAGAGGAAGCGGGCCACCTCGGCTCGCTTCATCATGATCACGAAGTCGACGATCTCCCGCCCCAGCTTCTCGCGGAAGAAGGCGTCCCGGTCGAGGGCGTCAACCGCCTCCCAGAGGGAGGCGGGGAGCGGTGTGGCCTCGGCGGCATAGGGGTCAGAGGTGACCATGGGCGGAGGCTCCAGCTGGCGGCGGATGCCGTCCAGCCCGGCGGCGATGTTGGCTGCCATGTAGAGGTAGGGATTGGCGGCAGGCTCTCCCAGCCGGTTCTCCAGATGGGAGCCGGGGTCTCCGGGCTGGCCCTGGACCCGGAGCATGGCGCCCCGGTTCTCCAGCGCCCAGGCCACCCGGTCGGGGGCGAACGAGTAGGGGCGGAAGCGCTTGAACCCGTTGATGGTGGGCGTGGAGAAGACGGTCATGGGCACGGCGTGCTCCAGGATGCCGGCGGCGAACTGCCGCCCCACGTCCGACAGCACCTCCTTCGGCCCTCCCTGGAAGGCGTTCTTCCCCCCCTTGAGGTTGCGCAGCGACTCGTGCAGGTGCCACCCGCTGGATGAGACGTTGGGCAGCAGGGGCCGGCACATGAAGGTGGCGTGGTAGCCCATCCGGTGGCAGACCTGCTTGATAGCCGAGCGCATCAGGATCATGGCGTCGGCGGAGCCCAGGCCAGGCATGGGGTCGAAGGTGATCTCGGTCTGACCCGGGCCCCACTCGTCCTCGATGCTGCGCAGCGGCAGCCCGATCGCCTCCAGGTGGTCCCGCAGCGGGTTGAGGATCTCGTCCAGCTGGGCGAGGCGGATCTCTGAGAGGTACTGGTAGCCCTGGGCCACCATGCTCACCGGGGGCGCCACTGGGGGCCATCCGGTCTGGTCGGGGGCGATCCGGGTCCACTCCCGGCGGGTGATGTAGAACTCCACCTCCAGCCCGCTGACGTACTCGAAGCCCATCTCAGCCGCAGCCTGCAGCTGGTGGCGCATAACCAGCCGGGTGGAGAGCGGGACCTCCTTGCCGTTGCCGAAGTACATGTCGCAGAGGACCCAACCGGTGGAGTCCGCCCAGGGCAGGACCCGGAAGGTCGTGGGGTCGGGGACCAGCACCACGTCAGGGAACCCGGTCAACTCGGGGATGCCCAGTCCGCCCCCCTCCACAAACAGGGGTGGGAAGACGTGGTTGGCCGAGTCCATGCTCAGCAGGGCACCGGAGAAGTCCATGCCGTTGCGCATGGAGAGGACGAAGTCCCGGGCGGAGATGAACTTGCCGCGGAGCGCCCCGTGCTGATCGGCCCACATCGCCCGCACCGTGCGGATCCCCTGGTCCGAGACCTGCGACTCCGCCCGCTCGGCGGCGGCACCCTTGGCCTCATCGTAGAGACCGTGCTCGGCCACAAAGCCCACCTTGCCCATGGCCAGATCCTGGCTGGGGATGGTCGTCATCGCGCCCTCCTTCTCATTGCTTCTGCCGGCGAAGGCTCAGCCGCCACCCCGCGATCCGGACGTGGCCACCTCGTGTTCTCCCACCTCCACCGTGCTGCCCACGGGAACCAGCCGCCGGTCCGTCGCCCCGGGGAAGCAGAGTTCGAATACGGCCTGGTCGCCGGAGTGGAGGGCTGTGGCGGCCACCTGCGCCTCCGCGAGCTCGAACCTCCACATGGCGTTCATGGTGGATCCGGCGTAGGCCAGGGCCGGACCACTGGAGGGAAGGTAGCCGAAGTTGGCCGTCCCGCCGAGCCGGCGGTGAACCTCGATGAGCGCCGACTCCGCCCCCCAGCCCCCCTGCAGCAGCCGCTGGAGCAACCGGAACCCCACCTCGCTGTCCGCCCGGCCCTGCAGCAGACCGGCAAAGCTCTGGCGTTCCTCGTCGGCCCCGTCGAGCCGGCCGTTGTGACAGAAGGCGAACTCGCCCCCTTCGGTCCGGAACGGCTGGGTGTCGGCGAGGGAGATCTGGGATAGGTTGGACGGGCGACGGAGGTGGACCAGGAAGTGGGTGGAGCGCACCGCGGCGGTCTGCGCCCGTCCCTCTGGGTCCTGGGCCAGAGAGCTGGGATGCCGGTGGCTGCGGACCTCCCCGTCCTCCCTCCACGCGACACCCCACCCGTACCCTCCGAGGCCGAAACGCTCCAGACTCTCCACCCACGGCAGGGCGGCCGCGAAGGGGGTTGGCTCAGGCCAGGCCACGAGAAGCACTTCACACACTCAGGTCAAGCTCCACGACGACGGCCGGCCGCGCCCCCCCGACCCGGGGGTGGCTCCGCCTTACGGGCGGCCAGCAACTGCTGGGCCAGCTCCAGGTCGAAGGCCTTGGGGGGGTGATCGGTGAGCGACAGGAGGGTCTCGGTGCGGTGCACCCCGGGAACCTTCCAGACCCGGTCGAACAGGCAGTCCCGCAGATGCTGCTGGTCCCGCACCCGGAGCCGCACCAGGAGGTCGGAGGACCCGGTCACTATCTCCACCCGCTCCACTTCGGGCAGGGCGTTCAGCGCGGCCACCGTCTCGCGCTGCTCCCATCCCTGAACTCCGGTCACCGCCACGAAGGCGGTCACCCCGAATCCCAGGCGTCCCCAGTCGACGATCGCCCGATATCCCTGGATGACCCCGGAGCGCTCCAGCCGGGCGATTCGCTCGGCCACCGCCGGAGCTGACATCCCGACCTGCTTGGCGATCTGGCGCACCGAGCCGCGCGCGTCCGTGAGCAGGTTGACCAGGATGGCGAGGTCTACGGCGTCGGCCGTGGCCGGCGGCACAGGCTCCACGCCCCGGTTGCCATTGGTAAGGTGTTTCTCCGCAGCCGCCATCACTTGGCGGTCCAGCGCTCGGTCCTCACCCTTACATCATAGCGGGTACTGGTATAATCTGGCCTTCAATGTTGTGCTCGGGGCCCCGGTGGGCTTGGCGCCCGGAGGAGCCGGGGGGAGATCGAACATGAGCCTTGCCGACCAGTACTTCAGCCAGGTGGGGTCGGGCCGCCCGCCCACCGCGCCGGGACGCTTCGAGGACCTGGCCCGCGGCGGTGATCCCGTCCAGTTCGTCCCGGGGTTGGAATTCCGCTATCTGTTGGGCGAGCGAACCATGCTCATGGCAGTTCACTTCGAGCCCCACACCGAGGCCCCCCGGCACGTTCATGACGAGGAGCAGATCACCCTGGTGATCGAGGGTGAGCTGGAGTTCGAGCTGGACGGGGAGACCCGGACGCTTCAGCCGGGCCAGGTGGCGGTGATCCCGGCCAACGTGCCCCATGCGGCCCGCACCCACGCCAAGTCCTGCCTGGAGTACGACGTTTTCAACCCTCCGCGGCAGGCGCTCCTGGACCTGGCGGATGCCGCCCGCCAAGCGGCGGATTAGGGGTTGGAGCTCGGCCTCCAGGGACGGCGGGCGCTGGTGACCGGGGGGTCCAAGGGGATCGGCTACGCGATCGCTGAGGAGCTGCTGCGGGAGGGGGCGGCGGTGGCGGTCTGCGCCCGCCATGCGGAGGAGCTCAGCTCGGCCGCTCGGGAGCTGGGGAAGGTGGGGGCGCCCGTCTTCGATCTGGTAGCGGATGTGACCCGGGCCACCGAGGTGGAGGAGCTGGTGGAGGATGCGGCTGGGAAGCTGGGCGGGCTGGACATCCTGGTGAACAACGCCGGCCGCGCCCACCCAGGAACGTTCGCCACCCTCACCGACGAGGACTTCCGGGAGGACCTGGAGGTCAAGCTCTTCTCCCAAATCCGCTGCAGCCGGGCCGCCCTCCCCCACTTGCGTCGCGCAGACGCGGGAACGATCATCAACATCAACGCCATCTACGGGCGCCAGCCCGATCCCGCCTTCTTCGCCACCACCGTGGACCGGGCAGCCTGCCTGGCTCTGAGCAAGGCTCTGGCGATGGAGCTGGGGCGGGAGGGGATCCGGGTGAACAGCGTCAACATCGGCTTCGTGCGCACCCCGCAATGGGAGAACATCCACCGCCTCAAGGCGCCCGAGAGGGGACTGGAGCAGTTCCTCGCCGGCGTCGCGGAGCCGGAGGTTCCCCTGGGTCGGTTCGGCGAGCCGGGCGAGGTGGCCGGCCTGGTCGCGTTCCTGGCCAGCTCGCGGGCCAGCTATATCAGCGGGGCGTCCATCGACGTCTCTGGAGGCATGGGGAGGTACGTATGACAGTGCCGGGCGAGATCGTGTACTTCGAGGGTCGCTTCGTGCCCCAGGCGGAGGCCAGGGTGCCCATCACCACCCACGCCTTCAACTACGGGACCGGCTGTTTCGAGGGGATCAGGGCCTACTGGAGCCCCCGTCAGGAACGGCTCAACGTGGTGCGCCTACGGGAACACGCCGAACGGCTCCTGCGCTCCGCCCACATCCTGCACCTGGAGCCGCCCACGGAGCTCACGGTGGAGCGGGTGGGCGAGGTGGTGGTGGAGCTGTTGGCCCGCAACGGCTACCGGGAGGATGTCTACGTCCGGCCCATCCTCTACAAGTCGGGGGCCACCATCAAGGTGACCCTCTCCGGCATCAGCAGCAACCTCTGCATCTACACCCTGCCCTTCGGCGACTACCTGGACATCCGCTCCGGCCTGCGGGTCATGATCTCGGCCTGGAGGCGGATCGACGACAACTCCATCCCCAGCCGGGCCAAGCCCACCGGCGCCTATCTCAATGCCGCCCTGGCCTCGGACGAGGCCAGAGCCCGGGGCTTCGACGAGGCCATCATGCTCACCCAGGACGGGCACGTGTCGGAGGCGTCATCCTCCAACCTCTTCCTGGTCGAGCAGGGGGTCCTGGTCACCCCCCAGGCGCAGGACGACGTGCTGGTGGGCATCACCCGGGACTGCGTGCTGGCGCTGGCCCGGGAGCGGGGCCTCGAGGTCGAGGTGCGCCGGGTGGACCGCAGTGAGCTGCTCTCCGCGGACGAGGCCTTCCTGGCCGGCACCGGGGTGCAGATCGCCCCGGTCACCGAGGTGGATGGCCGGACCATCGGAGGGGGTGCGCTGGGGCCGGTGACCAGGGAGCTGCAGGACGCCTATCTCTCGGTGGTGCGCGGCGAGACCGATTCCTGGCAGGAGTGGCTGACCCCGGTGGGCGCGCCGGAGACGGCGGAAGCCGGGAGGGCCTGAGGTGGCGATGGTGAAGCTGGTCGAGGAGGCGGAGGCCACCGGCCTGGTGAGGGAGGTCTACGAGGAGATCATGTCCTCGCGCAACCTCGCCCGGGTGCCCAATTACTGGAAGGCGCTGGCCCACCAGCCGGAGTACCTGGCCGCCACCTGGAACAAGCTCAAGGCGGTGATGGCTGAGGGCCGGCTGGATCGGCGCACCAAGGAGATCATCGCGGTGGCGGTATCAGCCACCAACAACTGCTCCTACTGCCTCTCCAGCCACACCGACGCCCTGCGCCAGATGGGCTTCGACGACGCCGACCTCCTGGAGCTGATGGCGGTGGTGGACTTCTTCAACGGCTCCAACGCGGTCGCCTCGGGTCTGAAGGTGGAGTACGAGCCCCCGGTGTTCCGGGAGCCCAGCTGATGGCCGGCCGGCCGGGTTCGGGAGACGCCAGATGATCGACAGCCACGGACACCCCGTGTCCGAGACGGGAGGACCGCTGGATCTCTCGTCGATCAACGTTCAGCTGGCGGAAAGCGCGGACGAGCGGGCGGAGAGGGCCCGGAGCAGCCCTTCGCGGCTGAGCCACGAGATCCTCTCAGTCCGGCTGGCACGGTATCTGGGCTGCGATGTGGAGGAGGTGGGCGAGGCTCGTGGCCGGGCCAGCTCGGACTGGCCGGGGTACGTGCGCGGCCTGTTCGCGGACGCCGGGATCAACGGCGTGGTCCTAGACCCGGGGTGGAAGCTGGATGCCACCACCGCCCAGGCCGAGCGCTTCTCGGAGCTGATCGGCTGCCCGGTGCGGCCAATCCTGCGGCTGGAGCCGCTGATCGACCAGATGATCCGGGACGGCGCCGGCGCCCAGGAGGTGTTCTTCGCGGTACAGGAGGCGGTCCGGCAGGCTCCCGGCAGTGGCTACCGGGGATTCAAGACGATCATCGCCTACCGGACCGGCCTCCGGGTGGACCCTGAGGCCAATCTGGAGAGGGCGCAGCGGTCGCTGGACCAGACCCGAGGCATGCCCCCGAGGCGGCGGGGGAAGGCCCTGCGGGACCTCGTCCTCCGCTCCGCCCTGGGCTGGGCGGCGGAGATGGGAATGCCCTTCCAGATCCACACCGGTTTCGGGGACTCGGAGATCCGCCTCAGCGAGGCCAATCCCCTCCTTCTGGAGGAGCTGCTGCAGACTCCCGAGGGTAGGGCGGCCACCATCGTGCTCATCCACGGCTCCTACCCCTGGCACGAGGAGCTGGCCTTCCTCACCCTGGCCCGGCCTAATGTGTACGCGGAGATCTCCGAGTTCAACCTCTACACCGTCGGCACCGTGGCCCAGAGGCTGGAGCAGATCCTCGACTTCGCCCCCACCTCGAGGGTCCTCTGTGGCACAGATGGGCACGGGCACCCCGAGACCTACTGGTTCGGGGCCAAGGTGCTCCAGGAGGCCTGGGCCACGGTGCGCCGCCGCTGGGCCGACCAGGGCGCTCGGAGCGGCTGGCTCGAGGCCGTTGAGCAGGACATCATGGAGCGCAACACGGCTCGCCTGTACGGCTTCTGACCTGAGCCGGGGGCGCCACCCGCAGTCGTCAGGCGGCCGGTGGGCGCCCTCGGCGTGCCGGCGGGCCGGCACGCTCCGGCATCCGACCTGCCTGCCTCAGCGCCTGGCGCAGCAGCACCTCGATCTGGGCGTTCACGCTCCGCAGCTCGTCGGCGGCCCAGCGGGCGAGGGCTTCGTGGACCGCCGGGTCCATGCGCAGGAGTACCGGCTTGCGTTCCGCCGCCATTCACGGATAGAGGGTGCCGGCGTTCACCACCGGCGATGCCGGCTGGTCGCTGCAGAGCACCACCATGAGGTTGCTCACCATCGCCGCCTTGCGCTCCTCGTCAAGCTCCACGATCCCGCGCCGATTGAGCTGGTCCAGGGCCATCTCCACCATCCCCACCGCCCCGTCTACGATCCGCTCCCGCGCCGCCACCACCGCGCCAGCCTGTTGCCGTCTCAGCATCGCCTGGGCGATCTCTGCAGCGTAGGCCAGGTGGCTGATGCGGACCTCCACGATCTCCACCCCGGCGATGGCCACCCGGTCGGCCACCTCCTCCTCGAGCTCGTGGGCGACCTGGTCTATGGAGCCGCGGAGCGAGATCCCCTGACCCACCGGCTCGTCGTAAGGGTGGGTGGTGGCCACGTGTCGGAGGGCGGACTCCGACTGCACCCGCACGAAGTTCAGGTAGTCCTCCACCGCGTAGACCGCTCGGGCGGTGTCCGCCACCTGCCAGACCACGATGGCGGCGATCTCCACCGGGTTGCCGTCGGCATCGTTGACCTTCAGGTGGCCGGTCTCGAAGTTCCTCACCCTGACGCTGACCCGCCGGCGCACGGTGAGAGGCAGGGTCCAGGAGAAGCCGGTGGTGCGCACCGTGCCCACGTAGCTACCGAAGAAGCGCACCACCTGGGTCTGGCCAGGCTGAACGACCACCAGGGAGGCAGCGACCACGGCCGCCGCCACCAGGAGAACCACGGCGCCGACCGACTGTCCGGCGTCGAACAGGTAGTGAGCGGCAATGATGGCGGCCACGATGGCCAGCACCCCGAGCCAGCCGTTCAGAGCCGGTGCCGCCCGCTCCTCCACTGCGACGCGCGCCGGCTGCCGACCAGCTCGCAACTCCGCCGGTCCCGTTCCGGCCGACCCTTCGCTCTTCATGGCCTCTCCCACTGCTCGCCGAGATAAATCGATATCACAGAGCTATCATAGCCCACGGCCCGCGGTGTCGGGGCCGGGGGCCGGGGAGGCAGGATCCTCAGCCGGCGGAGGAGGAGGGGGTGACGGCCCTCCCCAGGTCGTGAAACTCGGGATTGGGCCGAAGGTCGAGGGCGAGGGCCATCCGGTTGGCCAGGGCGAAAAGGGCCACGACCGCGGAGATGTCCCAGATCTCCTCCTCTCCGAACCCGGCGGCGAACAGGGAGTCCCGGTCCGGCTCACCCACCAGCTCGGGGGTCAGGGAGAGCTTCAGAGCGTAGTCGAGCATGGCGCGCTGGCGGGCGCTGATCGGAGCGAGCCGATGGTTCACCGCCAGCAGATCGGAGATGTGGGGATCGCGGGCCCGCACCCGGAGGATGGCTCCGTGGGCGATGACGCAGTAGGGACAGCTGCGCGCCGCGCTGGTGACCACCACGATCATCTCGCGCTCAGCCTTGCTCAGACCGTCCCGGCGGTCCATCACCGCGTCGTGGTAGTCCATGAAGGCCCGCAGCTCCGCCGGCCGGTGGCCGAGGGCCAGCAGCACGTTGGGGACGAAGCCCGTGCGGGAGGCGATCTCCCCCACCCGCTCGGCGAGATCCGGGGGCAGATCCTCCAACTGCGGGACCGGGAACCTACTGATCATGGTCTCCTCCTCATGTCGCCCGGCAGCGCGGTCAGAGCCAGCCCCGAAGGGAGCGCTCCACCCCCTCCAGGGTGGGTTCGGCCCGCCGGATCCCCGGCAGTCCCGCCAGGTGCTCCTCGACGTAGGCGGTGTCCTTGAGCTGGTGCCCGGTGAGAACCAGCACCACCCTAGTCCCCGCGGGGACCTGGCCGCTCTGGCGCATCCTCCGGAGGCCGGCGAGGCTCGCGGCCGAGGCGGGCTCACATCCCACCCCGAGCTCGGCCAGCCGCCTCTTGGCCGTCTCGATCTCGGAATCCGGCACCGCGGCGGTGAGCCCTCGGGTCCTGAGGAGCGCCCTCATGGCTCGGGGCCAGTTGGCAGGCCGGCCGATGCGGATCGCGGTCGCCCGGGTCTCAGGATGGTCCTCAGGCACCAGCTCCTCCGCCCCTGAGGACCACATGCGGTGGAATGGGCTGGCGCCCTCGGCCTGGACCACCCCGAGACGGGGCACATCCGTAACCAACCCCGCGTCGGCCAGCTCCGAGATCCCCTTGCCCAGTGCGGAGACGTTGCCCAGGTTGCCGCCGGGCAGGATGAGGTAGTCGGGCGGCCGCCAGTCCAGCTGCTCCAAGAGCTCCACCACGGCCGTCTTCTGCCCCTCCAGGCGGAAGGGGTTGATCGAATTGGCCAGGTAGAGGTTGAGCCGGGGAGCCAGCTGCCGGAGGAGGAGGAACGCCTCGTCGAAGGTCTGCCCGGCCTGCACCACCATGGCCCCGAAGTCCAGCGCCTGGGCCAGCTTGGCGGCCGTGACCTGCCCCTCGGGCACCAGGACCAGAGCTCGCAGCCCCGCCCGGGCGGCGTAGGCAGCCATCGAGGCCGAGGTGTTGCCGGTGGAGGCGCAGGCAACCACGCCCCTCCCCAGGGCCCGGGCCTCGGTCACGCAGACGGTCATCCCGAGGTCCTTGAAGGAGCCGGTGGGGTTGACGCCGAGGTGCTTCACCCAAAGGCTCTCCAGCTGGAGCTCCTCCGCCAGCTGCGGGAGCTCCACGAGCGGCGTCCCTCCCTCACCCAGGGTGACCGCTTCCACCCCCGCCGGGGTCGAGGGCAACAGCTCCGAGAAGCGCCAAACCCCGCTCCGGCCCGCCGCGTCCCGGCCGGGCAGGCGCGCGCGCCAGCGCTCCGGCCAGGCGCGGGCCTCCTCCGGGTCCATCTCCAGCACCAGCTCGGCCAGCTGGCCGCAGCGTGGGCAGGAGTACACGCCATCCTCCCGGCTGAGCCAGGTGCCACAGGCGGGGTCAGAGCAGCGGATCCGGCTGGCCGCCGCGCGCCCGGAAGGGGCGGCGCCGGGGGACGGTTGGGTCACGCTGGGATCTCGATCCGTCTCAGCTGGGCCCCCAGGTTGTCGCCCGATGCCACCCGGGTGCTGGCGCTGATCCCGGCCCCGGCGAAGGCCTCCCGGAAGAGCTCGCTCACCTCGCCCTCGGATCCTCGCACCACCCCCACCACGGATGACCCCGCCCCGCTGAGGAACACCCCCAGCAGATCGGGGTGCCGCACATCGAGGCAGTCGGCGATGCCCGGGACCAGTTGGGCCCGGCGCCCCTGGTGCAGCCGGTCGGAGAACAGCTCCGGGGTGAGGCTGACGGGGTCGGAGAAGAACGCTGCCGTGAGCAGAGCCGCCCGCTGCAGATTCCAGGTCACATCCTCGCGATCGTAGCTGGAGGGGAGGACCGCTCGGGACGCGGAGGTGGGCAGCGCCAGCGCCGGGGTGGCGATCACGAACCGCAGCTGGCTGGGCAAATCGGTGCGCCGGGTGAGGACCTCGGAGGGGCTGTGGGCGGCCACCACGAAGCCCCCGAGGAGCGCCGCCGCGGCGTTGTCGGGATGACCCTCAAGCCGGGCGGCCACCCCGAGCAGCTCCTCCCGAGAGTGGCCTTCGCCATCCATCTCCCCACCGATCAGGACACCCGCCACTAGCGCGGCGGCGCTTGACCCCAGCCCCACCCCGATGGGGATCTGACTTCGGACGGCGAGGCGCACTCCGCCGGCCGCCTCTCCCGTCACCTCCGCCATCGCCCGGCAGATGAGGTTGTCCTGGCCGAGCGGGACCTGCTCGGAATCGGGCCCTTGATACGCCATCTCCACCCCCCCTTCGGGGATCCAGAGGCACTGGACCTCCAGGTAGAGGTCCAGCGCCAGAGCGGCGGTGTCGAAGGCGCTGCCCAGATTGGCCGAGCTCGCCGGAACCCGGACCAGGAGCCCTTGGTCCGGGCTACCGCGCAAGGTTGGCAAAGGGGCGGCGGCGGCGGAAGTCGGAGGCCATCTCCTCCATGGTCACGAAGGTCACCCCCGGATGCGAGCGGATGTGCCCCAGCAGCCGCTCCAGCATCAGCAGCACCTGGGGCCGGCCGCTCACATCCGGGTGGATGGTGAGGGGGAAGACGGCATAGTCCATCTCTCGGTAGACCCAGTCGAACTCATCTCGCCACATCTGCTCCAGCTCTCTCGGGTTGACGAAGCCGTGGCTGTTGGGGGACTGCTTGATGAACATCATGGGTGGCAGATCGTCGAGGTACCAGTTGGCGGCGATCTCCACCAGGTCGACCTCCCGGCCGCGTTGAAGGGGGCGCATCCAGCTCTCGGCCGGCTGGGAATAGTCGACCTTGGTCCAGCTGTCACCCACGCGGGCGTAGAAGGGTAGGAAGTCGTGATAGCCCTGGCTGTTGTCGTAGGTGAAGCCATGGGCCAGGAGCAGCTCCGCGGTGGACTCGGACATCTCCCACCAGGGGGCCACGTACCCGCGGGGCCTGCGCCCACTCACCTTTTCGATCAGCTCCACACAGCGGGCGAGGACTGCGGCCTCCTGCTCCCTGGTCATGGCGATCGGGTTCTCGTGCGAGTAGCCGTGAGCGCCCACCTCGTGGCCCTGGGAAACGACCTGCTCGACCTGGGACGGGAACGTCTCCAGGGAGTGCCCGGGGATGAACCAGGTGGTGCGCAGCTGCAGGCGCCGGAAGAGCTCCAGGAGGCGGGGGATCCCCACCTCCCCGGCGAACATCCCGCGCTGGATGTCGGAGGGGGAGTCCTGCCCGCCGTACGAGCCCAGCCAGCCGGCCACAGCGTCCACGTGGACCCCGATCGCGCACCGGATCTCCTTGGTCATGCTCCTCCACGCCGGGCGCGGAGGCCCGGGGTTGGAGGGGCCGCCGCTCCCCGCGGCGACCCCTCCGGGATCAGGCTGAAGGGGTTGTGGCCGGGTCCTCGGTGATCGAGGTGCCGGTCCAATGGGTGCCGCTCCAGTAGCCGATGTAGTAGAAGGCGAGGGCGATCACCGCGAAGATCAGGGAGTCGTAGGGGAAGGGGAGGATGTTGCGCCCGCCGAAGTCGGTGCCTCCGAGGAAGGACACGAGCAGGATCACCCCCAGGTAGGCCGGCATCCAGATGCCGTAAACGATGTCCTGCCGGGTGAGCGGGCGGGTGCGGCGATAGAAGCCGAGAAGGAGGACGCCCACCACCACCGAGGGGATGAGGATCCGCACCGCCGTCCACCCGGACCAGTAGACCATGAGGCTGGCCACCACGAAGGCCAGCGGCCCCAGAACCGGCAGGGCGGGCATCCGGTAGGGCCGGGGCTCGTCGGGATGGCGCTGGCGGAAGATGGCGCACGCCAGTGGGCCGGGCGCGTACGACAGGACCAGCGCGGAGGCCACCAGGGGGAACAGGCTGGAGAAGGCCGGCAGCAGGATGAGGTAGATGGCCACCACCACCAGCACCAGGATGAGGGAGACCATGGGGATCCCCTGAAGGGTGAGGCGGGAGAAGATGGGCGGCAGGTAGTTGTCGTAGCGGGCCATGGTCTGGCCCACCCGGGCCGCGCCCCCCGAGTAGATGTACCCGTCCTTGAAGGAGGCGATCAGGGTGGTGACGACGGCGATCAGCCCGATGCTGGCGAGCCCGGCTCCGTTGGAGACGGTGACAAAGGGGAACTGCAGAGCGGAGAGCGAGGCCCAGGCGCCGGATCCCAGCTTCATGGCGTGCCAGTTGATCGCCCCCACGTAGAAGAAGCTCTCGAGGCAGAACAAGACGAGGACGATCACCATGGTGAGCAGGACCGCCCGGGGGATGGTCCGGCCCGGGTCCTTGACCTCCTCGGCGTAGTCAATCGGTTGGCGGAAGCCGCCGTACCCGTAGACGGTGGCGGAGACCGCTAGGAGCAGCCCGCTGGCCCCGGCCGGGAAGAGGCCGTGGAAGCTGGTGAAGTTGCTGCCGTGGAAGTGGGTGAGAAGGCCCACCATGACCACCACCAACCCCAGGATGGTGAAGATGGTGAGGGCGTTGTTGATCTCGCCCATGTAGCGGATGCGCAGGCTGTTGATCACCAGCATGGCGATCAGGGTGAGGAAGGCGATGAAGATCCCCAGCCAGGTGAGGGTCCCGTTGGCGAAGAAGGACGGGAACCAGTAGCTGAGGTACTCGACGAAGGCCACGATGATCGAGGGCACCGCCAGGGAGTAGCCGATGAACGCCCCCCAGGCGTTCAGCACCCCGACCAGCGGCCCGCTGGCCCGGGCGGGGTAGTAGGCCACCCCGCCTGCCCGCGGCCACATGGTGCCCAGCTCGATGTACGACATGGCCAGCACCAGGATCATGGCGAAGGCGATGATCCAAGAGAAGATCCCGGCCGGCCCGGCCAGCCCCAGGACCGAGACCGGGGTGAAGCCCACCGCCGGCCCGAGGATGGCTCCGGTGGCCAGGAAGACCACCGACCACAGGCCCAGGTCCTTCTTGTACGAACGGGACGCCTGCTCGGTGGCGGCGACCCCTGTCAAGGTCTGGTCAGACACCTCAGCTTCCCCCTACCAACATGGTCGTGACCTGCACCGTCCCGGCGCGCGAGGCTCCGGTCGCGCGAGGTTAGCAGTGGTCGAGCACCGATGTCAAGCCAAGCGGTCAATTCATCCCCGAAGTGCAGCGGCACGCTGCGCCTAGCAGCATGCGAATGTAAGGCAGTCTCGGGGTGTGGCCTTCGCAAGTTGAAGATGCCAGCCCGGACAGCACGGGGCGACCTCGCATCTCGGCTCCGAGCCGGCCCGCCGGGCCTGGGCGACCGTTGGTACCATCTCCGCCACCATGCTCAAACGTGTGCTGACTGAGCACGCCGGGCCGGGGGATGGGGGTCAGGGAGCCCCACCACCGGTTGGAGTTGGCGAATTCAGCCGCCTCGCGGCTAGGTTCGCCGGCGGCGCGGAGACCGACCTCCCGGAGTCCGGCGGCGGAAGGGGCCGGTTCGGGGCCGATGCTCTCCGGGTGCGCGGCCGGATCTTCGCTTTGGAAAGCCACGGACAGCTGGTGGTCAAGCTGCCCGAGGCTCGGGCTCGCGAGCTCATCCTCCAGGGGACCGGGGTGCCGTTCACCGCCGGCCGGGGCGTCCCCATGCGCGGCTGGGTGGCGCTCCCCGCCCGGGACCCCGGCCTTCAGGAGAGGCTCGCCGAGGAGGCCTTCACCTATGTCCGGTCGCTCGGGCCGCGCTGAGCCGCCCGTGACCCGCTTTTCGGACTACGAGCAGGAGATCTACCTCCGGGGCAGCCGGGGGGAGGTGCCGGCGCTGCCCATGACGGCCCCGGAGATGGAGGCGAGCGCCCGCGAGGTGATGACCGCCCAGGCCTTCAGCTACGTGGCGGGATCGGCGGGGCTGGAGCAGACGGCACGGGCCAACCTCAGGGCCTTCCGGAGATGGAGCCTCCTGCCCCGGCAGCTCCAAGGTGTGGCGGAGAGGGACCTCTCGGTCGAGCTTCTGGGCAGACGGCTGCCCAGCCCGCTGCTCCTGGCTCCGATCGGTGCCCTGGGCGCCGTCGCTGAGGCCGCCGAGGTCAAGGTCGCCCGGGCGGCGGCGGGCCTCGGGGTCCCGATGGTCCTTTCCACCGTCTCCAGCACCAGGCTGGAGTTGGTCGCGTCCGAGCTCCAGGCGGCACCGTCGGGAGTTGGGTGGTTCCAGCTCTACTGGCCCAGCGACCGCGATCTCGCGCTGAGCTTGGTGAGCCGGGCGGAGGCGGCGGGGTACTCAGCCCTGGTGGTGACCGTGGACACCTGGACACTCGCCTGGCGTCCTCGCGACCTCGCCCACGGCTACCTGCCGTTCCTCACCGGGGAGGGGCTGGCCAACTATCTCTCCGATCCGGTCTTCCGCTCCCGGCTCGATGCCGATCCGGAGGCCGACCCGGCGGCGGCGATCGCTCTCTGGAGCCGGGTCTTCAGCCATCCCGGACTGCGCTGGGAGGACATCTCCTGGCTCCGGGGCCAGACTCGCCTGCCCATCGTGGTCAAGGGGATCTGCCACCCGGAGGACGCCCGACTGGCCGCCGAGGCCGGGGCCACCGCGCTGGTGGTCTCCAACCATGGCGGCCGCCAGGTGGATGGCGCGGCCGCGGCCCTGGACTGCCTGGCGGACGTCGCCTCCTCCTCCCCGCCCCTCCCCCTGCTCTTCGACTCGGGGATCAGGTCCGGAGCCGACTGCGCCAAGGCGCTGGCGCTGGGGGCCCGGGCGGTCCTCATCGGCCGCCCCTATGTGTACGGGCTGGCGGTGGGTGGCGAGGAGGGGGTGCGGCATGTCCTCCGCTGCCTCTTGGCAGAGCTGGACCTCACCCTGGGCCTGAGCGGGCATGCCCGGGTGTCCGATCTCTCCCCGGCGTCCCTGCGTCGCTCCGGCTGAGCCGGCGCCTCAGTCGGGCCGGGGGCTCTCGCCGTACCGGTAGGAGGGATCGGGGTAGCGGTCCCCGGCGGCCACCCCCGGGGGAAAGAGAGCGGAGAGCTCCAGCACCTGGCCCCGGCTGAGGACGACGGTCGCCGCCCCGGCGTTCTCCTCCAGTGCCGGGACGCGCTTGGTCCCGGGGATGGGGACGACATCCTCGCCCTGGTGCAGCAACCAGGCGATGGCCAGCTGGGCGGGGGTCGCGCCCAGCTCCGCCGCCAGCTTCTCCACCCGCGCCACCAGCTCCAGGTTGCGTTGGAAGTTCTCACCCTGAAAGCGAGGATTGTGGCGGCGGAAGTCGTCCTCGGCGAAGTCCTGGGGGCTGCGCAGCCGGCCCGAGAGGAAGCCGCGGCCAAGGGGGCTGTACGGGACGATGCCCACGCCCAGGGAGCGGGCCACCCCTAGCACCTCCTGCTCCAGATCGCGGGTCCAGAGGGACCACTCGCTCTGCAGCGCGGTGATGGGGTGCACGGAGCAGGCCCTTCTCAGGGAGTCCGCGCTCGCCTCGGAGAGCCCCAGGTGGCGCACCTTGCCCTCCGCCACCAGCTCGGCCATGGTCCCCACCGTCTCCTCGATCGGCACCTCGGGGTCGACCCGGTGCTGGTAGTAGAGGTCGATGTGGTCGGTCTCCAGCCGGGCGAGGGATCCCTCGCAGCTGCTGCGCACATAGTCGGGGCGACCGCAGATGGAGCTGGCCATCGGGCCGTCGTGGCGGATGCCGAACTTGGTGGCCAGGAAGACCCGCTCGCGGCGCCCACGGAGCGCCCGGGCCAGGAGGCGCTCGTTGGCCCCGCCGCCATAGGCGTCGGCGGTGTCCCAGAAGTACACCCCCAGCTCCAGGGCGCGGTCCAGGGTGCGCAGCGACTCGGCCTCATCCGCCGGCCCGTATGACTGGGACATGCCCATGCAGCCAAGTCCGAGGGCGGAAACCTCAGGCCCTCCCTGTCCCAGGCGGCGGATGGGGACGGGGTCCGGGCTCACCTAGTCAATTTAGCAGCGGGAGGGCTCAGCCGCCCAGCAGCTCCCTCCGGGCGCGGTCCATCTCCTCCCGCCTCGGGCCGTCAGGTGCCGGGATTCGCATGTCCAGCTGCGAGATGGCGTTCACCACCAGCCCCCCCACCAGCGCCCGGAGCTGGTACTTGTGGTCGGCAGGGACCACGTGCCAGGGAGCCCAGCTAGTGGAGGTGGCGGTGATCGCCTCCTCGTAGCAGCGCTGATAGGCGTCCCAGAGGCGCCGCTCCGCCAGGTCGCCGGGGGAGAACTTCCACCACTTCCTGGGGTCCTCCAGCCGCTCTAGGAGGCGGCGCCGCTGCTCCTCCTGGGACACGTGCAGGAACACCTTGACCACCCGGGTGCCCTGACGGTGCAGGTGGCGCTCGAATGCGTTGATGTCCTGGAAGCGGCGCCTCCAGAACCGGTCCGGCGGGGAGCCAGCCGTCTCCCTGCCCAGCAGCTCCGGGTGCACCCGGACCACCAGCACCTCCTCGTAGTAGGAGCGGTTGAAGATCACGATCTCGCCCCGTGCGGGGAGCCGCTGCTGGTAGCGCCAGAGGAAGTCGTGGGCCAGCTCCTCCCGGGAGGGCTGCTTGAAGGCGTACACCCGGCAGCCCTGGGGATTCACCCCGGACATCACGTGCTTGATGGTGCCGTCCTTGCCGGCGGCATCCTGGGCCTGGAGCACCACCAGCACTGAGTGCGTGGCGCTGGCGTACAGCAGCTCCTGGGCACGCTCCAGCTCCTGCACGAACCCCGCCAGGTCCTCCTCGACCATCTGCTTCCCGCCGTCCCCGTCGGGCCACCGGGTCATCACCCGGTCGGTGGGCCTGGAGGCGAGGCCGGCGGCCCGGCCGGGGCTCACTCGAAGCTCGCGGACCAGGTCCCGAGGCAGCCTCACGGCCCGGGCACCCGATGGACATCAGTGGCAGGCCTCCGAACCTGCAATTGGCAGCCCACCTGGCGATTGTCGCAGCGAGAGCTGTGAGTCGGTGGTGCTTTATCGTGGCGGGGTGCGGGAGGCTCTGATCCTGGGTGGCACCGGGGCCATCGGGACGGCGGTGGCCCGTCGGCTTCTGACCCACGGCTGGAAGGTGACCGTGACCGGGAGGGATGAGTCCCACGTGGACGCCCCGCTTCTGGGTCAGGGAGTGCGGTTCCAAGCCCTGGAGCGCACCGATCGGGGGGCGGTCGCCGCCGTCCTGGGCGCCGGCGTGGACCTCCTCCTTGACTGCGCCTGCTTCACCGCCAGGGACGCCGAGCTCCTCCTGCCCCTCCTGTCCCTGGTGGGCAGCCCGGTGATGGTCTCCAGCAAGGCCGTCTACATGGATGCCCGGGGACGTCACTCCAACTCCCCGGAACCCCCGTGTTTCGACGGTCCGATCCGGGAGGACCAAGCCACCCTGCCGCCAGGCGGAGGCTGGGGTCAGGACACCGGAGAGGGCTATGGACGCCACAAGGTGGCGGCCGAGCGGGTCCTCCTGGAGAGCGGAGCGCCGGTCACGGTCCTGCGCCCGTCCAAGGTGCACGGCCGGAGGGCTCGCCCGCCGCGCGAGTGGGTCTTCGTGAAACGCGCCTTGGACCAGCGGCCCTTCGTGCTCCTGGCCCGCGAGGGCCGGGGCGTCGACCACCCGACGTCAGCCGCCAACCTCGCCGCCCTGGTCGAGCTGGCGGCGGAGAAGCCGGGGCCGAGGGTGCTGAACGCCGCCGACCCGGATGCTCCCGAGGCGCTGGAGATCTCCCGCGTGGTGGCGGCCCACCTGGGACACCGGTGGGAGGAGGTGCTGCTCCCGGAGGGAGCCCGCCCGGAGCTGGGGGATCACCCCTGGAACCGCCCCTTCCCCATCGTCCTGGACATGTCGGCCGCCGAGCTCCTGGGGTACCGGCCGGTGGGTGGTTACTCCTCGACGGTGGTCGAGGAGCTGGACTGGCTCACGGACCTCGCCGGGTCAGACCCATGGCCACGGGAACTGGGAGACGGCTACTTCTCCCGGTACTTCGACTACGAGGCGGAGGACCGGTTCCTGGAGCGGCGCGCCGGCTGAGCGCCGCCGCTCTCACGGTCAGCGGACCAGGGCGGACACCAGGGCGGTGCAGAGGAAGAAGGCGAAGAGGTAGAGGATGGAGTAGCGGAAGAGCTGGCGGGCCCAGCGCATCGAGCGGCCCTCCCGCAGCACCCTTAAGGCGAGATAGAGGAAGACGGCCCCGAGCCCGCCCGCCACCGCCAGCTCCCAGGGACCCAGCCAGACCGCCAGCGCGAGGCTGGCCAGGACCATCACCAGGGTGTAGGTGAGGATGGCCTCGCGGGTCCGGCTCACCCCCAGCTCCACCGGCCGCATGGGCACCCCGGCGGCCTGATAGTCGCGACGCACGATGAGGGAGAGTGCCCAGAAGTGGGGCGGAGTCCAGAGGAAGATGAGGAGGAAGAGGGCCAGGCCGATAGGACCCACTCCGTGGGTCACCACCGCCCATCCCACCAGTGGCGGAACGGCGCCGGCGGCGCCGCCGATCACGATGTTCTCCTTGGTGGTGCGCTTCAGCCAGAGCGTGTAGACGAACACGTAGTAGGCCCCGCCGGCGACCGAGAGCGCGGCGGCGACGGGGTTGGCCAGCCACAGGAAGGTGGCGAAGCCGAGGGCGCTGAGCACGAGGCCAAAGACGATGGCCCGGTTCGGGGAGATCCTGCCCGCGGGGACGGGGCGGTTGCGGGTCCGGCCCATGACGGCGTCGATGTCCCGGTCGTACCAGCAGTTGACCGCCGAGGCACCGCCGGCTGAGAGCGCACCACCGAGGAGCGCCACGGCGCTCGGACCCCAGCCAGGGAAGCCCCGGGCGGCGGTGACCATCGCCAGGTACTCGGTCACCAGGAGCAAGCTCATCACCCCGGGCTTGGTGAGGCTGAGGTAATCCTGGAGCACCTGGCGGAGCGGCCGGGAGGCCAGCCCCGGGGCCGCCAGCAGATCCCCCTCCGCTGTCGCCCGGGCTAGCGCGGAGTCCGCGATGACACCTTCCTCCCTGAGAGCACCGCTACGGAGACAGACGAGCGGGAACGATCATATCGCCGCCGAGCCGGCCATCCCGGGCGTCGGCAGGGTCCGGGCGGCAACCTCACGGGGCCAGGATCTTGGCGAGATCCTGGGCCAGCGACCTGGCCCGGAGCTGCCCCACCTGGATGGCGGCGATGCGGCCGGAGCCGGTGACGAACACGGCCACCGGCAGTCCGGGCACACCGTAGCGGAGGGCGGTCTGGCCGGAGGAGTCCAAGAGGCTGGGAACCCGGATGGCCTGCTGGCGCAGGAAGCCGAGGACGGTGGACCGGGACTCCTCGTAGTCCACCAGCAGGAGCCGCAGGCCCAGCCCGCGGTAGCGCAGGGCCTGGCTGGTTACCAGCCGCATGTCCTGCCGGCAGTTGGCGCACCAGGTGGCCCAGAAGTCGATCAGAACCGGATGCCCCAGCTCCCCCGCCAGGGATCCCGTCCCGCCCGCTGTGGAGCTGAGGACGAATCCGGGGGCGGGGCGGCCGACCGCGGCCACGCCCCCAGTGGCCGCCAGCGAGGTGTAAACCCCCTGCTGCTCGAGCAGTGGGGTGATGCTTTGGAGCAGCGACTGGGGCGTCCAGCTGCCGCCGGAGTGCAGCTGCTGCAGGCCCTGGCTGTCCAGGTAGGTGTAGATGGTCCTGGGCAGGCTGGTCGCGGCCAGCTGTGGCCAGGACTGGTACTCGGTGACCACGTACCCCTCCGGGTTGATCACTTCCACCACCGAGGCGTGGACCAGGTTGTAGGGCTCGGGCCGCCCGGTGAACTGGTCCACCAGCGCGGGCCCGTTCCAGGGGAGGGCCTCCACCGGCGGCACCTTGAGCGCCGCCCAGAAGCTGGCGATGGTGTTGGGACTTCCTGTGAGCAGCGGCCAGCTGAGCCCGAAGCGCTGCTGGTAGCGCCGCAGGATGGGCGGGGTGTCGTCCGCCGGGTCCTGGGTCACCTCCACGATCTGTACCCTTCCCTGCAGCTGCTCCCGGTCCACCTCGCGCTGGAGCTGGAGCAGGGCGGCGGCCACCAGCGGACAGGTCTCCTGGCACTCGGTGAGGAAGTTGGCCAGGATCACCACCTTGCCGCGGTACTCCCTAAGGCTGACCGGATGGCCGAACTGGTCAGTGAGGTTGACAGTGGGCGCGGACATCACCGTGCCGGCCGCGACCTGGAGCCCGAAGTTGACGTCCTGGTTGCCGCCGTAGGCGCCCTGCAGGGACGCCCCAGACGCCCGGTCCAGGTGGAAGGAGAAGAGCAGCGGGGCCAGCTGGCCGGCGGTCACCTGGAGGCGCAGTGGACTCGTGGCCACCAGCCGGCGGCCCCCCAAGCTGTAGGTGAGCCGGGCCGCCCCGTAGGTGCCGGCGGGCACCCCCACCACTGCGGTCGAGGCTGCCCCGGGGGCCACCGCCGACCTGGAAAGGGAGAAGGGGCTGTCGAGGTGGATGGAGACTTCGCCGGCCGAGCCTGAGAGCGCGAGGCTGGACAGCTGCCCCTGGAGGTGGAACCCACTGGGCGCGGAAGCCGCCGCCACCGTCATGAGGATCAGGACCCGACCGCTGGGCTGGGTGCGGTGCACGAGCCAGTAGGCGGCGCCGGACACGATCACCAGGGCGGCGAGGGCCGCGGCCAGGGCCGGCCGCCACCTCGTCGGGACCCACCTGGAGGCCGACCTCATCGGCGCCTCAATCTGCGGCCGACGGCACCCGGCGCAGAGACGTCGGGGGCCTGAAGTTGCTCTCCTGCACCAGGGCCATGCTAGCCCGCCCGCCCGCCGTCAGTCGGTGAAGCAGAGGTCCCTCATCCGGGAGGCCAACCCTGGGTCGGGCGCAGGCAGATCCACCCGCCGGTAGAGCCAGAGAAGGAGGTCGGAAGCCCTGGCCCGGAGCAGCGGGGCGCCGGCCTCCGCTCCCGGGCGATGCACCAACGTGCCGGGTGCGCTGCCGTCCTGGACCGTCCAGGCAGCATCCCAGTCAGTGCAGGAGAGCACGAGCCGCCCTCCCAGCGCCGGCCTTGGGGGATCGGCCGGGTCCGCCTCCGACGAGACCGAGAAGGTGAGGAACTCGTCCACCGCGTCCGCGGCCTCCTGGGGATCGATCGAGATCGGGATCCCGGCGGCCCGGGCGGCATCCCAGTGGTGCACGGCGGCCTCCTGGACCTGATGGCGGATGACGAAGGCCACATCCTGCTGGGCGGGCGCCCACGTCCAGCAGGGCGCTCCGGGATCGGCGGCGCCCAGGACCGCCACCAGCCGGGCGGCGCCGGCCCGGAAGGTCTGCAGGAGATCGACATCCGCAGCCGGGGCGGGGCGGCGGGCCTCCGGCGGCGGTTCCTGGAGCAACTCCTCGACTATGGTCGCCCAGAACCAGTGAACTTCGGTGAGGTGCCTGACCAGGTCACCCACGCGCCATCCGGGGCAGCCCTCAACGGGCTCTTCGAGGTTGCCCTCGGCCGCCATGGCCAGGCCTGAGCTGTGCTCAGCGATGGCCGCCAGGGGATCGAAGTCGAGAGGCACCCGCCGACCGTAGCACGCCGGGGCGACAGCCGGGCGCCGACGCCGCGAGCGAAGTTGCCGGAAGCGGCAGGGGCCCGCGAGGATGGTGGGATGGCAAGATGGTCACGATGGCTGGGCAGCTGGGAGGCGCAGCAGCAGGCCCTCCTGCCCCGTCGCGAGGAGCGCTTCAGCATCATCTGCGCCGCCGTGGCGGAGGGATGCGGGACCCATCCGCGAGTCCTGGACCTGGGGAGCGGGCCGGGCTCCCTGGCCCTCCGGGTGGCGAGATCGCTACCCTCGGCTGAGGTGGTGGCCGTGGATCGCGACCCGGTGTTGCTGGAGATCGGTCGCCGGGCGCTGGTGCGCCGACCCCAGGTCTCCTTCGCCGACCGAGACCTCGCCGACCCCCGGCTGCCCGACCTGGGCACCGGCTTCGACGCCGCGGTCTCCAGCACCGCGCTGCACTGGCTGGAGCGGTCCGCCCTGGCCACGCTGTACCGAAGCCTGGCCGCCATGCTGCGCCCGGGGGGGCTGTTCCTCAACGCCGACCACATCCCGCGGGCCGGGGGGGAGATCGCGGAGCTGACCCAGGGGCTGGAGCACCCGGCCGTCGCGGGGCACCCGGTGACCGCTCCCTCCGGGCCCCGGAGCTGGGACGGGTGGTGGTCCATGGCGGAGGGGGCGGCCGAGCTGTCCGAGGCGGTGGCGGAGCGGCACCTCCGGGAGCACCATCATCCCGAGCGCGGCACCCCGGTCACCCTGGAGCAACACCAGGAGGCCCTGCGGTCCGCAGGCTTTTCAGAGGTCGGGTGCCTGTGGCAGCACCTCAATGACCGCATCCTGGTGGCCGTTCGCTGAACCGGATCGGCCCAGACCGGGTCGCCGGCGGTGCCGGACGCACTGGCTTCGTCCAGCCCCTCCGGGGGCGGCGCCGACCCGGGTTGACCGCCCGGGAACCTCAGGAAGGCGTCGCAGCACCCCCCTGAGCCACGGGCTGGCTCGCCTCCTGGGAGGCGCGCCGGGGAAGGAGCAGGGTGACCGCGAGAACGAGGGCCACCAGGCAGAAGCCGGCGAAGACCCGGAAGCCGGCGTCGGTGGACTGGACCAGCGCTCGCCCCAGGTTTCCGCTCAGCGCTCCGCCCGCGCCCAGGAACACGCGAACCGCCAGCTGGGGCGGAAGGCTGGCCTCGGCCACCACCAGGGCGAGGGTGAAGGAGAGTGCCATCCCCACGTTGCGCAGGGTGAAGAACATCCCCGACGCCACGCCGGTCCGCTCTCGGGGGACCGAGGAGACCACCGCCTTGGTGAGCGCGGGCCAGGCGAAACCGTTGCCCGCCGAGATCAGGAGCAGGGGAACCACCACCGCGACCAGGTCGAGGCGGGTGCCCAGGCGGCTCAGCAGCAAGGCCCCGGAGATGAGCAGGACCAGCCCCAGCATCACCGGACGGGCGGCGCCGAAGCGGTCAGCCAGGGCGCCACCCAAGGGGGCCAGCCCGAGTTGGGGAACGGCGATGGGCAGCAGCGCCAGCCCCGCGTCGAGGGGGCTGAGCCGGAGCGCTCCCTGGAGGTAGAAGGTGAGCAGGAACGTGGTCGCGAACATGCCGGTGGCGTAGAAGACGACCACCGCCAGCGCCCCGCGAAGCTGGGGCCGGCGGAGCAGCCGAAGGTCGAAGGTGGGCAGGCGGGCGCGCAGCTCCCAGCCGATGAACCCGGCCAGCGCCAGAGCCGACACCACGAACAGACCCACGATCCGCGCCGAGCCCCAGCCCCATGCCAAGCCCTCGGACAGGGCAACGAGAAGGGAGACCAGCGCCACCGTAAACGCGCCGGCCCCCACCCAGTCGGTGCTCACCCCCCTCCGAGAGGAGTGGTCAGCCGGCAGCCAGTAAGCCCCGGCCGCGAGCCCGGCCAGGGCGAAGGGCACGGTGACGAAGAAGATCCAGCGCCACCCCAGGCTCCCCACCAGCGCCCCCCCAGCCACCGGGCCCACGATCGAGCCCATCACCCAGGCTGTCGAATTGATCCCCAGGGCGCGGCCGGTCTGGGCTGCCGGGAAGGCCCCGGCGATCAGCGGGACCGCGGTCGCCGAGGAGAGCGCTGCTCCGACCCCCTGCAGCAGCCGCCAACCCACCAGCGCTCCCCCGGAGGGGGCGAACCCGCAGAGGACCGTCCCCAGGCCAAACAGCCCCACACCGACCAGGAAGATCCGCTTCCGCCCCACCAGGTCCGACCACCGCCCCGCCGGCAGCAGGAAGACCGTGCTGGTAATGATGTATCCGGTCAGGGTCCAGAGGCCGGTGGTGATCGTGGTGTGCAGCCCCTGGACGATCCGGGGCAGCCCGACCACCACGATGGTGCCGTCGACATTGCCGATGAAGGCCACCACGGTGACTACGGCGAGGATCAGCCAGCGACGCGGATGGCCTTGGACCTGGGACAAGTGGGCACCTGGATTGAGGGGCGGCGCGCGCAGCACCCGGCGCGCCCGAACTGCTCGAGTATAGGTGGGACCGGCAGCCCAGCTCTCAGCCGCCCAGATGGCTCGCGAGGAACTGGAGCGCTCGGGGATAGGCGTCCAGCCGGTTGCGCCGGCGCGCGAGACCGTGACCCTCGTCCGGGTAGACGAGGAGGTGGCACTCCACCTGCCGCTGGCGAAGCCGCCTGGCCAGCTGCTCAGCCTCGCTGAGGGGTACCCGCGGGTCGTTGGCCCCGTGGATCATGAAGAGAGGGGCGCGAATGCTGTCCACCCGCGCGAGCGGAGACGCCCGCTCGAGGAAGTCGAGATCGGCCTCCAGTGAGCCGTACTCGCGCTCCCGAGCCGCTCTGCGGTAGCCGGAGGTGTTGCGCAGGAAGCTGGCCAGGGAGGAGATCCCGACGATGTCCACCCCCGCAGCCCAGAGCTGGGGCTGGAAGGCCAAGCCGGCGAGGACCATGTAGCCGCCGTAGGAGCCACCCCAGAGGGCCGCCCGAGAGGGGTCTGCCCCCACCTGCGGCAGCCAGGCGTGGATCACCTCGAGATCGGCGACCGAGTCCAGCCGCCGGCGGCCGTCGTCCGCGGAGTACCAGCTCCTTCCGTATCCGGTGGATCCGCGGACGTTGGGGACCAGGACGGTGTGGCCGGCCGCCGCCAGGCCCTGGATCACCGGGTTGAAGCTAGCCACCGACTGGGACTCGGGGCCACCGTGGACCACGACGACCGCCGAGCCGGCGAGCGGGCCACCGGCTGCGGTGGGCGCGTAGACCCAGCAGGGGATCGGCCGACCGGCTGGCGAGGGAACCTCATGCAGGGTGGGCAAGCTGAGGGTGTGGGCGTCGAGTCCCCCCTGGCTGCTGGCGACGGTGGCCGCCTCCCCGGTGAGGGCGTCGACCCTCAACGCATCTCCAGGGACCGTGGGGCTGCTGAAGGAGATGGCGGACCATCTGCCCGACGGCGACCAGGTGGGAGACGGCAGCGTCGGCTCCCCGATCCATCCGGCTCCCGGCAGGGCGACCGGGATGGGCGCCCGCTCGTCGTCCAGTTCGTGAAGCTCCAACTCCGCCCAACCTCCCCGGTTGACCCGCAGAAGGAGGCGGCTGCCAGAGGGTGCCAGGTGGCCGCTCACGTCCAGTCCTGGTCGGGAGATGAGCTCCCTCCACCGCCCGCTCTCGAGGTCCAGTTCGACGACTGCGGTGTGCTCGCGCTCACGGTCGGTAGTGACGACCAGGCGGGACTGGCTGGCGAAACTGGGGAACAGGTGCTGGGCGGGCAGGTCGGAGCCGGTGAGCTCGCGGGCTGGCTCGCCGATGGGGTCCACCAGGAGAAGCTGCTCCGACATGGGGCTCACGGCGGCCCGCGTTAGAACGCCTGCATCCCCGGATGGTGCGAGGGCCACACCCTCGACCATGCCGCCGGCGGCGTACACCTGACGCTCGGCGCCCGTCCTGAGGCTTCGGATCAACACATCGAAGTCGACGCCGTTGCGCCGGTTGGTGGCGTAAACCACCTGGCCGGGACGCACCGAGACCAGCTGGTGCAGGAAGCGGGGATCGCGAACCAGTGGTTGGAGCCGGTCCAGCCCCACCGGCTCGGCCGGCAGGTCCCGGAGGTCCAGAAGCGACAGCTGCTGGCGCTCATCCCCGTCTTGGTCATGCTCGACCACCACCAGGCGTTGTCCGGGTACGTACCGACCGGAGCAGCCGCCCGGGAGGTCAGTGAGCCAGGTGGGGGTGCCATCGAAGGCCAGCTCCACCAGCTGGGTGGTTCCTGGGACGTCGCAGCCCGCCAGCAGCCGGCCCTCGTCATCCACGTCCATGGCCCGCCAGACCGGGGCGGCCAGGAAGTCACGGATGTCTGGGGCCACGGTGGCGACCATACCAGGGCGAAAACGGCCCGACCATGCGGGCGGTGGATGGCGATGGCGCTTGTCGCCCCAGTACGCTGGCCTGGTGGGGATCGCCCTGAGCCTGTGCGCCGCAGTGGGCTACGGCGCCTCCGACTTCCTCGCCGGCGTGGCCGGGCGCCGTGGGTCAACGGCCCTGGTGGCAGTCACCGGGCAGCCCCTGGCCCTGGCCGCGGCAGTTCTGGGGCTGCTGCTCTTCCCCTGGTCCGGGCCGGCTCCGGCCGCCCTCGCCTGGGGGGCGGCGAGCGGCTTGGGCAGCGGGTTCGGGATCCTGGCGCTCTACCGCGGCCTGGCGATCGGCGAGATGACGGTCGTGGCGACGCTATCCGGGGTGCTGGCAGCGCTGATACCAGCGGCCGTGGGGCTGGCGCTGGGGAACCGGCCGGCCGGGGTGCAGCTGGCCGGGATGGTGATCGCCATCCCGGCGGTGGCCATGGTCTCGTGGCAGGCCCGGGACCACCGCGCTAGAGGCCGCGGCGTTCCTGAGGCGCTCCTAGCGGGCGTGGGATTCGCCCTTCTCTTCATCGCCCTGGATCGGGCCGGAACGGCATCCGGCACCTGGCCACTGATCTCCGGGCAGCTGATGTCGCTCCTCATCGTTGGCGGCGCCGCGGCCCGAACGGGTGGCGGCGGCTGGCGCCGAGTGGCACCCCTGGCCGCCGGGGCGGGGATCCTGGGGGGCGCCGGCAACATCCTCTTTCTGCGGGCGACCGGCCTCTCCCAGCTGGCCCTGGTGGCGGTCATCAGCTCCCTCTATCCAGCTGTGACCGTGCTTCTGGCCCGCTTCGGGCTGGGAGAGCACTGGAACCGGGTGCAACGGGTAGGCCTGCTGGCCGCCGCCATCTCGGTCGTACTCATCGGGATCTGACTCGGCGCAGGATCGGCGCCGCGGCCCAGGCCAATTCGCACCGGCACGAGGGATCTGGTGTACACTTGCCTCAGCAAGCCATACCCCCAGGGGTACATTCACAGCGAGGCAGCCATGGCCACCACCGCACTCGGCGAGGCAGATTTCGAGAAGACGGTAAGCGGGCCGGGGATGGTCCTGGTCGACTTCTGGGCGGCCTGGTGCGGCCCCTGCCGGGCCTTCGCTCCGGTGTTCCAGGCGGCCTCGGAGAAGCATCCTTCGATGGTGTTCGCCAAGGTCGACACCGAGGCCGAGCCGGGGCTGGCGCAGGCGCTGGGGATCCGCTCGATCCCAACGCTGATGATCTTCCGGGACGGGATCCTGGTTTTCGCCCAGCCAGGGGCGCTGCCGGCCAGCTCACTGGAGAAGCTCATCGCGGCGGTCGAAGAGCTGGACATGGACCAGGTCCGCGCCCAGGTGGCGGCGGCCCAGGCCGCCCCCGAGGCCGTCTGACGGTGGCGGCGGGAACCGCCGCCGAGGTCGCCGTGCGGGTCGAGCACGAGTCCGGAGACCGCTTCCGGCTCTCCATGCGCCAGCACGTCCTGCACGTTGACCAGCCGGAGATGGACGGCGGCGAGGACACCGCCCCCACCCCCACCGAGCTCTTCATCGCCAGCCTGGCCGCCTGCGTCGGTTTCTATGTACGCCGCTTCCTCTCACGCCACGGCCACCCCGTGGATGGCCTGGCCGTCACCTCGGAGGTCGAGTACGCCACCCGGCCCTACCGGGTGAGCCGGATCTCACTCGGGGTGAGCGGGGTCTCCCACCTGCCACCGGAGGTGCAGGAATCGCTGCTCTCGGTGGCCGCCCGCTGCACCGTCCACAACTCCCTGCGCCAGCCCCCCGAGGTCAGCATCGCCGTATCCGCGTAGATCCGGCGCCGGTCGGCTCGCGCGAGCACCCACCGTCCACCCGGGGAGCTATGCAGCCCCTCAGGCGGGCAGTGGCGCCCGGTTCACCGCCTCGGGCAGCCAGCGGGCCAGAAGTGAGGCCCAGACCGCGAGCCCAACGGCGACCACGGCCCAGGTCAGCCACATCCAGGGCCGCAGGAACGACCCCACCAGGACTCCCCCCAGGCTGGGTCCAACCAGCAGTCCAATCGACCATGAGAGGTTGAAGGTGGCCATGTAGCGGCCGCGAAGAGCCGGGCGCGCCAGATCGGCGACCAGCGGTCCGAGGGTGGCGCTGAGCAGGCACTCGCCGGCGCCGAAGATCACGGCGAAGACCCCGAGCCAGGCAGCCGCCGCCAGGCCCCGCTCCACGCTGGCCAGCCAACCGACCATCCAGCACGCCGCCCAGACCGCCCCGCACAGGGTGAGAGTCGTGGTGCGGGGCACCGTGCGGACGGCTCTGGCCAGCGGCAGCTGGGCGAGGACGATGAACGCGGTGTTGGCAGCAAGAATGAGTCCGATGGCGGCCGTGGGCACCCTGAGGAAGACCCGGGCATACAGCGGCACAGAGCTGTCCAGCTGGGAGTAGGTGGAGACCACCACCATGACGTTGAAGAGCACCACCGCCATGAAGCGCCAGTCCCGAAGGACGGCGAGATACCCGGAGCTCTTGGCCCGCTCCTGCTGGTGCCTTCCCGAAGGCACCAGCAGGAGCGCCACCGCGGCGAAGACCACGAAGGTGGCGGCGTCCAGCAGGTAGACCAGGGTGAAGCTGCTGGGGCGCGTGGTGGACACCAGGAGCCCTCCCACGATGGCGCCCACGCCGATCCCGAGGTTGTTGGCGGCGTATTGAAGCGAGGCGGCGGCGGTCCGCTCCGCCCGGGTGGTTATGGCCGCCAGCAGCGCCCCCAGGGCGGGGAAGAAGCAGCCCGCTCCCAGCCCCACCAGCCCCAGCGAGAGTGCGGCCTGGGGGATCCCGGTGGCAAACCCCAGAGAAGCAAACCCCACCGTCTGGAATCCCAGGCCGAGGAGGATCACCACCTTGGGGCTGAGCCGGTCGACCAGGGTGCCCCCGGCCACTGCCACCAGCAGCGAGGCCAGCGCCGAGAAGGAAAGGAGAGCGCCCACCACAGGGATCGGGATCCCGCGCACCACATGTAGGTAGATGGAGCCGTACGGAAGCACGAAGCCGTTGCCCAGTGCGGACACCGCTCCCCCGGCCACCACGGTCCACACCGCGGCCGGGAGCCGTGGTCTGAGGCCGAGCAGGTACCCGGTGACACCTCCAAGGAGTCGGTCCGGCTCTTCCAGAATGGCCTCCCGAACTGGATCGGCAGCGACCGCCACGGCAAGCCCAGGGCAGGAGTCCCAGACCTGCGAGCGATCAGGCCGGCTCGCCGACCCCTAACCGCGGATGATACATCTGTTCTTCCACCCTCCGCTCCCGCAATCCGATCAGCGGTCTGGAGCGCCCTCGGCGAAGTGGGCGGGCGGCCGGGCACGGAGGCCGACCCACGCCACGAGGCGCACCCAAACCCCGTCAGATGAGCCAGCTCCTCGGCCCAGTCGCAGCCCCAGGGAACGCCCAACGAGATCGGCGGCGCTCCGCCCACAAGATCCGAGGCGCCGCCCTTCACGGCGTGAACCGGCAGGTGCGGCCTCCGGCCCGGGACGCCTGGCCGCCGGGCCGGAGATGGCCCAGGCAGATGCCGCCGCCATAGGGGTGGGTCCGGGTGGCCTGGGACCCTGTCCCGCTGCTCGGTGGTACATGAGATCGGCCTAATGTTCACCTAATCATCGACTCATCGACGGGTCCCATCGTCGAGCCCGGAGGTACCCGACCATTGCTCCCGATCCCCCTGCCGTCCCACATCCCCAGGGCCGCCTGGCTGTTCCTGGTGGTGGGGTGCGCCTTGGCGGTGGCACTCCTGCTCGGCCCCAACCTGACCGTGCGGCCGAGCACTGTTCCTTCGGCGGTGCGACTTGGCTCCAGCAGCCCCTCAGCGGCTCCATCCCCCCTCACCGGCGTCTCGGTCGCCGGCGAGCCGGTGGAGACCGTCACTCCCCCGGCTCCGGTGATCACGGTGCCCACGCCGGAGTCGACAGACGGAAAGGGTGGCTGCTCGGGCGGAGATTCCTGCTCTGGAAGCGACGGCTGAGACCCGCCAGGGACTGGGCACGCTGGAGGTGGCGGGGACCGCGGAGGCGGGGAGAGCAAACGTGGGTCGGGGTCCGAGGCTGGGCACCGCGGCGCGGCTTCTCCTGCTTCACGCCTTCGTGCTGGCCCTGGTCCTGGGGGTTGTCCTCGTGCAGGTGGTCCGGGACTTCTCCGCCCATTACCAGAACACCGTCCTGGCGGATCTGGGGGATGAGCTGAGCGGCTATGCCGCCTCGTTCGGCACCCGCACCCCGGGGCAGAGCCTCGAGGCCTTCAGCCGGGGATACCTCCTCACCCACCCCCTTCCACCGGGAGAGGTGCTGCTGATCGCCGTAAGCCACCAGCCGGTGCTGGGATCCGGAGCGGCGGCTGAGCTGTCCAGGGCGCCTCTCGTCCGCCGCACCCTGCTGAACCCTCCCCGGACCACCAGGACCATGAATCTCTCCCTGGGCACCACCCCCTACCTGGCCCTGGCCAGCCCGATAGTGGAGGCCGGGAAGGTCCGAGGAGTGGTCATCGCCGCCGGCAGCCTGGGCCGCCTCCAGAGTGAGACTGACCAGGTGGCGCTGCTCGCCGCCGCGGAGGCGGCCGTAGCCCTTGTGGTCGCACTCCTCAGCGCTTACCTCATCCTCAGGCGGGTGCTGCGCACCGTGGGGGCGCTGACCCAGACGGCGGTGGAGGCCAGTTCGGGCGACCTGACCCGCCGCGTTGGATACCGGGGGGCGGACGACGAGGTCGGGCGGATGGCCGCGGCCTTCGACGAGCTCCTGGGCCGGATCTCGGCGACCGTGGCCGCCCAGCGCGCCCTGCTCTCAGACGTCTCGCACCAGCTGCGGACGCCGCTCACCATCGCCAAGGGGCACCTGGAGGTGCTGCGGAGAGGTGGCGCCCTCGATCCAGACGAGGTGGCGGAGACGACCGCCGTGGTGGTGGAAGAGCTGGACCAGATGAGCGCCATGGTTGACCAGCTGCTCCTGCTCGGGCACTCCCTGGAGCCGGATTTCATCCAGCGGGAGCTGGTGGACCTCAGGTCGTTCATGGCCGACCTCTCGGCCGCGGCCCAGGTTCTGGCCCCACGGCACTGGATGCTGGATCCGGTGCCGGACGCGGTGCTGGTAGTCGATCCGGCCAAGCTCCGCGGCGCCCTGCTCAACCTGCTGGACAACGCGGTCAAGGCCACGGTGGAGGGAGACTCCATCACTCTGGGCGCGAGCTGCGGGCCGGGGGTCCGCCTCTCCGTCACTGACACCGGGTCTGGCATCGACCCCGAGCTCCAGGAAGCGGTCTTCGACCGCTTCCGCCGGGGCGCCCAGGGGGGCCAGCGGGGAGCCGGGCTGGGACTGGCGATCGTCAAGGCCGTGGTCGAGGGCCACGGTGGTCACGTGGAGTTGAGCAGCGCTCCGGGACGCGGGACCTCGGTCGTCCTGGTGCTGCCACCGGCGTGCCTCTGGGCCGGGGCCCCGGACGATGAGGGGGTGCAATGATCCTGCTGGTGGAGGACGACGCCCGAATCGCCGCCTTTCTCGCCAAGGGCCTGCAGGCGGAGGGGTACGCGGTCACCCGAGCGCCCGATGCCCGCACCGCCCTGGGTGTGGTGGATGCCAGTGGCGAGGATCTGGATCTGGCGCTCCTCGACCTCGGTCTCCCCGACCGAGACGGGCTCGAGGTTCTCCGGCTCTGGAGGGTCCGCCGGCCCGGGCTCCCGGTGATCATCCTCACCGCCCGTGACGACGTCGCCAGCAAGGTGGCCGGGCTGGACGCCGGGGCCACCGACTACGTGACCAAGCCGTTCTCCTTCGACGAGCTGCTGGCGCGGGTGCGGGCCGTGCTCCGGACCAAGGAGCAGACGGTGTCCACCGAGCTGGAGGTGGGCGACCTCAGGCTGGACCTGCTATCCAAGGTGGCGTTCCGGGCCGACCGCCGCATCGAGCTGGCCCACCGAGAGTGGGCGCTCCTGGAGCTCTTCATGCGCCACCCCAATCAGGTGCTGTCTCGCACCCAGATTCTGAACCGGGTGTGGGAGTACGACTTTGATCCGGGCAGCAATGTGGTCGATGTCTACGTGAGCTACCTGCGACGGAAGCTGAATCGAGAAGGCCTCGCCCCACTGATCCACACGGTCCGCGGCGCCGGGTACCGGCTGCTTCCGGTTCCCGGCCAGGGGAACTGAAGGTAATCTAATCCCCCTCCCACGATCAGCTCATCCCCACGGTGAATCCTCGAAGGAGCGCACGGAGCGCCTCTTGGAGGAGACCGATGATGAGAACAGCAGCGGCAAGTGTCGCGATCGGAGCGGTGGCGGTGGCGGGAGGGGTCTGGGCCGCCACCCGGGGTGGCGGCGCCACTTCCGTCCCCACCCGGGTCAGCCTGGTGGCGGCGAACAGCCCGGCCGCGGCCGCCGACCAGGCAGCCCTGACCTATGTCAGCCAGAACTACCCCGGGGCGGGAGCGGCCAAGGTGTTGCGGACGGAGGCGGACACGGAGCACGGTGTTGCGGTCTACGACGTCGTGGTCCTGGCACCGAATGGCGCCACCTACTCCCTGTCGGTGCGTGCCAGCAATGACTCGGTGCTGGCCGCCCACCTGAGCGAATCCAGCCCCACGCCGCTGGGCACCCTTACCGGCCCCACTCCGACGTCGGCTGAGACCCCCGACGCGAGCCGGACGCCGGAGCCCACGGATACCCCCGATGCCCAGCAGACTCCGGAGCCTCAGCAGACCCCGGAGGCCCACCAGACTCCCGAGGCCACGGCGACACCGGCAGGCTCGGGGAGCAGCCCCGACCAGAACGGCTCTGGCGGTGACTCGGGCCAGTCGCCGCAGCCCTCGGACGGCTGATCTGGGTGGGTGGGAGGCTGCGGCCTCCCACCCACCGCCGGCGGTGGAGCTGATCGCTGTCGTATCCGCGCTGCGGGTGCGTCGCACCGCGGGCAGAAGCGATGTCGGGCGGGGCGGGCGGGAGCAGCCACAGCTCTAGCGATCGAGACCCCCGCGCCCTGCAGCCGGGATCTCGGGACCGGCACCCGATGAGCCGCTCGCACTGGCCCCCGGCTGCACCCCACCAACCGTCAGAATGTCGCCGTCCACGGTCCGGTGCGCCGCATGAGAGGCGGGTGGCACGCCGTCTCGACCCTAACCCTCAGCCGGTGCCCGGATGGGTAGGGGTCGCACCTCCCGCCATGAGGACGTCGAATCCGTCCGGCTCAACCAGGTAGCCCGGCGCGGTGCCAGGCACCCCCTTGACGCCGTACTGCCAGACCGACGCCCCGGTCGCCGGGTCGATGGCGATCATGCGGTCGTTCTGGTCGTCGTTGAGCATGAACACGCCGCTGGGAAGCAGCTCGACCAGCGACGGGTGGTTCAGGGCACCCGGCCCGGAGCTCACCTGATAGCGGTAGAGCGTCTGGCCCTGGCTGTTGAACTCCAGGATCACCCCGGGGTTGGTGTATCCGGCGATGAGATAGGTGGCGGCCCCGATCTGCTGGGGATCCGATGGGTAGGTCAGGTTGAGCCGGGCCGCCCACACCAGATGGCCCTGCGGGGTGTACTCGCTCACCCACCCCCCGCTGATCTCGGAGATCAGGAAGTTACCGTTGGGCAGAGGGGTGTCGCCGTTGGGAGACCCCAGGTGGGTGGGAGGGGCGTGCACGCAGGACCTGGTGGTACCGATCTGGCTGGCGATCGATCCATTGGGGTTGATGATCAGGATTCGACAGTTGGCGATGTCGGCCACCGAGACCTGCCCGGACTTCAGCTGGAAGGCGTCATCCGGGGTGTTGAGATATCCCGGAGCACTCCCGGCCACCCCCGGGTGGCCGTAGGTCCAGAGGACCTTGCCAGAGGGGTAGGCGATCTTCACGATCTCCTGGTAGCTCTCCATGTTCATGATGATGCTGGTGCCCTGGTTGGCGAAGAAGGCGTCGTCGGGGTAGAAGAAGCCCCCCGAGGGCGGGGGGGCGGAGGGATTGGGGTAGGTCCAGATGACCTGTCCCTCCGGGTTGAGCAGCAGAATCCGGTTGGCGCCGGCGTCGGCGATCAGCAGGTTGCCGCCAAAATACGGTGAGCCCGCACCGGCCTCCCCGGCCATCCCGAACCCAGAGTTGGGGATCAGCATCTGCACCGCCGACACCGGGCCCTGGGCGGCCTCCCCGCCCACCAACCACGCGCGCTCCCCCAGCACGGCGATGGCGGCGTGGGAAACGGGGACCCGGAGCTGGCCGGCGGCGAGGAGCTGGTAGGACCGGGGGTCAAAGGCCCAGATGGTGCCATTGGGGGCGGTCCCCCCCACCGCCGAGGTCTCACCTCCGGCCACGTAAACCGTGCCGGCGAGGGTGGCAGCGCTGGCGCCGGTGAGCGGCTCGGGGAGGGATCCGACAACGCGGGCGGCTCCGGTGGCCGGGTCGATCTGCTGGACGGCGGCGGTGGGCTCCCCGTCCGCCGTCTGACCGCCGAAGACGTAGATGAGGCCGCCCAGCACGGCGACCGCGGGGTAGCGCACGGGTACCGGGAGCGGGGCGACGTCCTTGAAGGTCGCTCCGTCGGTGGTGGCGAGAACCGCGGCATCGAACGAGCTCCCGTCGTAGCCGCCGATCACGTAGGCCGTCCCCCCGATGGTCACGGCGGCGGAATCGGAGCGGGCCTGGGGAAGGGTGCCGGCTGGGATCGCAGACCCAAGTGCGGCGGGAAGCCGCTGCACCGCGGCCGAGCTGGCCACCACGCCTCCGCCGAAGACCACCGGCTGACCGCCCAGAACCACCCCAGCGGCGTCATGGAGGGGGCCCAGCAGGGCGCCGGAACCGGAGAGTGCTCCGTTGGAGGTGCTCAGGGTGAAGACACCGGACGCTGATCCCCCCCCGGCCTCGAGGCCTCCCAGGATGGTCAGCTGGCCCGCTCCCGGTCCCGGCAGAAGGACCTCGCGGCTGATGGGGTTGGGAAGTGACCAGGGCAGGACCCCGGACTCGGCGGCGGGCATCTGCAGGGGTGCGGCGGACGGGGAGGGAAGCGGTGGGGAAGGTTTGGCAACCTTGACCGGATGGGTGGCACACCCCGCGGCGCTGAGCGCCAGAGCCCCCATGGCGCCGAGAGCGGCCAGGAACCGCTGTGGTCGCGAAGGGCTGCGCAGTGTTGCTGGGGGGCGACTCATCAGGACTCCGGGGGGCGGGCTCCCATCGGGGGGGCGGGTATTCCCTGGGCGAAGCTTGTTCGGCGTGAGGCAGGTGAACCGGCGCCGGCCGCGGTGCTCTCTCGACATGCATCCGCCCCGCCGGGAATGGCTGCTGGCAGGTTAGCCGAGCATCCTGAGGATTAGCTGGGCGGGCGCCTCGCTGGTGGGTAGTACCGTGGCGCCGGTGCACGCCCGATCACTGGCATTCCGCACCGACCTAATGGTCCTGCGCCTCGCCGGAGCCGAGGTGGAGGACCGCGGGGACCACCTGGTGGTGCGCACGCCCCTCAACCCATATTTCTATTGGGGAAACTTCATCCTCCTTTCCGGCACGGCGCCGGTGCAGGACGCTTCCCGGTGGCTCCGGACCTTCCGGAGGGCCTTCCCGGTAGCCCGGCATGTGGCGATCGGTTGGGACCGCGGCTCGGAGCGCTGCTCCAGCCGCCTCCGTCCCCTGATCCAAGCAGGGCTGGAGCTGACCGTGGATCAGGTCCTGCTCGCCAAGACGCTCACCTCCCCCCGGCTCCCTCCGCCCGAAATCGTGGTGCGCCCGCTGGCTGGAGAGGACGACTGGGAGGGGCAGGGGCGCCTCACGGCAGCATGCTGGTCGGGCGCGGGAAGCCAGGAGTTCCAGTCCGCCCGGCAGGCGGACTTTCGGCGGCTGGAAGCCACCGGTCGTGCGGTCTTCTTCGGTGCCTTCCGGAGGGGGGAGCTGGTCTCCGGGTGCGGGATCGTGAGTGGGAGGGGAGGTACCGCCCGCTTCCAGCACGTGCAGACCCATCCGGAGCACCGGCGCCGAGGGCTCGCCGCCGCCGTTCTACTCACGGCGTCCCGCCACGCCGCAGCCCACCTTTCGGCGCGACGGCTGGTGATCGTGGCGGAGCCGGGTGGGCCGGCCCTCCCCCTCTACCGGGAGCTGGGCTTCAGGCCGGCGGGATCACAGCTGCAGCTCACCGCCGCCCCCGTCGCCGAGCCGACCACACCCGGGTGATTTCCCCCTGGGGATCGGCGGCGGTTGGGTCTAGGCTCGCGCTGGGGTCTCTGGCCCCGCAGGAGAGTCGGAGGGATGCGCATGGATACCGAGACCGCACTGCCGAGGGTGTGGGAGGTCATGAGCCGGGACGTGGTCTCCATCCCCAGCCACACGCCCCGGTCGGAGGCGGTGAGCACCCTGAGGAGGCGCGGGCTGGTCACAGCCCCGGTGGTGAACGAGCACATGGAGGTGGTGGGAACCCTCGGTCCGCGTGAGCTCACCCGCCGGGGCGGCCACACCGTCGAGGACTTCATGGCGGTGCCGGCCCAGACTCTGGACGAGGAACGCCCGCTCACCGAGGCCGCCGACCTGCTCCTCAACCGCCGCCTCAGCAGCCTGCCGGTGGTCAGCCACGGGAAGTTGGTCGGGCGACTGTCCCGCACCGCCCTCGTCTCGTACCTCTGCCACCACGTGTGGGTATGTGGCCGCTGCGGCGCCTCCCAACGGGGGCTCACACCACCACCCACCTGCCCCGAGTGCGGCGCCCCGGCGGCCGAGTTCCATCTCGAGGACTCCTGGCCCGGCCTCTGAGCGGCTCCCCTGTCGCGCCTCCCGTCGCCGCTGGTACGGTCTGGGCAGTGACGACCCTTCACCTCGCCCCCAAGGAGATGGCCGTGACTCGACTGGAGGTGGATGCAGAGATCCCCGCGTGGGCCTGGTCCCGAGGCTGGGCCAGCGTCAGCCGCACCGCGGACGAGGTATCCATCGTCCACTCCTGGGAGCTCTCGGCAGACGCGGGACGGCGCAGCGGACCGTGGCGGATGCTGAGCGTCGAGGGCCCGCTCGCCCACGACCTGGTCGGGGTGCTGCTGGCCCTGCTGGAGCCGCTGGCGCGGGCCGGCGTGCCGGTGTTCGTGATCTCGACCTTCGACACCGATCACGTCCTGGTCCCTGCCCCCCGGCTGGCGGCGGCCGTTGCGGCCCTCACGGGCGCGGGGCACCGGGTCGTGCCGATGCCGGAGGGCTAGCCCAAGGGCGATCTGAGTGGTGGGCCCTAGGTCTTGCGGAGTGCCTGGTCCCGCCGCTTGTGGGTCCGGTGGAAGCGGAAGAGGGAGAGCACGGTCCAGATGATGGCCAGGGCTATCACCACATGGATGATCAGCGATAGCGCGGGCAGCACCACAAAGAAGATCACGAAGAGGGCCACCAGGACCACCAGGACCAGGGAGAGGGGATGGCGCAGGAGGTGAGTCATAGCCGGATGGTACGCCTCAGCCGGAATCCCGGCCCATTTGAGCGGCAGGCGGACTGGCCGTCAGAAGGGCAGGTCGTCATAGATCGAGCCCCGCTCCCGCCGCCGGCGCAGCGGCTCGTCCGGATGCACCATCTCCACCACCCGGCTGGGGTGGGTCGCCGCCCCCGGTACCCGCCACCGCTCCGCTCCCCTGCCCTGCCGACGCTCCGGGCGGCGCGCCGGGCGGCGCTCCTGGCGGTGGGACGCGGTGGGGCGGGTTCTCGTGGCGGACACCCGGCGTTCGGTGCGGGGGCTGGCGGCCAGCGCGTCTGAGAGCCGGGAGGCCACCTCCCGGCGGACCCTCCGATACGCCCAGCGCTCGGCCCGTCCCAGTGTGTCCCGGTAGAGGGCCAGGAAGAGCAGGATCGCGGTCATCCCCGCCGCCACGGCCCAGCCCCTCACCGTCGAGAGGAGGGTCCCCTGCCTTGCGGCCTTCAGTCGGGCCGCCGCCTGGCGGGCCTGGGCCGCCTGGTAGGCGAGCTGCTGGGCGTGGATGGTTTGGATCTGGGGGGCGAAGGCCAGCACCCCGTCGTAGATCCCCTGGGCCAGCGCCTGACGGAAACCGGGCTCAGCCAGCAGCTCGGAGTCCTTCTGGTTGCTCATGAACCCGGATTCGATGGTGACAGTGGGCATGGTGGCGTGCACCCACAGCTGAGGTAGCGGCTGAATCCCCCGGTTGCCCATCCCGTATGGAGCGATCGTCTTGCCCATGGCCTCGTCGATCGCCTGGGCGAAGGGGGTGTCGGAGGAGTGCGGGGTGAAGACGGTCACCCCCTCCAGGCTGGCGGTGCTCCAGTCGTTCACCCAGAGGCTCACGAAGACGTTGGCGTGGTTTTTCTCGGCGACCGCCTCCATGCCGGCGATGCTCACGTAGGTGTCGGTGGTCCGGCTCATCACCACCTTGACCCCCTCTGCCTCCAGGAGGGCCCGGAGGTCCAAGCCGACGGAGAGGGTGACGTTCTTCTCCTCAAGCCCGTTGTAGGGCGACACCGCCCCCGGGTCATAGCCTCCGTGCCCCGGGGCTATGGCCACCACGTAGGGGGTCGGCGGGGCCTTGGGAGCCGACGGGGCGGCCGCCACCGGCATGAGGGCGAAAAGCGACCAGGCTCCGAGGCCCAGGGCCAAGGCGAGGATGTGGAGAAGACGGTGGGGCCCGCTGCGCATGGCGCTCGGGAGAGTATAGACGCCAGTACCCGGGAGGAGGTGGCCAATGGCCTTGCAGCACCGCCGTCCGGATCTCAAGATGGGCAGCGAGACCGGGCCCCAGCCGGCTTTGAGCGATGGCGGCCCCGGAGGTGGGTGGGAGATGGACATGGACGTCGAGGATCCGGATCGGGCCTGGGGACAGCTGCCCAAGCCCAGCTATTGGCTCTCGCAGCCGGCCGGCCCCACTCGGGCGCCCCTGGAGGGGAACGTCTCCGCTGACTTCGCCATCGTGGGTGGCGGCTTCACCGGTCTCTGGTCGGCGATCCGCCTTGCCGAGGCGGTGCCCGGCGCCAGGATCGTGGTCCTGGAGGCGCGGCAGGTCGGCTTCGGCGCCAGCGGCCGGAACGGTGGGTTCGCCATGACCATGGTGGGGCGCAACATCCATGACCTGGTGCGCAAGGTCGGGCCCGCCGCCGCGCGCCGCGTCCACCTGGAGATGGTGGCTGCCCTGGGGGAGATCGAGCGCTTCTGCGCCGACGAGTCCATCGACTGCCAGCTGAGCCATCCCGGGATCCTCACGGTCTCCAACGGGCCGGAACAGGACGTGCGTATCGAACAGGACCTGCGCGCGGCGCGACTCTGCGGCCTGGACGACTTCCGAGAGGTCACGGGGCCCGAGTGCTGGGAGATGGTCAGGGCGTACGGGGTGCGGAGGGGCCACTTCGAGGAGCACGGACTGCTGGTCGACCCGGCGGCGCTGGCCCGCGGCCTCCGGGATGCCGCCGAGCGCCGGGGGGTCACGGTGTTCGAGTCAACCCCGGTGACGAGCCTGGATGCCCGCCCCTACCGGGTGCAGCTGTCCACCCCGCAGGGCCGGGTGGACAGCCGGCAGGCGCTGGTGGCCACCAACGCCTATGCCCAGGTGGTGCCCCAGCTGCGGCGCTACCTCTTCACCGTCTGTGCCTACATCACCCTCTCGGCACCTCTGTCCCCGGAGCAATGGGCAAGAGTCGGGTGGAGCAGCGGGATGGGCATCGAGGACAAGCGCATCATGCCCCACTTCCATCGTCCAACCGCCGACGGGCGGATCCTCTGGGGAGGGAGGGACGCCCCCCTCGTCGCCGGCCCCCCGGACCCGGGCCGGGACTCCGACCCCCGCATCTTCCAGAGGCTGGAGGAGACCTTCCGTCAGACCTTCCCCCAGCTCCCCGACGTGCGCCTGGAGCACGGATGGGGCGGTCCGGTGGGAGGCACGGTCTCCTGCATACCTCACGCCGGGTGGCTGGCGCGGGGCCGGGTTCTGTACGCCCTGGGGTACTCCGGTCACGGGGTGGGGCCGTCCGCCCTCATGGCCAAGGTGGCGAGGGATCTGCTCCTGGGCCGGGAGACTCCGCTCACCAAGCTCCCCCTGGTCACCAGGCGGCTCACCCCTCTGCCTCCCCCGCCGCTGCAGGCCAAGGTGCTGGAGCTGTCGCAGCGGGTCCTGCAGCGGTCGGACGACCGAGGTGGGCCGAGGGGGCCGCTGGCTGGCCTGGCCCTCCGCCTCCTGCAGTGAGCGTAAGTGCCGGCGCGGCCCGGGGGCCGCGTTGAGCTTCGGGCTGGCCGCCGCTGCCGCCCTCCTACTCGGACTCGCGGCCGCGGCGCAGCAGCGCTCCGCCCGCGCCCAGCCTCCCCACCGCCCGCTGAGCGTCCTGCTGGTCTGGGACCTCGTCCGAGACCGCGTCTGGCTCCTGGCGGTGGTGCTGATGGTCCTCGCCTATGGCCTCCAGGCCGCCGCCCTCGGAGAGGGGCAGCTGGCGCTGGTGGAGCCGATCCTCAGTGGCTACCTGGTGGTGGCACTACTGGCGGGAGCCGTCCTGGCGCGCCGCCTCATGACCATCGCCGAGCTCGCCGCCGCGCTGGCAGCCAGCTCCGGAATCGCCCTGTTCCTGCTTCAGCTGAGTCCGGGACGGGGAGCCAGGGCGGCCCCGGGCCGGAGCTGGGCGGAGATCCTGCTCCTGCTGGGCCTGCTGCTCCTGGCGGCCCTGCCCCTGATCTGGCGGACCGCAGGTTCGGGGCGGGCGGTGGTTCTGGGGACACTGGCGGGCCTCACGCTGGGCGTCTCCGACGCCCTCACCAAGCAGACCATCGCGGTGGTGGCCACCGACCGCCTCGGCTCGCTGGCCACCTGGGAGCCGTACCTCCTGCTGGTGGTGGGAGCGCTGGGATTCCTGCTGCAGCAGAGCGCCTACCACGCCGGCCCGCTCAGCTCCGGCCTGCCCCCGCTCAGCGTCCTAGAGCCGGTATCAGGCACCGTTCTGGGGCTGCTCGCCTTCCATGAGGCGGTCGCTCCCGGTGCCTCCTCACCGCTCCTCCTGGGAGCGGTTGCCCTGATGTTCTGGGGAGTCCAGCGGCTGGCTCGGTCCGACCTGGTCGCCGCTCTGCCCCGGGCGCCCGTCGACGGCTGAGCCGTCCGGTCAGACGCCGCCCTCACGGGATCGCAGCACGCAGAACTCGTTGCCCTCCGGGTCTCGCATCACCACCCAGGTGACGTCCGGCCCCTGGCCAATGTCCGCGCGGGTCGCCCCCAGCCCCTCCAGCCGCTCCACCTCCCGATCCCGGTCGTCCGGGTTGAGATCCAGGTGGAGCCGGTTCTTCACCGTCTTGGCCTCCGGCACGGGAACGAAGATCAGCGCCGGGTAGGTGTCCTCGTCCCGGGCCACCACCACCTCATCAGGGGCCTCGTACACCACCTGGTAGTCGAGCGCCCTGGCCCAGAACTCCGCCAGCCGCCGCGGCTCGTGGGAGTCCACCACCACTGTGTAGAGACGGGACGGCATCGGCGTCAGCCCAGCAGCTGGCGGTCCAGCTCCCGCCACTCCGCCAGCGGCACGACCAAAGGGTCACCGGTCAGGACCTGGATGGCCACATGGTCGGCGCCCGCCTGCAGGTGCTCACGAAGGCGTTGGGCCACCACCTCGGCGCTGCCGTGGGCGACGATGGCGTCCACCAGGCGGTCGCTCCCCCCTCCTTCGCAGTCGGCCTCGGAGAAGCCCAGCCGCAGCAGGTTCTGGCGGTAATTGGGCAGCCTGAGATAGGCGCCGGTATGGCGGCGCGCCACCTCCCGGGCCGAGCGGGGGTCGGGGTCCATGACCACCGCCTGCTCCGGGCAGAGCAGCTTCCCCGGCCCCATGATCCTTCGGGCCAGCTCGGTGTGGGAAACCGGCACGAAGTAGGGGTGGGCGCCGTCGGCCCTCTCCGCGGCCAGCTCCAGCATCCGGGGGCCGAGGGCCGCCAGCACCCTGATGGGTGACTCGGCCGGAGCGGGCGACTCGTACCGGGCCTGGTCCATCGCGTCCAGGTAGGCGCGCATCGCCGAGTAGGGCCGGTCGTACCGATGGCCCCGAGTGTCCACCAGCGGCACGTGGCTCACCCCCAGGCCGAGCAGGAATCGGGCGGGGTAGGCCTCCGCCAGGGTTAACTGCCCGGCCCGCATGGCCTGGGCGTCGCGGGCCCAGATGTTGGCGATCCCGGTGGCCACCACGAGGCGGCTGGAGGCGGAGAGGAAGAGAGCCGAGTTGGCGAACGGCTCGCGCCGGAACGCCTCCCCAACCCAGAGGGCGGAGAGGCGGGTCCGGTCAAGCTCGGCGACCGCCTGCCGCACCGTGGCGGCCGGCTGGCGATCCAGCGCCGAGGTCCAGATCCCGAAGCGCCCCAGCTCCACCGGGCCAGCTTAAGGGACGGGGGGCCCAGCCGGGGCAGGGCTCATGGTTGAGCGAAATTGCTGGTACGCCTCCCAGGCCCTGGGCCCGTAGACGGTGGCCGGGCCACCGTCCAGGAGGACGGTGATCCCGATCATCTCGGCCACCTCCTCGGGGGTGGCACCGCGGCGGGCGGCACCCCGGGCATGCGAGGCGATGCAGCCGTCGCAGCGCTTGACGATGGAGACCGCCAGGGCGATCAGCTCCTTGTGGCGCTGGCTTAGCGCCCCCTCCCCCAGCGCCGCCCGGTGCATCGCCGCGTACGAGGACCAGACATCGGGGATCCGCGCCCTGAGCTGAGCGACCGGGCCGGCCAGGTCCGACAGCACCTCCTGGTAGTCCACCTTGCTCATCCCAAACCTCCCACAATGTCCGGCCTGCATCCCCGGAGCGGCCGGTGCCACAATGCCGCCGTGTGCTACGCCGATGATGCCCTACCGCCGTTCCCTCCTGTCAGGGGGGCGGCCCCGGATGGAGAGAGGCTGGTCCTCACCTCGGCCGACGGGACCTCCTTCTCGGCCTACGGTGCCCGGGCCGAGGGGCCGGATCCTGCGGGGATCGTGATCCTCCCGGACGTCCGGGGGCTGCACCACTTCTACGAGGAGCTGGCTCTGCGGTTTGCGGAGGCCGGGGTGACGGCGGTGGCCATCGACTACTTCGGGCGCACCGCCGGGCACGAGCCCCGGGATGACAGCTTCGAGTTCCGCCCCCATGTGGAGCGGACCACGCCCGAGCAGGTCGCGCAGGACACCGGGGCCGCGGTGGCCTGGCTGCGCGCGCATGATGGGGGCGGGGTCCGCGACGTCTTCACCGTGGGCTTCTGCTTCGGAGGCAGCAACTCCTGGAACCAGGCGGCCTTCGGCCACCGCCTCTCGGGCTGCATCGGCTTCTACGGCCAGCCCCAGCGCACCGAGCCATTCCTGGCGAGGTTGCGGGCGCCGCTGCTGCTGCTGATCGCCGGCGCCGACTTCACCCCGGCCGAGGCCTACGCGCGGTTCGCGGAGGAGCTCAGAGAGGCCGGCGTCGAGTTCGAGCAGCACACGTATCCAGGCGCACCGCACAGCTTCTTCGACCGGACCTTCGCCGAGCACCAGGAGGCTTGCGCCGACGCCTGGACCAGGATGCTCGACTTCATCGTCCGGCACCGCGGCTCCCAGGCCGCTGGGTAGCCTCGGGCCGAGCGCAGTCGCTCGGTAGCCATGAAGGCCCGGACGTGGGTCGAGACGGTGGGCGTGGGACGGCGGTCGGCCGAGCCCGACGGCCTAGAGCTGCTGCTGGAGATGAGCTGCCGGGAGGCCAAGGTGGCGGATGCGCTGAGCCGGCTGGCGGCGGCCACGGGCCGCCTCGCAACCGTCTTTGAGAGCCAGGGGATTCCCGCTTCGGACCGCCGCACCCGCGCGCTAAACGTGGACCCGTGGCACGGTCGGTCCGGGGAGCTGCTGGGCCATCTGGCCCGGCGCGCCACGCTGGTGCGGCTGCGCGAACTCGACCAGGTGGGGCGGCTCCTCATCGCCGCCGGTGACCTCGGAGATGGGCTCCAGATCAGCCAGCTGCACTGGACCTCGTCTAGGGCCCCGGAGTACCGGGTCGAGGCGCGCCAACTCGCGGTCCGGGATGCGCTGGCTCGGGCCTCACAGATGGCCGGCGCCGCCGGGTTGGTTCCGGGCCAGGTGGTTCGCCTCGAGGAGCTGCAGGATTCCGGTGGCTTTACAGTTCACCGTGGCCAGCGGTTCCTGGCCGCCTCGGCCGGGCCCGCTCAGCTCGAGCTGGAGCCGGGGGAGCTGGAATACACAGTCCAGGTGCGGCTCAGGTGCCGACTCCGTCAGGCCGACTCCGGTGCGCCCGGAAGGCGCCGCCGGAGAGGACCGGCACCTCCAGGGAGACGTTGAGGGCCGCGGCCCAATCGATCTCCTCCCCGTACCCGCGACCCGCCTGCTCCCTTCCGGACACCGCCTCGGTCAGGGTCCGTCTCAGCCCCCGGCGCCGGGCCCAGAGGTAGGCCTGGGCCGCCGCCCCGGCCTCGGGCGAGCGCCGGCGCCGGCGCAGCCCGTCCACGATGGCCCCCGCCCCGACCAGGTCCTCCAGCGCAGGGTCCAGACCGCCATCCGGCCACCGCTCGCCGGCGGGAACCACGGAGATCCGCCGCCCCAGCCGGCGGGCCAGGCGGCTGACCGCGGCGGCGTTGCGGAGGCAGCCGGCCAGCACCAGCACGCCGGTCGCGCCCGCGGCCGCCGCCACGGCGGAGCCGTTGGGTGAGGGCAGGACGATCGAGCTGCCGCGGGGCGCCCGGTGAAGGGTGGCCGGCGAGAGCGAGTACGGGTGCTCGGCGTCGACCCGGGACCGCCGGACCGCCAGCTGGGCGCCCAGTCCCGCCGCCATCTCTGCCGCCGCCCCCGGGTCCCAGGGGGAGGGATGGACCTCACAGCCCCGGTCCACGGCGACGCTGACGGCGGTCGAGAAGGTGATCAAGTCCACCACCACCAGGACGTCCGAGCTGGGGGCTAGCGCCAGGGCACCGTCCAGCCCCCAGCCGAGGCGCACTGAGAAGCCTGAGGGGTCGGCCAGAGCCGCCACCCGGTCCTGTCCGAACTGCCGCGCGGAGGAAGGTCTGCTGCTCACATCGCAAGCTTGCCGGATCGGCACCGGGACAGCGGCGAGGCGGGGGCCGCACCGCCCTTGGCTATAGTGAGACCCATGTCGACGCCCTCACCAGTCGGCTTGGCGGAGTCCTCTTGACCCTTCCCTCCACCGTTGGCGAGCTGCGCGGCAGCGAGTACCGGGTCCGCAGCGTGCGAGAGGAGCTGCGCGACAACCTGGTGGCCCGCCTGAGGGCCGGTGAGCCGGCCTTCCCCGGGCTGGTCGGGTACGAGGACTCGGTCCTTCCCCAGGTGGAAAACGCCATTCTCGCCGGCCAGGACCTCATCTTCCTGGGGGAGCGCGGGCAGGCCAAGTCGCGGCTGATCCGGGCCCTTGCCGGTCTGCTGGACGAGCGGATCCCGGCGATCTCCGGTAGCGAGGTCAACGACCATCCCTACTCCCCTATCAGCCGCTTCGGGAGGGAGCTCCTGGCGGAGCGCGGTGACGCCACCCCCATCACCTGGCTGGACCGGGAGCGGCGCTTCGCCGAGAAGCTGGCCACCCCCGACACTTCCATCGCCGACCTGATCGGCGAGGTCGACCCCATCAAGGTGGCCGAGGGGAGGTATCTCGCCGACGAGTACACGATCCACTACGGGCTGCTGCCCCGGGTGAACCGTGGGATCTTCGCGGTCAACGAACTCCCGGACCTGGCCGAACGTATCCAGGTCGGATTGCTCAACATCATGGAGGAGCGGGACATCCAGATCCGGGGCTTCTTGGTCCGGCTGCCCCTGGACGTCCTGGTGGTGGCCACCGCCAACCCCGAGGACTACACCAACCGGGGCCGGATCATCACCCCCCTCAAGGACCGCTTCGGGGCCCAGGTGCGCACCCACTACCCCAGGACGGCGGAGCAGGAGGTGGAGATCGTGCGCCAGGAGCAGGCTCCGTTCCAGGGTCTGCCGGTTGAGCTCCACCTGCCCCAGTACATGCGTGAGGTGGTGGCCGAGATCTCCCAGCTGGCCCGGCGCAATCCCCAGGTGAACCAGCGCTCCGGGGTGTCGGTGCGGCTGTCCATCGCCAACCAGGAGAGCCTCTGCGCCAACGCGGTGCGGCGGGCCATCCTGCTCCAGGAGCCGCTGGCGGTACCCCGGATCAGCGACCTGGGGGCCCTGGCCGCTTCCACCACCGGCAAGCTCGAGCTGGAGACCTGGGAGGAGGGGGAGGACGCGCAGCTGCTGTCCAAGCTGACCCGGGGCGCCGTTCAGAACGTATTCCGCCGCCACTTCTCGCTCGCCGAGTTCGCCCCCCTGCTGGCGCTCTTCGAGCAGGGGCTCTCGGTGGAGGTGGGCGAGATGCTGAGCTCAGCCGCCTACGCCGCCGCCGCCGCGCAGATCCCCGACACCACCCGTATCCTGGCCGACCTGGACGAGCCCCGGGAACCCGCCGCCGTGGCGGCGGCGCTGGAGCTGGTCCTGGAGGGACTGCACCTGGCCAAGCGGCTCAACAAGACGACGGTTGACGGGACCGCCGTGTACAACGGCTGAGGCGCAGGTGACAGCGGCCCGCTACAGCCGCTGGGACGGGACTCAGGACCCCGGAGCCCCTGACCCGCAGGAGGTCTTCTCCCGGCTGGCGGAGGACGTGTTCCAGGGCTGGGACTTCGAATCTGCCCTCCGGCGACTGCTGGGGCAGGGCTTTCAGGACCACGAGGGGAACCGCATCCCGGGCTTGGAAGGGCTGCTGGAGCAGCTCCGCCAGAGACGGCAGGCGGAGCTGCAGCGCTACAGCCTGGAGGGCCTCTTCCAGAACCTCGAGGAGCGGCTGGACCGGATCGTCCAGAGGGAGCGCGGGACACTGGCCGAACGGCGGAAGGCGGCGCTGGGCCCAGATGGCGAGGGGTCGGTGGGCCGGCTGCTGGCTGCCCGCCAGGAGCAGCTCGACCGGATTCCTCCCGAGACCGGCTCCGCCATCCGCTTCCTGCAGGACTACGAGTTCGTGGACCCGGCCGCCGAGTCCGACTTCCGGGAGCTCTTGGACGAGCTTCGGCGCCAGCTGGTGGAGTCCCACCTGAGACAGGTGGGCGAGCGCCTCGGGGAGATGGGCGGGGCACAGATGGCTCAGCTGAAGGAGATGGTCGCGGACCTCAACTCGATGCTGGAGCGCCACCTGGCCGGCGAGCCCGATCGCTACGAGCAGTTCATGGAGCGCTGGGGCCAGGCCTTCCCCGACCATCCCGACAATCTGGAGGACTTCGTCCGCCAGCTGCAGCAGCGGATGGCGGAGATGGAGTCCCTAGTCCAATCGCTCAGCCCCGAGTCCCGAGCGGAGCTGGAGGCGATGATGGCGGCGGCGCTGGACGACCCCGGGATCCAGGAGGAGCTGGCCCAGCTAGGCCAGCTGCTCTCAGGACTCGCCCCCGGCGGCCGCCTGGGGGGCAGGATGCAATTCTCCGGCGGGGAGGAGCTGGACTTCCCCGAGGCCATGGAGGTCATGGGGAGGCTGCGGCGCACCGAGGAGCTGGAGCGAGCGCTGCGAGCCGCCTACCGAGGACAGTCGCTCAGCGAGGAGCTGCGCTCCGCCCTCCTGGAGGAGCTGGGGCCGGAGGCAGCATCCGGGGTGGCTGCCATCGAGGAGCTGATGGCCGAACTGGCCCGCTCGGGCCAGCTCAGACTGAGCAGCGAGGGCGCCTCGCTGACCCCCCAGGGGGTGCGCCGGATCGGCCAGAAGGCGCTGGGAGACGTCTTCCGCCGCCTTCCCCCGGACCGCTTCGGCGGGCATCGCACCGATCGCACCGGTATCGGGGTGGAACCTGGGGACGAGACCAAGAGATACGAGTTCGGCGACCCCTTCCGCCTGGATGTGGAGCGCACTGTGCGCAACGCGCTGCGAAGGGGACCGGGCCCTCCACCACTGACCCTGCGGCAGGAGGACTTCGAGGTGGTGCGCTCCGAGAGCCAGGTGCGGGCCACCACGGTGCTCATGCTGGACATGAGCCGGAGCATGCCGCTGCGGGGCTATTTCTACGCGGCCAAGAAGATGGCCCTGGCGCTGGAGTCCCTGATCCGCACCCAATACCCCCGCGACACCCTCTACGTGGTGGGGTTCTCCGACTACGCCAGGGAGATCCCCGCGACCGCTCTCGCCGAGCTCTCCTACAGCGAGTATGTGTACGGCACCAACCTCCAACACGGGCTGATGCTGGCCCGGCGGTTGCTCAGCCGCCACCGCGGGGGAAGCCGCCAGGTGATCGTGGTCTCGGACGGAGAGCCAACCGCTCACCTGGAGGGGGGGCGGCTGGTCTTCCGCTACCCGCCGCTCCCGGAGACCTTCCACAGGACGCTGGAGGAGGTGCGGCGCTGCACCGAGGAGCGCATCGTCATCAACACCTTCATGCTGGAGACCAACGGCCACCTGGTCCACTTCGTGCGCCAGCTGACCCGCCTCAATCGGGGGCGGGCCTTCTTCGTCAGCCCGGACCGGCTGGGAGACTACGTCCTCGTGGACTACGTCAGCGCGCGGGCCGGGAGCGTCTGATCCGGGTGCCGGCCCCTTCCCTGGATTCCCGGCGGCAGGAGTTCCAGCTCCGCCTGCTGACCCAGCTTCGGGCACGCTACCCCGACTGGTCACTGGAGGCAGCTCCCGATGGCTTCGGGATCCTCGCCCGCAAGGACCGAGCGAGGGTCACGCTGACCCTGGAGACGCTGTACGGTAGCTGCCGCCAGGAGGAGGCCGCCACTCCGGCGCTGATCTCCAGCTTCGTGGCGGCGGCGGCGCCCCGTCTGGCCGCTGCCGAGGCGTCTCCGGAGTCCGGGGCCGCGCCCGACCCCGATGCCCTCGTCTGGTGCGTCCGGCTGGAGAAGGTGGTGCGGGGATACAGCAGGTCCCCGGAGCTGGTCACCCGCCCCCTGCCGGGCGGGCTGCTGGCCTTCGTCTCCGAGGCCCTCCCCGGCGAGGTGATGCGCGGGGTGTCGGCGACTGAGGCCGAGGCGGCGGGCCTGTCGGCAGAGCACCTGGCCGAGATGGCAGACCGCAACACCTCTCTGCGGCTCGGGGGGTGGCGCGAGACCCTGGACCAGCACCCTGGCCAGCGACGCTGGCTCTTCTCGGATGATCCTCTCTTCGCCAGCAGCCTGCTGGTTGTCCCCGAGTTCCTGGCGGCGCTGGCCCAGCGGGGGGGCGGCGAGGCGGCACTCCTGGTTCCTGATCGGGGAATGGTGGTGGGGGCGGTCGGCGAGGCGGCTGGTCCGCCCCAGCTCCAGCACCTCTCGCGGCGGCTGTACGGCATGGCCAGGAGCCCGCTCATCCCCCAGGTGCTGGCCACCGACGGCACCACCTTGGTGCTCCACCCCGCCGAGGCGGTGCCCCGCCGGCCCTGGTCGGGCTGGCGCCAGGTCCTGGGGCTGCGGGAGAGGTGACGGGCCAGCAGGCAGCCGTCGCCCGTGGGATCGCGACGCTGGCCGAGGAGGCCCGCCGGCGCTACGGGTTGCCACTGGTGCGGGTCCAGGTGCTCGGTCGCGGGGTGATGGGGTCTGTCGGCCTGGCCTCCCAGGAGGAGGCGGTTCGGCGCCTCATGAGTGGGAGCTGGCCCTCTGGGGAGGTGAGGATCCTGGTGCTGGCCATGCGGCGGGCACGGGTCGGCCTCGGCCCCGGGGTGCTGCCGCTCAAGATCTGGCGCTCCCCGCTCCCCACCGAACGGGGTGGGCGGGAGCTGACCACCGAGCTCCTGCCGGGCGACCCGCCGGCGGCGCTCCTGGCGGTCTTTCCCGACCACCTCCTGGTGCGGGCCCCTGGGGAGGCGGTCGGCTGGGTGGACCGGTCCCCCGACCTTCGGTTCGGACCTCCTCCGGCAGCCTTCCAGAGCCGGGCCTCCTGGGACCCCGAGCTGGTCCTGGATTCAGCGCTGGGCCATCTCGGCAGGCCATACGTCTGGGGTGGCACCGGGGCCGAGGGGCTGGACTGCTCGGGACTCGTCTGGCGAAGCTTCCTCGAGGCGGGGGTCCTGCTACCCCGCAACAGCCGGGCGCAACGGCTCCTGGGACGCCGGGTCAGGATCTCCGAACTGCAGCCGGCTGACCTGGTGGCGGCGCTCAGCCGGGGGCCGGCCCGGCACAGCCACGTGGCCCTGGCCCTGGGGCCGGACGAGGTAGTCCACGCCTGCAGCGAGACCAGGGCGGTGCGGCGGGAGGCGCTAAAGGACTTCCAGGATCGGTACCAGGTGGTCGCCGTACGCCGGCTTTCGGGCGTCCACCCAGACTCCCGGTAATCTGAGGCGGTGCTTCCCGCCGCCACGCAGGGCCTCCCGGCATCCGCCGCCCTCCGGGTCCCCTCCCGGCTGGAGGGCCCTCGTGACCGGCGTATTGACGTGGTCGGGGTCGGGAGTGTCGAGGGAGGGGAGATGGCTCACTTCCTCCTGGCGGCCGGCTTCACCCGGGTGGTGGGCCATGACCTCAGCCCCGACCTCCAGGAGCTCGCCAGGGCTCACCGGCTCGCGCACGCCGGCATGGGTGCCGAGGCAGCTCGGGAACAGCTGGAGGGTCTGCTCGCCGGCCTGGCGGAGCTCCACCTGGGGGAGCGCTATCTGCAGGGCATCGCGGAGAGCAGCCTGGTGGTGCCCACCCAGGCCTGGTTCCTGCACCCCAGAAACCGCGAGCTGCACCAGCTCCGGGAGCAGGGCTTCCCCTTCTACTCTCTGATCCAGGCTTACCTGGACCTCTGCCGCGGGCCGGTGCTGGGGGTCACAGGAAGCCACGGCAAGTCCACCACCTCGGCGCTGGTGGCGCGGGGGCTGAGGGCGATCGCTCCTCTGGTGTGGCTGGCGGGCAACGACCGCCATAACCAGCAGGCGCTGGAGGCGGTGTCCCGGGACGCTGCCGGCGAGGGGTGGCTGGTGCTGGAGATCTCCAACCGTCAGCTTCTGCAGATGGATCGTGCCCCCAGGGTGGGCTGCATCACCAACATCACCCCCAACCACCTGGAGGAGCACGGGGGGATGGACGCCTACGTGGCCTGCAAGCGGCGCATCTACGAGCTCCCCGGTTGTGAGGTGGGGGTCCGCAACGCCGACGACCCGGTCAGCTGGGCCGCCGGCCCCCTGCCGCGGGGGGTCCGCCAGGTGTTGTTCGCAAAGGAAGAGGCCGCGCTCGGGGAGAGCGACGGCTGCTTCGAGGAGGACGGCTGGGCGGTGGTCCGCCGAGGGAAGGAGCGCCGGGCGGTGCTGGAGCTGGACAGCCTGCGCCTGCCCGGCCAGCACAACCGGGCCAACGTCCGGGCGGCCCTGGCGATGCTGGCCGCCTCGGACGAGGTCCTAGGGCCCCAGCTCCCCGAGGCGGCGCGGGCGCTGGCCGAGCTGCGGCCACTCCCCCACCGCATCCAGCTGGTCTGGCAACAGGGAGGCGTGGACTACTTCGACGACCTCTCCAGCACCACCCCCCAGTCCACCGTGGCCGCGGTCCGGACGCTGGCGCGGGAGGTGGTCCTCATCTGCGGGGGTGACGACAAGTCCATCCCCTTCGACGAGCTTGCCGGCCTCGTGGGGCACGAGGTGCGCCAGGTGCTGCTGCTGCCCGGCACAGGGTCGGCGCGGCTGCTGGAGGCGGTGCGCCGCAGCGGCGGCGGGGCGCTGGTACGGGAGATGGGGAGCCTCGAGGAGGCGGTCCAGGCGGCCCGCTCCCTGGCTCGCCCGGGAGACGCCGTGCTCCTCTCCCCCGCCTGCCCGGGTTTCTTCTCCGCCCACTATGGAGCGGGAGGCTACCGGCGGGCCCTCAGGGGCAAACCTACTTCTCCTCGTCCACGAACGGAGCCAGGGTGAAGGGGGCTGTCGCCACCACCTCGAAGACCGCCCCGCAGTTGGGGCAGTCCACCAGCGCCCCCACCTCCTCGTCCCCCAGGAGGTCCAGGTCGGCGCCGCAATCGGGGCAGCAGCGGTCGGATCGGTCGGCCATCTGGTATCTCCTGCGTGGCGGCGGCTGAGGCCGGCGGCGGGCACCCCCCGCCTCCCAATTTAGCGAAAGCTCCACCATCCCCGCCCCCGACCCCGCTGGAGCCGGCTCCCGAGCTGGGATCGCTACTGGGGATCGAGGAGCTCTGGTTGAAGCGGGAGGACCTCTCACCGGACGGCTCGCACAAGGGCCGCAGCGCCGAGAGGATGCTGGTGGAGATGGCCGCCCAGGGCCATTCAGCCGCAGTGGTCAGCTCCTCGGGCAATGCCGCTCTGGCGCTGGCCCGCCGCGCCGGCGCCCACGGGGTCCGCCTGCTGGCCCTGGTGTCTCCCCTCACCCCGGCGGTGAAGCTGCGCCGCCTCCTGGCGACCGGCGAGATGGTGGTGGCCAGCCACCACCCGGTGGCTCTGCTGCACCACGCCGTGGACCAGTGGGGAATGGCCGACCTGCGCGGCTCGACCAACGAACTGGCGCCTCTCGCCTACCGCCCGCTCGCCGGTGAGCTGGCTCCGGCCGGGCCCTGGTCGGCGGTCTTCGTGTACAGCTCGAGCGGCGCCACCGCCCTGGGGCTCGGCCAGGGCTGGCGGGAGAGCGGCACGCCCCCCCAGCTCCACCCCGTGGAAGGGGCCCCCGGAGGTGAGCTGACCCGCCCCTGGTACCGGGGCCAGCCGTCCCTCGAGCCGGCCCCGGTGGGTGAGCTGGGAACTCACCGCAGCCGCCTCTCCCCCCTGCTTCGCCGGGAGGTGATGCGCAGTGGGGGACGTGGCTGGCGAGTGGGTGCCGGTCAGCTGGCAAAGGTGCGGACCGCCGCCCGTGAGTGTGGGCTGGAGACCTCCTGGGAGGGGTTGGCGGCACTGGCAGCCGCCTCTCTCTGGTCCGCGGAGGCCGGAGGGCGGACCCTGGTCCTGCTGACCGGGGCGGGTTGGCAGCTTGACCTGACCCCCTCCCCCACCCCCCTTGCCCCGACGGCGGACACGCCCGCCGAGCTGGATGCGATCCTAGGCCCAGCGGGGTTCCGGAGGGAGGGAGGACGGTGACCGGCGGCCGGGTGTTCTACGTCGCCCCCGACCCGGTGGCCGCGCTGGGATCGCAGCTGTCTGTCCTGGCTGCCAGCGATGCCGGACTTGCGGCGGACCCCGGCCGGATCACCGTGGTACCGGGCGGGGGCCGGGCTGGCCGCTCCCTGCTGGACATCCCGGAGGTCGGGCGGAGGCTGCAGCGGGAGGCGTCGGCAGTGGTCCTCTGGACCGGGTCCGCCGCCGCACGGCGGCGGCTCGCCGAGCTCGGTGTCCCAAGCGCCAACAGCGATCCCCAGATCGCCCGCCGGCTGGAGAACAAGGCCCACTTCCAGGACGCGGCCCGCGCCCGGGGGATCCCGGTGCCCCGGAGCGTCTCCGGCGTCGCCGGCCCCGCCCTCCTGGCTGCCGCCTCCCACTGCGGCCGGGCGGTCTTCCAGCTGGCCCGGGGATACTCCGGTGCCGCGACCTTTCCGGTCCAGGACGCCTCCGAGCTTGCCGCGCTGGTCACCAGGTTTGAGGGCCACCCCTGCCGGGTGGCCGAGTTCATCGAGGGGACGCCGGTCACGGTGACCGGGGTGGCCCTCGAGGAAAGGGTGGCCCTCGGCCCCCCCTGCCTCCAGCTCACCGGCCTTGCCGAGCTGACCCCGCACCCACTGGGATCCTGCGGCAATGACTTCAGCTCCCCGGTACCGGGAGCGGAGGCGGTGGCCGAGGTTGCCCAGCGGACCGGCGAGTGGCTCCGGGAGCTCGGCCATCGGGGGATATTCGGGGTGGACCTGGTGGTGGATCCGAAAGGGCGCCCCTGGTGCATCGAGGTGAACCCGCGGCTGGTGGCCAGCCTGCCGCTCTGGTCGCTCTCCGCGCCTGCCGGCAGCTCGCTGCTCGACCTGCACCTGGCAGCCTTCGGGCTCGCCGAGGACACCGGGGCCTCCCTGGACTGCCATTGGTCTCAGCTCATCCTCTACCAGCAGGGCAGGGCGGGGAGCGCTGAGGCGCCAGTGAGCGAGGAGGGAGCGTGGGGCTCGGCCGGAGGCTTCGTTCCCGATCGCCGCCTCACCCTGGCCGGCCCGGGCCTGGGCCGGGTGGGCCTGATCCGGCGGTCCCCCGCCGGGCCCGGGAAGGAGCTGGCCCGCCTGATCCTCGAGGGTCCCCTCATCGGGGCCGGCGGCGGTCTCCTGCCTCATCTGAGGGCCGCCGTCCTGGCCCTGCGCGCGGAGCTGGAGCCGGAGCCTGCGCACCAGTAGGCCCGAGCCAGTCCAGGACCACCGCGGTGCGGTCGTCCCACTTGCGCCCCACCTCCACCAGCGCCTCGGCGGCCATCTGAGCTGAGGACGGCGAGAGAGCCCCGGCCAGCTCCTCCGCACTCAGAACGTCCGGGGAAAAGTCCCCGGTGACGCCGTCAGTCACCAGAGCCATCCGGTCCCCGGCTTGCAGGTCCAGCCGTCCGCGCTGACGGGTCAGAAGGCCGTCAGGCTCGGGAAACCCGAGGGCCGAGTCGAGCAGATTCCCCTCGCCCTGGTCCCGGCTCACCTGCACCAGCTCCCGGCCGCGGAGCAGGTAGAGGCGGGAGTCGCCGACCGATAGCCACCAGCCGGCCTCGCCCACCACCCAGACGGCCGTCACGGTGGTCGCCCCGAGCCCGAGGGCGGCGATCCTGGAGCCGACCGCCTCCACCGCCCGGGCCAGCCGCTCCAGCGGTTCCCCGGGCAGCCGGCGGCACAGATGGGGCAGCTCCCGAGCGGCGAACTCCGCGGCGCGTTCGCTGCCCTCCACCCCGCCGACGCCGTCGAAGACGGCGAACAGCCCAAGTTCCGGGTCCACCAGGAACCGGTCCTGCCCGTGAATCCGGAGCTCAGAGGTGCCCACCGCGACCCTGACGCCCGCCACTTGGCGGCGATCGTACGTCAGGACGTGGAGTATCCGGTGGTTTCGCCGCAAGGCTGGAGGCGGTACCTTGGCAATGTGGAGTTCCGTGACTACTACACCACCCTGGGGGTGGCCCGCACCGCCACCGACAAGGAGATCCGCTCCGCCTACCGCAAGCTGGCCCGGGAGCTGCACCCCGATGTGAACAAGGACCCCCGGGCCACCGAGAGGTTCAAGCGGGTCAACGAGGCGTACGAGGTCCTCAAGGACCCGGAGAAGCGGGCCAAGTACGACCGGCTGGGGGCGGATTGGGAGCAGGTGGAGCGGGCTCAGGCGCGGCGGCCGCAGCCACCCCCCTTCGAGCAGCCGCAGCACGGCGCCCGTTTCGGCGGGTTCAGCGACTTCTTCGAGACCTTCTTCGGCAACCGGGGGGCGGACTCGGGGCCGGACCCCCTGGTGGAGATCGAGCTGGAGCGCCTGCGCCGGGAGCAGAACGCTCCCCGGCGCGGTCAGGACTCCGAGCACCGGGTGGAGGTCACCCTGCGAGAGGCGGCCACCGGGAGCGA
>JAJYXT010000015.1 GCA_021801645.1 bacterium
CTGAGATAGCGGCGCAGGTCCTCCTCGCTGTGGGTCACGTCCATCGCCCGGCCCCCCAGGACGTAGGAGGGGCGGACCAGTACGGGGTAGCCCACCCGGGCGGCGATCCGGGCGGCCTCGTCCGGGTCCTTGGTGGAACCACCGGCAGGCCGGGCTATCCCCAACTTCTCCAGGAGGGCATCGAAGAGGCCTCGGTCCTCCGCCACCTGGATCGAGCGCCCCGGGGAGCCGAGGAGGGGGACCCCCTCCTTCTCCAGGCGGGGCGCCAGGTTGACCGCGGTCTGCCCGCCGAACTGGACCACCACCCCCAGGGGCCGCTCCACCCGGCAGACCTCCAGAACCGACTCCAGGTCGAGGGGCTCGAAGTAGAGGCGGGTGCTGCAGTCGTAGTCGGTGGAGACGGTCTCGGGGTTGCTGTTCACCATCACCGCCTCCAGCCCACGGCGGCGGAAGGCCGAGGCGGCCTGCACCGAGCAGTAGTCGAACTCGATCCCCTGCCCGATGCGGATGGGACCAGACCCCAGAACCACCGCGGCCCCGGGACGGGCCCGGTTCTCGTCCTCCAGCTCGTAGCTGGAATAGAAGTAGGGGGTGGTGGCGGCGAACTCAGCAGCGCAGGTGTCCACGCACTTGAAGGTGCTCAGGACTCCCAGGCGCTGCCGCATCTCCCGCACCTCAGCGCTCGATCGCGCGGTAAGCTCGCCGATCCGCCGGTCGGAGATTCCGGCCCGCTTGGCGGAGTAAAGCAACCCTGAATCCACGTCGCCCGGCGCCCGGCCCAGCTCCGCCTCCAACTTGGCCAGCCGGGCCAGCTGGTGGGTGAACCAGCGGGGGTACCCGGTCCGGCGGGCGACGCTGTCCTCGGGCTGTCCCTGTGCCAGCGCCACCACCACCGCCTGGAGCCGTAGATCGGTCGGGGTCTCCAGCCGCTCCACCGCCCGCAGCACCTCCTGGGAGTCGACCGGGCCCTGTTCCAGGGAGCGCAGCGCCTTGGAGACCGCGCTCAGGAAGTTGCGCCCGATGGCCATCGCCTCGCCGGTGGACTTCATCTGGGTCCCCAGTCGCCGGTCACCGTGGGGGAATTTGTCGAAGGGCCAGCGGGGGATCTTGACGACGCAGTAGTCGAGGCTGGGCTCAAAGGCGGCGGAGGTCTTGCCGGTGACCTGGTTGCGGATGTCCTTGAGCTCGCGCCCCAGCGCCACCTTGGCCGCCACCCGGGCTATGGGGTAGCCAGTCGCCTTGGAGGCCAGTGCCGAGGAGCGGCTCACCCGGGGGTTCACCTCGATGACGAAGTAGGCGGGCGAGTCAGGGGCGAGAGCGAACTGGACGTTGCATCCCCCCTCGATCCCCAGCGCCGAGATGATCCGGAGGGCGGCGGAGCGCAGCTGCTGGTGCTCCTTGTCGGTGAGGGTCTGGCTCGGGGCCACCACCACCGAGTCACCAGTGTGGACCCCCATGGGGTCGAGGTTCTCCATGTTGCAGATGCAGATGCAGGTCCCGGCGCGGTCCCGCATCACCTCGTACTCCAGCTCGCGCCAGCCGAGGAGTGCCTGCTCGATCAGGACCTGGGTTATCGGGCTGGCCCGAAGACCCCGGCTCACCACCTCCTCCAGCTCCTCCCAGCTGGTGGCGATCCCCCCTCCGGTCCCCCCCAGGGTGAAGGCCGGGCGCACCACCAGGGGCAGGCCGACCTCAGAGGCGAACTCCCTGGCCTGCTCCCAGCTGTTGACGGTGCGCGAGGGTGGCACCGGCTCGCCCAGGGCCACCATCCGTTGCTTGAAGCGCTCCCGGTCCTCGGCGTCCCGGATCGCCTCCAGGGGGGTGCCCAGAACCTCGACTCCGTAGCGCTCCAGGACTCCCTGATCGGCGAGCTGGACGGCGAGGTTGAGGGCGGTCTGGCCGCCGAGGCCGGCCAGAAGGCCCTGGGGCCGCTCCCGCTCGATGATGGCGGCGACCGACTCCACCGTGAGCGGCTCCAGGTACACCCGGTCGGCGGTGTCCTCGTCGGTCATGATGGTGGCCGGGTTGCTGTTGACCAGCACCACCTCCATCCCCTCCTCCCGCAGCGACCGGCAGGCCTGGGTGCCGGCGTAGTCGAACTCCGCCGCCTGCCCGATCACGATCGGCCCGCTGCCCAGCACCAGCACCCGGCGCATCTCCGGGACGGGCCGAGGCTCAGGTCCCGCCGCGGCGCGTCCCCCGCCCCGGCAGAGGCTGAGGAATTCGTCGAAGAGGTGCTGGCGGTCCTGGGGGCCCGGGCTCCCCTCCGGGTGGTACTGGACCGAGATGACCGGCAGCTCCCGGTGCCGCAGCCCCTCCACCGAGCCGTCGTTGAGGTTGCGCTCGGAGACGAACCACCCAGAACCCTCGGGGATGGAGCCCTCGTCCACCTGGAACTCGTGGTTCTGCGGGGTTACGAAGACCCGCCCGCTGACCAGGTCCTGGACCGGGTGGTTGCCCCCGTGATGGCCGAAGGGCAGCCGGCTGGTGGTGGCCCCGATCGCCCGGCCGACCAGCTGGTGCCCCAGGCAGATGGCGAGCACCGCGTAGCGCTCGACGGCGAAGCGGGTGAGCTCCGTCTCCCGGCCGAGGTTGGCCGGGTCCCCCGGTCCGTTGGTGATCACGACGCCCTGGGGGGCGAGCCGCTCCAGCTCCTCGCAGCTGATGGAGTGGGGGAGCACCAGGACCTCCGCCCCCCGGCTCACCAGCGAGCGCAGGGTGTTCAGCTTGACCCCTAGGTCGATCACCGCCACCCGGACCGGGGTGGGCTCGGCGACGCGCCCCGCGCCCCGCCGCAGCGCCTGGTGCAGCGGCTCGGTGGCCGTGTACTGCACCGGCGTGGAGACCTCCGCCACCAGCTCCTGCTCGCTCACGGAAGGCGACTCCCTGGCCGTCCGCACCAGCTCCTCCAGCGGGAGTGACCCGAGGTCGGCGAGGATCCCGCGCAGGGTTCCGTGATCGCGGAGGTGCCGGGTCAGCGCCCGGGTGTCCACCCCCTGGAGGCCAGGCACGCCCTGACGCTGGAGCCACTGGGCGAGCGTCTCCTCCGCCTGCCAGTGGGGGGCGGTCGGACTGGCCTCCGCCACCACCACCGCGCGGGCCCAGGCACGGCTGGACTCCATGTCCACCCCGGCGGCGCCCACGTTGCCGATCAGCGGCTGGGTGAAGACCACCACCTGGCCGGCGTAAGAGGGGTCGGTGAGGACCTCCTGGTAGCCGGTCATGCAGGTGTTGAAGACCACCTCGCCCAGGAACGGGCCCCCCTCCTGCGGGCGCCACAGCCAGTCGCCCTCGAAGTGGGCGCCCGACTCCAGCACCAGGACACCGCGCTTGGGCTCAGGCAAGTTCGGCCTCCCAGCCAAGCTCCCGGCGGAGGAAGGCGACCCTGCCCCGGGTGAAGGTGGCCAGGACCAGGCCTCTGAGGGGCCTCTCCCAGAACGGAGTGTTGGTGCCCAGCGAGAGCCATGAGCCCGCCTCGGGCCGCCAGACCCCCTCTGGATCGAAGACGGTGAGGTGGGCGGGCTGTCCCTCCCGCACCGAGGGCTCGGGCAGCCTTTCGGACACGCGCCCGAGCACCTCCAGCGGCCGGGCGGTGAGTGCCTCGACCACCCGCTCCAGGAGCGGCCCGCCGCGCGGGTCCGAGAGGACCGCGGACAGCTGGGCCTGGACCCCGCTGAAGCCCGGTGACCGTCGCTGGAGCGGGTCCGCGGGGGACTCATGAGGAGCGTGGTCGCTGGCCAGGACGTCGATCGTCCCGTCCGCCAGCGCCTGCCAGAGCGCCGCGCGGTCCTCCTCGCCTCGAAGGGGTGGGTTGCAAGTGAGTTCCCGGTCGCGGGCCTCGGGATCACGGAGAGGCCCCTCCAGAACCAGGTGGTGGGCGGTCACCTCGGCGGTAACCGCCAACCCCTCCCGCTTGGCCTCCCGGACCAGCTCCACCGCCCCCGAGGTGGACAGGTGCTGCAGGTGGAGGCGGCCCTGGCCCGAACTGCGGAGGGCATCGAGGGCCGCGCGCACCGCGCTCACCTCAGCCTCCCGGGGGCGCAGGAGCCAGGCGGTGGGGTCGTCGCCGCCCCAGGGATTGGCGGCCGCCAGCACCTCCTCGTCCTCGGGGTGGATCGCCACCGTCCGGCCGGTCGAGCCCGCCTGCTCCAGTGCCTGGCGCAGGAGCTCCGGGCTGAGGGCGTTCCGGCCATCGTCGGAGAATCCCGCGGCCCCGGCCCCGCCCAGCTCCCTGAGGGGTGCCAGCCGCCGACCGGCCAGCTGCTCGGAGACTGCGGCGAACTGCAGCACCGGAACCCGCCCCCAGGAGCGGTTCTTGGCCAGGCACTCGCGCAGCCGTGCCACGCTGTCCACCGGGGGGCGGAGGTTGGCCATGGCACAGACCGCCCCAAAGCCGCCGGCGGCGGCGGCGGCGGTGGCGGTGGCGATCCTCTCCTTCCACGGCTGGCCCGGCTCCCGGAGATGGGTGTGCAGGTCCAGGAAGGCGGGCGCCACGACGCAACCCTCCCGCTCCACGACCACAGATCCGGCGGGGGCAGCCACGCCTTTGCCCATCTCCGCGACGCGTCCGTCCTGGATCAGGATGTCCACCGACTCCAGCGCCGAACCCTCCGAGGGGCGCATCAGCCGCACCGAGCGCAGCAGGAGTCCTCTCACTCCGGCTCCTCCCTGACCAGGGTGATGGAGTCCTCTCCGTCGCACTCCCGGAGCCGGACCCGCACCCGCTCGTCCACCCGGGTGGGCAGGTTGCGGCCCACGTAGGTGGCCCTGAGCGGCAGCTCCCGGTGGCCCCGGTCCACCAGGACCAGGAGCTCCACCGCCAGCGGGCGGCCAAGACCAGCCAGCGCCACCAGCGCGGCGCGGGCGGTCCTCCCGTGGAAGAGGACGTCATCCACCAGGACCACGACCCGCTGGTCGATGGCGGCCCGGTCCGCAGCGGGGAGGGGGGCGGAGCCCTGGACCGCTGCCCCCGGGACCCGCGGGGTGTCGTCTCGGAAGGGGCCGATGTCCAGCGCGACCGCCAGCCAGCGGCCTCCCCCCTGGGCCTCGATCAGCCCGGCCAGCCGGGCGGCCAGGTGCACGCCCCTGGTGGCGATCCCGCAGAGGGTGACCTGATCCCCGCCAGGATGGCGCTCCTGGAGCTCCCGGGCCAGCCGCCAGAGGACCCGCTCCAGCTCCTCCGGCCCGCCGATGACGCTGTCGCGCCGGGGGGCGAGGGCGCTCACGCCCCGAGCACCATGGCCAGCAGCGCCATTCTCACCGGCACCCCGTTGCGGGCCTGACGGAAGTAGGCGGCGCGCGGGTCGGCGTCCACCTCCGGGTCGATCTCCCCGACCCGGGGCAGGGGATGCAGCACCACCGCCCCCGGGGGCAGGGCCGCCATCACCTCCCTGGTGACCCGGAACCTGGCTTGGTCGTGCCCGCCCTCCATAAGCGGCTCCGGGAGCCGCTCGGCCTGGATCCGGGTCTGGTAGACGACGTCCGCGTCCACCACCGCCTCCAGTAGGCTCTGAGCCTCCCGCACCTCAGCCCCGGACTGGCGCAGCGCCTGCACCGCGGGCGCGGGGAGCCGCAGCTGCTCCGGTCCGGCGAGGGTGACCCTGAGGCCCGGGTACTGGGAGAGCAGGCGGATCAGCGAGTGCACCGTCCTGCCGTTGGCGAGATCTCCCGCCATGACCACCCGGAGCCCCTCCAGCCGCCCCAGCTCGGAGCGGATGGTGTAGAGGTCAAGGAGGGCCTGCGTGGGGTGCTCCCCTCGGCCGTCTCCGGCGTTGATCACCGGGACCGTCGAGACCGCCGCGGCCCGGGCCGCCGCCCCCTCCTCAGGATGGCGGAGGACGATGCAGTCGGCGTACCCGCCCACGATCCGGACGGTGTCCTCCAGGGTCTCGCCCTTGATGGCCGAGGAGAAGTCCCGGGCGTTCTCGGTGCTCACCACCTGGCCTCCCAGGCGGAGCATGGCGGATTCGAAGCTGAGCCGGGTCCTGGTGCTCGGCTCGTAGAAGAGGGTGGCCATCACCCGCCCCGGCAGCAGGGGTGCCCCGCCTGTCTCGAGCCGGCCCGACATCTCGTCCGCCGACGCGAAGAGCTGCTCCAAAAGGGCCGCGGGAAACTGCTCGGCCGACACCACGTGGCGCGTCCCGCCTCCCCGGGTCTCCATCTCCCACCTCCTCTGATTGCGCCGCGAGGAGGCAAGGGGGCGCCCGGCGCCGAGTACCTTGCCAGCCTCACAGGACCGGCTTCAAGGTCGCCGGGAAGAGTATACGGGGACCGTCCCCGTGAGGCTCAGGGCCGCCGTGGAGGCCACGTCTCATACTCAGCCGGGATCAGAAATGGGAGCCGGCCATGCCAGAACCGAAGGCGGTGGTCACCATCTCGGCCGCCTACGGCACTGGCGGGGAGGCGGTGGGCCGGGGGGTGGCGGACCGCCTGGGGCTACCGTTCCTGGACCGAGCCATCCCGGCGGCCGTGGCCAAGGAGCTCATGGCGCCCCTGGCCGATGTGGAGTACGCCGAGCGCCACCTCGCCCGGGGGCTGGGCCACTGGCTAGACCTCTTCGCCCCCCTCGGCTCGGCCTGGCTGGGCGTCCCCGACCCGCTGGAGCCGTTCACCAGCGAGTGGGAGTACCTGAATCACACTGAGTCGGTGATGCGCCGGGCAGCTCGGCACGGCGTGGTGATCCTCGGCCGCGGCGCCCAGGTGGTGCTGAGGGAGGCACGCGGCGCCCTCCACGTTCGCCTGGACGGGCCGGCGGAGCGCCGCCTCGCCCTGGTCATGGCGGAGAGCGGGTTGGGGGAACGCGAGGCGCGGCGGGCCCAACGGGACACCGACCTGGTCCGGCGGCATTACCTCCGCCACTTCTACAAGGTGGACGTCGGCTCCCCGCGCCTTTACCACCTCTACCTGGATGCGACCGCGATCCCCGGTCCCACCCTGGTCGAATTGATCACGGCGGCCGCCCTGGCCCGCGCTCGGGGGGACATCGGCTAGACCATTAGCTAGGCTACCGATATACTTCGGCGGATGGGGCTCGAGAGCGCCGCGATCGGACCGGAGCGGCTGGCCTCAGAGCTGCGCCCGGTCCTCACCTCGATCACGGTCAGCTGGAGGCGGGAGATGGCCTCTGCCACCGGGGTGGGGGTCAGCCAGGCCCAGATCCTCCTCCACCTGGTCCGGGATGGCTCCCAGCGGGTCTCCCAGATCGCCGCCTCCCAGGGGGTGAGCGGGGCCTCCGCCACCGGGCTGATCTCGCGAATGGAGGAGTCCGGCTGGGTGCGTCGCCGACCCGACCCGACGGACGGCCGGGCGGTCCTGGTCGAGGTGACCGAGCCGGGCCGGCGGGTGCTGGACGAGGTGGCCGCGGCCCGCACCCGGCTGCTGGCCATGCGGCTGGGAGCGCTGAGCCGTGAACAGCTGGCGCAGATCGCGGCGGCTCTGCCCGCCCTGCGCCAGCTGGAGCGGGACTGGGCCGAGCGCCGGGGCACCGGCCACCGTTGAGTCCCGGAGCCGGGCACTCGGGGGTCTCGGTTAGCGTCTGGCATCAGCCCCGGGCGGTCTGGGCGGTGGCGTTCGCCTGCGTCGTCGGCTTCATGGGCATCGGGCTGGTGGATCCCATACTGCCCTCCATCGCCCGGGGGCTGAGGGCCAGCCCCAGCCAGGTGGAGTTGCTGTTCACCAGCTACTTCGCCGTGACCGCGGTGATGATGCTGGTCACCGGCTTCGTGTCCACCCGGATCGGCTCCCGCCCGACTCTTCTGGTCGGCCTGGCCGTGATCGTCATCTTCGCGTCGCTGTCCGGCTCTTCGGGAAGCGTCGGGGAGCTGGTGGGGATGCGGGCGGGTTGGGGCTTCGGCAACGCCCTCTTCATCGCCACCGCGCTCGCGGTGATCGTGGGCTCCGCCAGCGGGGGGATCCCGGGCGCGATCATCCTCTACGAGTCCGCGCTCGGGCTGGGCATCTCCATGGGGCCGCTCGTGGGTGGAGTCCTTGGCGGCATCAGCTGGCGGGGGCCGTTCTTCGGCACCGCGACCTTGATGGCCATCGGGTTCGTTCTGGTGCTCACCATGCTCGGCCCCGTGCCCCGACCCCACCGGCGCACCTCTCTGCTGGACCCTCTGCGGGCGGTGCGGGACCCGGGTCTGCGGACCATCGCGGTGATGGCGCTCTTCTACAACTTCGGCTTCTTCACCATCCTCGCCTACACGCCATTCGTCATCGACCAGAGCGTCCATGTCCTCGGCCTCATCTACTTCGGGTGGGGGCTGCTCCTGGCGCTCAGCTCGGTGCTCCTCGCCCCCCGCCTGGAGAGGCGATTCGGCACCGTCATCCCGCTCTTCGGGGTTCTCACCTGCCTCACCCTGCTGCTGGCGGTGATGGCGCTGGCGCCCAGGTTGGGGGTGATCGCCGCCGTCGTCGTCTCGGGTGCGGTCCTCGGGGTGAACAACACGCTGGTGACCCAGGCGGCGATGACCGTCAGCTCGGCGGAGCGTCCGGTGGCGTCGGCGGGGTACAACTTCGTGCGCTGGATCGGGGGGGCGCTGGCTCCCTTCCTGGCCGGCCAGCTGGCGGTCCACGTGGGACCGAGGGCCCCGTTCGTGATGGGCGCTGGTGCCGTGGTGCTTGGCGCCGTGGTGCTGGGCACAGGGCTGGCCCACTTGGGGGCTCTCCCTGGACGAGCCCGAGCCGGCGCGGCGGCTGCCAGCTAGCGCGCCGGACAGCCGCGGGACCCGGTATCAGACCCTCGCCGCGGACCATTTCGGCCAGGAAGGCGCCAGGTTCGCCGCTGGCTTCGCCTCAGAGTCCGGCGCGGGCGACCCCGGTCGAGCGTGGTTGACTAGGGGGAGTGCACCGGCAAGCTGAGGCATTCGAGCCACTCCCGTCTTGGGGAGGTTCACCGGGTGATCACCATGGGGAACGGACGGGCAGCGGCACCACCCCCGGCTGGGGGCGCGCGTGGCACTGACCGCGACCGAGCCCGCCCGCCCCCGCACCGGCCTCGCCCTCACGGTGATCGTCATCGGCGTCCTGATGGCGGCGATCGACACCACCATCGTGGTTCTCGCCCTGCCGGAGATGGAGCGCGCCCTCCACGTGCCGCTGGCTCATGTGATCTGGGTGGTGATCGGCTACCTGCTGGTGATCACCCTGCTGGCGACCCAGGTCGGGCGGCTCGGGGACATGTTCGGCCGGGTGCGGATGTACGAGGCTGGATTTTTGGTCTTCATCGTGGGCTCGGCCCTCTGCGCCCTGGCCGACAACGAGGTAACCATCATCGCCTTCCGGGTGCTCCAGGGGGTGGGTGGGGCCCTGATCACCGCCAACAGCGGGGCGGTGATCGCCGACACCTTTCCCCCCGATGTGCGCGGCCGCGCCTACGGCTACAACTCCATCGGCTGGAACGTGGGGGCGGTGACCGGGATCCTCCTGGGCGGGATGATCATCACCTACCTCTCCTGGCGCTGGATCTTCTGGATCAACGTTCCTGCTGGCCTTGTGGCCTTCGGGCTGGCGCTGCGGGTACTCCATGACACCGACAGCCGCTCGCGCCAGCGCCTGGACTGGGCGGGGATGCTCACCCTGGGGATGGGGCTCTTCGGCGTGCTCTGGGCCATGACCCAGCTCACCACCTCCGCCCTGGACGGCGCGGTCTTGGCGTTCCTGGGAGGCGGGCTGGTGTTGCTCGCCGCCTTCGTGGTCATCGAGATCCGCAGCCCAGCTCCCATGGTGCCGTTCTCGATCTTCCGCATCCCGACCATGAGCCCGACCCTGCTGGCGGCGCTCTTCCAGTCCCTGGCCAACTTCGCCGTCCTCTTCCTGGTGATCATGTACCTGCAGGGAGTCCGCCGGCTCAGCCCGCTGGACGCCTCCCTGCTCCTGGTGCCCGGGTACCTAGTGGGAGGAGTCGTCGGCCCGGTGGCCGGCCGTCTCTCGGACCGGGTGGGGGTGGTATGGCCGGCCACCGTGGGTCTCGCCGTCGAGATCCTTGCCCTCTGGGTCTACTCCGGCCTGGGGGTGGCCACGCCCCTCTGGGTGGTGGCTCTGGCGGCGGTGGTGAACGGGGTCGGCGGTGGAGGCTTCTTCCCGGCCAACAACGCCGCGGTGATGAAGGTGGCGCCGGGGCGGGCCTTCGGCACGGCCTCCGGATTGCTGCGCACCTTCGCCAACGTGGGGATGGTCTTCTCCTTCACCGTGGCCATCCTGGTCGCGGCCCGGGCCATTCCCAAGGGCCTCGCCTTTGCCATCTTCGTGGGCACGACCCGGCTCAACCCCCATCTCTCCCAGGTCTTCACGGGGGGCCTGCACGCCGCCTTCTACACCTCCATGGCGTTCATGGCGCTGGCCGCCGTGCTCTCCGCCACCCGGCTGGCCGGACGGCGGCAGGGGCCGCCGGACCGCGGATCGGGGCGCAAGCCGGCCGCCTCCTCAGCCGGTTCGGGGCCTGCAGATCAAAGCCGGGACGACGTGGTGGTGCCAACCTCTCTCAGCTGACTCTGAGCTGGGTGGGGTAAGGTGATCTCGGGGCGGCCTGAGCTCCCCAAAGGAGGCGATCTGGGATGTTCTACCGATACGGTCCCGGGCCCGTGGGGGATCACTGGTGGCTGATGCTGGTGCTGTTTTTGCTCCTGGTCGCTGCGGTGGTGGCGGTGGGCTTCCTCATCTTCCAGCGCTCGCGCCCGGTGGCCGCGGCCGGGGCACCTGACCCGGCCGAGATGATCCTCTCAGAGCGGCTGGCGCGCGGGGAGATCGATGAGGAGGAATACCGCCGGCGGCTGGCGGCGCTGCGGGAGCGCTTCCGGAGCTGACCGCTCGGGCAGCTTGACCCCTCAGCCGCTAACCTGACCAGGTGATTCCCGGAGGGCGCCCGCCAGGTTTCGAGGAGCCGCCGGCGAGCGTGGCCTGTGGCTGAGGGGCTGCTGCCGGTGGGGCTGGGCCTGGCCGGCCGGGGCGACCTGCGGCAGGCCGTGGACTACGCTAGGCGGGCGCAGGTGGCCGGGCTGGACTCGGTCTGGTTCCACGAGTCCTACTTCGAGCGGGACGCCGTCACCTACGCCACCGCCGTGGCGGCCGAGGTCCCCCGGGTGCGGGTGGCGCTGGGAGCGCTCAATCCCAACACCCGGCACCCAGTCCTGCTGGCCATGACCGTTTCCGCGCTGGACGACCTGGCGCCCGGGCGGGTGATCCTCACCCTGGGCTCGGCGCTGCCGCTTCGGCTCCTGCAGATGGGCATTCCCTACGACCCTCTGGCCGCCACCCAGAAGGTGGAGCAGGCGATCTATGACCTGCGCCGGCTCTGGGCGGGGGAGAGGCTGACCACGGCCGAGGGACTTCCCGACCTGGAGCCGATGTTCGCCCCGCCCCACCGGGTGCCGATCTGGGTGGCTGGCTATCGCCGGGCCTTCCACGAACTCGCAGGCCGCGTCGCGGACGGCTTTCTGGCCAGGCCGGCGGAGTCCCTTCCCGCCTTCGAGGTGGGTGTCCGCCGGATCCGCGCCGCCGAGAAGCTGGCCGGCCGGCCGGAGGGAGAGGTGGAGCTGGCCGGGTACCTCCTGGCACTGGCCGACTCCAGCCGCCGGGCCGCGCTGGACCGGGCCAAGCGGGAGCCCTTCGTCATCTACATGCTCTCGGTGCAGTCCGAGCCGGCCATGATCCGGGCCGGTTTGGACCCCACCATCCGCCAGGCGATCTTTGCCAAGTGGCAGGAGGAGGATTACACCGGGGCGGCCCGGATCATCCCCGACGACCTGGTCGACGCCTTCCTGCTCTGTGGCACCCGGGAGGAGATCGCCCAGCGGGCGGACCAGTTCCGCCAGGCGGGGATGGGCCTTCCCATCCTCCAGCCGGTGCTCCAGGAGCTCGAGCAGGTGGAGCAGGTGGTCGACGCAGCGGTGCTGTGCGCCGCCGTGGGCCCGGCCGCCGAGCGCGAGGTGGCGTACCGCACCCAACTCTCCAGCTCGGACCGCGAGGGTATCGGCCTCCGGCGCCGTCTGCGCGGCCTGCTCGAGGTGGTCCGCCCCTTCAGCCTCACCGCTTCGGCGACCCCGGTGGCGGCCGCCGGCGCCCTGGCCCTCGCTGAGCACAAGATCGTCTGGCCCCTCTTTGCCATGGCCCTTGCTGCCGGGGTGCTGCTCCAGGTGGGTACCAACGTGATCAACGAGATCTACGACGTGCGCAAGGGGCTGGACTCCATCACCTCCCCTCGGGCCAGCCTGGCGCTGGTGACCGGACGGGTCACCGAGCGCGCCGCCTTCCGGCTGGCGTATTCGGCGTTCGCCATCTCGGCCCTGCTGGGGGTGGCCCTGATCGTGGCCCGGGGTTGGGAGCTGGCCGTCCTCGGGCTGGTGGGCCTGATCGGCGGGTGGGGCTACACCGCGCCTCCTCTCCAGTACAAGTACCGGGCCGCCGGACTGCCCCTGGTCTTCGTCCTCATGGGGCCACTCATGGTCCTGGGAGGGTTCTTCGCCATCACCGGCAGGTGGTCACTCACCGCCGGGGTGATCAGCCTCCCCATCGGCCTCCTGGTGACCGCCATCCTCCATGGCAACGAGTGGCGGGACATCGGCGAGGATGCCCGCGCGGGGATCAGCACCCTCTCCATCCGCGCCGGGCGGCGGTTTGCCCACGGGCTGTATGTGGCGCTGCTGGTGGGGGCTTACCTGGCGCTGGTGGCCGCCGTGGCCGTGGGAGCCCTCCCCCGGCTCAGCCTTCTGGCGGTGCTCTCGCTGCCCCTCTTCGTTCGGGCCCTCCGGTCTTCCGAGCTGGGCGCCATGGGCCAGCAGCGGGCCATCTCCCTCATCGATCTCCAGACGGCGCAGCTGCACGCCGCTTTCGGCGCTCTCCTGGTGGTCGGGCTGGCGGTCACCGCGGTCTGGCACCCAGGGGCTTGAGGCCGCCTTGAGCCGCCGCTCCGCCCTCACCAGCCTGGTCACCTTGGGCGCCTACGGCGCCTTCGCGGCCACCTTCCGGGGCCCCCGCGACCGCTTCTGGCCGCGCATGACCCGGACCGGCGCCTCGCTCGGACTGGTGGCGCTGGTCCTGGAGCCGTCTCTGCTGCGCAGGAGGCCCAGGGTCCGCGAGGTGGCCCTCGGGGGGGCGATCGCGGGCGGGCTGTACGCCGCGTTCCAGGTGGGGGACCGGATCGCCCGGCGGGTCCTCCCCGGGGGCGGGGAGGAGATCGCGGACATCTACCGGCTGGGCGAGCTGCGGCCCCACCGGGAGTTGGCGCTGCGCCTGGCCCTGGTGGTGGGGCCGGCCGAGGAGCTCTTCTGGAGGGGGCTGCTCCAGCGCTCGCTGCAGCGGCGGATGGGCCCGGTCCGGGCGGCGGCGGCGGCCGGGCTGCTGTACGGCGGCGCCCACCTGGTCACCGGCAACCGGACCCTGATCGCCGCCGCCACTGTGGCCGGGGTCAGCTGGTCCGGCCTCGCCGCGGCCGGGGTCCCCATGACCAGCCTGGTCGTCAGCCACTCCCTCTGGGACGTCTGGATCTTCCTGATCCAGCCCACCCAGCGCCCGGCCCTGGCGCCGGAGGAAGGCCTCCCCCGGTAGCCATCTCTGCTGGCTCGGTACCGGACATCAGCGCCCCCGGGCGCTCAGGCGCGTGAGACTGCCCGGGCGCGGAACCGCAGCGGTGGCTCCTGGTACTCCTCCAGGGCGTGGGCCAGCCAGCCGGCGGCCCGCGCCACCGTGAAGATCACCTCCGGAGCTTCGGTTGGCATCTGCGCCTCCATGGTGAGGAGCGCCAGTGCAAGATCGACGTTGGGCTCGACCCCGGCAGTCTCTCGGGCCGTGGAGATCACCGCCTTCGCCTTTGCGCAGAGTACCGAGCCGGGTGCCGCCCGCTCGATGAGTGTGAGCAGCAGCCGGGCCCGGGGGTCCCCACCGGGGTACAACGGGTGGCCAAACCCGGGGAGGTGGCCGTGGGCCTCGGCGGAGCGGGCCAGGGAGGCCGCGGGCCCAGACTCGAGCGAGGCCTCCAGCAGCTCCCGCGCCCGGAGGGGGGCGCCTCCGTGCAGGCTTCCGGCCATGGCCCCCATGCCGGACAGAAGCACCGAGTAAGGGTCGGCCCGGGCGGAGGCGGCGACGCGCGCCGCCACCGTGGAGGCCGCCAGTTCGTGGTCGGCGAGCAGCACCAGGGCGGAGTTAAGCGCCCCGATGCGCTCGGAGGTGGCGGGAAGCTGGGTCAGGGCGCCCCAGAGCCGGCCGGCGACGGTGGCCGGGGCCGGCTCGCCGGACGGGCCGGCGGCGGCGACCATCGCCGCTATCACCCTCTGCCCGCGTTCCACCACCGCCGGCAGCGAGAGGTCGGCGCGGAGGGGGTCCCCCGCGGAGAGCAGGACCACCGCGAGCCGGAGCCGGTCCCGAGCCGAACCCACTTCTGGAAGTTCCAGGTGTGGTGCCGGCCAGGGGGCCATCGTCTCGGCCCTTGCAGCCGTCCACAGCCACTCTGCCACCTCCTCGAACCGAGCCGACTCCGCCAGCCCCAGCGCGCTCACCCCCCGATAGCGGAGGTCCTGGTAGGCGATCTCGGTAAGCCGCGAGCGAACCACCAGGTCGAGGGCCAGGGGCAAACTCGACCGGCGGGGCTTGCCCCGCCGGGCCAGCTCCTCTACCTCGGCCGGATCGAAGTGACTCTGTCGGGAGCCGGGCTCGCGCCAGCGGTGGAGTGCCCCCCGGCTGACGTAGGCATACAGGGTGGCGAGCTTGACCCCAAGCCGCTCGGCAGCCTCCTGGGCCGTCAGCCCTGACATTGACTTGATGATAATCAAGATTGACTATAGCCAGCCCGGTAGCTAGGGTGGGGCTGTGCAGCAGGTGAGCACGGTGATGGCGAGGCCGGTACTGCTGGTTCGTCCGGAGGCACCCCTCGGGGAGTCGCTCTCGCGGATGCGGGCGGAGGAGGTCGCCGCGGCGGTCGTGCTCAAGGACGGTGACCCGCTGGGCACGCTGAGCGAGCCCGATGCCGCCGTGGCGGCTCTGGACCGGCCGGGTTTCCAGGTATCGGACGCCATGCGCCCCCTCCTGGGGACGATCGACGCCTCAGAGGACCTGAGCACGGCTCTCCGGACGCTGGCCCGTCCCGGGTCGGGGCACCTGGCTGTCACCTCGGGCGGCGAGGTCGTGGGAGTGATCTCGCTGGCTGAGCTCATCCCCATGCTCTCGATCGGACCTGCCCCGACGCCGCCCGGCCTGAAGGGGGTCGTCGTCGCCGACACCGAGGTCAGCGACGTCCGCGGGGAGGAGGGTTTTTACCACTACCGCCAGTACTCCGCGGTGGAGCTGGCCGAGAGGCGAACTCTGGAGGACTGCTGGCGGCTGCTGCTCGACGGCGAGCTTCCCCGCGATCGGGCTGAGCGGGAGGCCTTCGCCGCCGAGGTCCGGCCGCTCCGCTCCGCCAGCCCCTTGGTGATGCGGGCACTGCCGGCCATCGCCGGAGCGTCCGAACCGCTTGAGGGGCTGAGGACCGCCGTCTCACTGGCCGCCTCAGAGCGTGGCCTCAGGCCTCTCTATGACATAGACCAGCCGGCGCGGCGGGCGGACGCCCTGTTCGTCGCTGCGCTGGCCCCCACCCTTCTCACCGCGCTGCACCGCCTGCGCCAGGGGGAGGAGCCGGTTCCACCCCGGCCGGACCTGGGCGCGGGCGCCAACTACCTCTGGATGCTGAGCGGGGTCCAGCCGTCCGCGGTGCATGCGGATGCCATCGAGCACTACCTGACCTCCACCATCGACCATGGTTTCAGCGCCTCCACCTTCACCGCCCGGGTGATCGCGTCAACCGGCGCGGATCTGGGTGCCTGCCTGGTGGGCGCCATCGGCGCCCTGAGCGGCCCGCTGCACGGCGGTGCGCCCAGCCGGGCGCTCGAGCTGCTGGACGAGATCGGGA
>JAJYXT010000075.1 GCA_021801645.1 bacterium
CAGATGACTTTTGGTGTCTCGCGGGACGATGCCGAGGGCAAGTTCCTGCGCCGCTACGTCGAGGACGGCGTTCTGCCCGCCAATCCCTTCGAGCACCTGGACCCGGACGGTGTCGGCCGCCTCATGGGTCTGGCGGTCGAGGAGGGGAGGGGGACGAAACCGGACCTGGAGGTGGGGATCTGCGGTGAGCACGGGGGCGACGCCCAGTCGATCGCCATCTGCGAGCGCCTCGGCCTGGACTACGTGTCCAGCTCGCCTTTCCGGGTCCCCGGGGCCCGGCTGGCTGCCGCCCAAGCCCGGCTGGCTGAGGGGGGTGCCAAGGACGTCTGACCGGCCGGGTTCCCCAGCCCGACCGTCAGGCGGGCTGGGGCCCCGGGTCCGGCACCGCCAGGACTGACTCCACTAGGCGGCGCCACGGGACGGCCTCCCAGCCGTGCTCCCGGGCCACCTCGCCGGCCAGCCGGCACGCCTCGTCCACCCAGGCGATCTCCGCGGCAAACTGGGCGGACACCCGCCAGCCCGCCTCCGGGACGAGGCGCTCCGTCTCCGTGGCCACGGCGTCGCCGAAGAGTCGGACGGCCTCATGAGAGGTGGACAGGATGTGGGCCAGGTGGCCGTGCCCCGGTTGCGAGGCGACGTCAACCGCCCAGCGGGCGCACACGAAGGCGCGGCGCCACTCGGCCCGCTCGTCGGAGCCGAGCTTTGCGGCGCCTGCCCGGTAGGGGGCGAGTTCCTCGCTGGGGCCGCCAGTCATGGCCGTCCCGAGGCAATCCAGCAGATGTGCGGCCATGAAGCTGGGTTCAGTGTCCACGCCAAGACTCTAGCGCCCGCTCCCTCCCCGGCGCTGTCCTCCTCCACCTGAGGGCGGGCGGGCGTGAACCCCGGGGGGTACTGGGTGATTCCCTGCTGTAGTGCGCGCTGAGGCCGAACCTACGCTGGGATCACCCGATCAAGAGAGCGGCGCCGGAGCGCCGAGGAGGTGACCCATGATGGCAGTCGAGCAGCTGACGGCGTTGGAGGCCCAGAAGACGGTCGACGCCCGGGGAACCTCCTGCCCCGGTCCCATCCTGGCGGCCAAGAAGGGGATCGTCGAGGTCAAGGTCGGCGAGGTGATGGCGGTGCTCTCCACCGACTCCGGAACCAAGAAGGACCTTCCGGCCTGGGCGGCCAAGATGGGACACGAGTTCCTTGGCGTGGTGGACGAGCAGGGCTACTTCAAGTGCTTCGTGAGGAGGATGAAGTAACCGGCCGTGGCAACCACCATGGCGCCTCCGGCGCCCACGGCGGGAACCAACTTCAGCCCCAAGATCCTGGTGTTCTCCACCAATAACATCTCGGATCCGGGGATCGACCTGGCGGGCAGCTCGCATCTCCACTACTCGCCCCGGGCGATGACGATCGCGGTGCCCTGCAGCAGCGGGATCGCCCCGGAGTGGATCGCCTACGCCTTCGACCAGGGGTTCGATGGGGTCTTCATCGCCTCCGACGGCGAGGAGTGCAGCTACCTCACCGACTGCTCGGAGCGGTCGGCCAAAGTGTTCGAGAGGGCGCAGGCGATGATGGCGGAGAAGGGGTACGCCCCGGAGCGCCTCAAGATGGCTGCCATCTGCTCGGTCTGCGCCGAGCCCTTCGTCAAGTACATGCACGAGTTCGACGCTCAGCTTCTGGAGCTGGGACCGGTTCGGGCGGCATGACCATGGACTACGACGTCCTGGTGATTGGAAGCGGCATCGGGGGGATGGAGTCCGCCCTCAAGCTGGGGGACATGGGCTATCGGGTCCTGGTGGTCGAGAAGGAGGCCTCGGTGGGGGGGAAGATGATCCTCCTCAGCAAGGTGTTCCCCACCCTGGACTGCGCCAGCTGCATCTCCACGCCCAAGATGGCGGCGACCATCCACCACCCCAACATCACCGTCCGCACCTACGCGGAGGTGGAGCGGATCCAGCGCCGCCAAGATGGCACCTTCTCGGTCTCGATCCGCCAGAACCCGCGCTTCGTCGACGAGGCCGCCTGCACCGGCTGCCAGCTCTGTGAGCAGGCCTGCACGGTGGCCGTCCCCGACCAGTTCAACGCCGACCTGGTGTCCAGGCGGGCCGCCTACATCCCCTTCCCCCAGGCCGTGCCCAAGAAGGCGGTCATCGAACGGCCGGGCACGTCGCCCTGCACCTTCGACTGCCCGGCCGGCATCAAGGCCCATGGGTACGTCTCCCTGGCGCGGAGTGGTGAGTACGAGAAGGCGTTCAACCTGGTCCTGGAGAGCACTCCCCTGGTGGGCAGCCTCGGGCGGGCCTGTTTCGCGCCGTGTGAGGACGGCTGCTCGCGCGGGTCGCTTGAGGGACCGGTGCCGATCCGCCGGATCAAGCGTTTCGTCGCCGATACCCACTACCAGTCCGAGCTCCCCCTGGGAGTCGAGCCCGGATCGACGACCGGGAAGCGGGTGGCGATCGTGGGCTCCGGACCCGCCGGCCTCACCGCGGCCTGGCAGCTGCGACTGCTGGGGCACG
>JAJYXT010000025.1 GCA_021801645.1 bacterium
GACTGCGCTCCCACGCCCCGGCGGGGCACGTTGATGACCCGCTCGAAGGCCACCCGGTCCGACGGGTTGGCCAAAAGGCGCAGGTAGGCGAGGACATCCTTCACCTCCTTGCGCTGGTAGAAGCGAAGGCCGCCGATGAGACGGTAGGGGATCCCCTCCCGGAGGAGGACCTCCTCCAGGGCCCGCGACTGGGCGTTGGTCCGGTACAGGACTGCCGCATCTCCCCAGGCGAGCTCCCCCAGGCCGTGGAGGCGCCGCGCCTCGGCCGCCACCGCGGACGCCTCCTCCCGCTCATCGTAGAACTGGCCAACCTGCACCGGGTCCCCTTCCGGGCCGGCGGTCCAGAGCCCCTTGTCCAGCCGCATGGTGTTCTCCCGGATCACCGCCCCTGCCGCCCGGAGGATGGCCGCGGTGCTGCGGTAGTTCTGCTCCAGCGGCACCACCAGCGCGTCGGGGTAGTCCCGCTGGAACTCCAGGATGTTGCGCAGGTCTGCGCCCCGCCAGCTGTACACCGATTGGTCCGGGTCCCCCACCACCGTCACCCTGCGGTGCTCGCCGACCAGGAGGCCCAGGATGCGGTACTGGGCCCGGTTGGTGTCCTGGTACTCGTCCACCAGCACATGACGGAAGCGGTCGCGGTAGCGGTCCAGCGCCTCTCCCGAGGACTCGAGCAGCCGAACCACCTTGAGCAGCAGGTCGTCGAAGTCTAGGGCTCGGTTGGTCTCCAGCAGGGCCTCGTATCGGGGATAGACACGAGCCGCCTGAGACTCCACAAAACCGCGGGCCGCCAGGGTGAACTCCTCCGGTCCCCGGAGGTCGTTCTTGGCCCTCGAGATCTCAGCCGAGATGGAGGCCAGGCTGAAGCGCTTCTCGTCCACGCCGGCCTGGGACATGGCCTCCTTCATCACCGCGGCGCGGTCACCCTCGTCGTAGATGACAAAGTCCCGGGGCACTCCGGCAAGCTCCCCCCGCTGCCGCAGCATGCGCGCCCCCATGGCGTGGAAGGTGCCCAGCCACATCCCCTCGACGCCGCCCTCGAGGAGCGCACTCAGGCGGGAGCGCATCTCCCTCGCCGCCTTGTTGGTGAAGGTCACCGCCAACACTCGTGAGGGCTGGGCTCGCTGGGTGGCCACCAGGTAGGCGACCCGGTGGGTGAGGACCCGCGTCTTCCCGGAGCCGGCGCCGGCCAGCACCAGCAGCGGCACGTCCGGAGCGGTCACCGCCTCAGCCTGGGCCGGGTTGAGCCCCGCCAGCAGGTCGGCGGCCGCCAGCTCCCCAGCGATCCCCCCTGGCGTCACCTCCCCTGCCCGTCGAGAAGGGGCGCGTACAGCTCCGGCCGACGGTCCTCCAGGGTGTGGTTGCGCGGGGTCCGCTGCCTCGCCCTGGCCACCCATTCAAGGTTCAACTCGACCACCAGCAGCTGATCGTCCCCTTCGGTGGCCGGTCCGGCCAGCATCGTCCCGTTGGGGGCCACCGCACAGCTGCAGCCGACAAAGTCCACCCCGCGCTCGGACCCGATGCGGTCGGCGGCCACCACGAAGACCTGGTTCTGGGTGGCCACCCCCACGCTGGCGTAGTCGCCCATGGTCCAGCCTCGTCCGTCCACGGCCGGGCTGCGGAAGTTGGCGACCCAGTTGGTCGGGACCGCGACCACCTCCGCGCCCCGCAGGGTGAGCACGCGGGCAGCCTCCGGGAACCAGAGGTCATAGCAGATCAGCACCCCGAGGCGGCAGGAGCCGATGTCGAAGACCAGGAAACCAGAGTCCCCGGGCGAAAAGAAGCTCTTCTCGTCGTTGAAGAGATGGGCCTTGCGGTACACCCCCACCAGCCCCGAGGGCCCCACCACCGCGGCCGAGTTGAACCGCTGGTCGCCGGCTGCCTCGGCGAACCCGGCGACAAGATGAACGTCAAGCTCCCGGCAAAGTGCCACCCAGCCTGAGACGGTCGGCCCGTCCCGGCCCTCGGCGCAAGCGGCCGCCTCCTCCTGGCTCTGGAAGGTGTAGCCGGAGGCGGCCAGCTCCGGGAGCACGACCAGCCGCGCCCCGGCTGCCGCTGCCCGTCGTATCCAGCGCTCCGCCAAGAGGCGGTTGCCGGGCAGGTCGCCGACTGAAGGGGCGTATTGGCAGGCGGCCGCTAGCAGCTGGCGGGTCGGGGGCATGGCGACATTCTGCGGCCTACAGGGCCTCAGAAGTCCATGTCATCCATGCCGTCCATCCCGTCCATGCCACCCATACCACCCATGCCACCCATGCCGGGGTCTCCCCCCGCGGGCATCGGAGCCGGAGGCTCGGGCTGGTCGGCCACGAGCACCTGGGTGGTGAGCAGCATGCCGGCCACCGAGCTGGCGCTCTCCAGGCTGGTCTTGACCACCTTGGCCGGGTCGATGATCCCCATCTCCAGGAGGTCTCCGAAACGTAGTGTCTCCAAGTCCACCCCCTCGGTCGGCCCCATGGCGGCCACCTTCTCGACGACCGTCCCGCCCTCCATTCCGGCGTTGGCAGCGAGCTGGCGCAGCGGCTGCTCCAGCGCCCGCCGGACAACCGAGACACCGGCCCGCTCGTCGTCATCGCCCCCCAGCCCATCGAGGACGGCTCGGCAGGCCAACAGGCTGCGCCCGCCACCGGGGAGCACCCCCTCCTCCACCGCCGCTCGGGTGGCCTCCAGCGCGTCCTGCACCCTCTCCTTGCGCTCCTTGAGGGCGGTCTCCGTGGCAGCGCCAACCCGGATCACGGCGACTCCCCCGACCAGTCGGGCCTTGCGCTCCTGGAGCTTCTCCCGGTCCCAGTCAGAGTCAGTCTCCTCGATCTGCCGATCGATCTCCCGGACCCGTTCCTGCACCGCGGCGGGCGCCCCACCACCGTCCACCACCGTCGTGTCGTCCTTGGTGATGACGACCCTTCGGGCGCTTCCCAGCTGGCCGAGACTCACCCCCTCCAGGGTCAGTCCGAGGTCGTCCGAGATCAGCTGCGCCCCGGTGAGCACCGCGAGATCCTGGAGCATCGCCGTACGGCGATCCCCAAAGCCCGGCGCCTTGACTGCGCAGGCACTCACGGTCCCCCGCATCCGGTTGACCACCAGGGTGGCGAGAGCCTCCCCCTCGAGGTCCTCGGCAACCACAAGGAGGGGGCGGGCCGCGTTCACCGACAGCTCCAGCGCCGGCAGCAGATCCTTGACCGCGGAGATCTTCTTGGTGGTGATGAGGATCAGAGCGCTCTCCAGCACCGCCTCCATACTTTTCTGGTCGGTCACCAGGTAGGGCGACACCCAGCCCCGGTCGAACTGCATGCCCTCCACCACCTCGATCTCTGTCTCCAGGCTGGAGCCCTCCTCCACCGTGATCACGCCATCGGCCGTCACCTTCTCCATGGCCTCGGCGATCATGGCCCCGACCTCGTGGCTGCCGCTGGAGATGGTCGCCACCCTCTCGGTGTCAGCTCGCCCCTCCAGCGGCCGGCTGAGGCGGTCCAGCTCGCGCAGCGAAGCACCCACGGCCAGGTCCATCCCCCGCTTCAGAGCCGTCGCCGAAGCTCCCGACTGGAGGTTGTGCAACCCCTCGCGGAGCATGGCCTCGGCCAGGACGGCGGCGGTGGTGGTGCCATCACCGGCCCGATCATTGGTGCGCTTGGAGGCCTCGGCCAGCAGCTGTGCCCCCATGTTCTCGAAGTGGTCGGCAAGCTCCAGGTCGCGCAGGATCGTCGCCCCGTCGTTGGTTACCTGGGGGCTCCCGTATTTGCGGTCCAGCACCGCCGCCCGGCCCCTCGGTCCGAGGGTGGGCCGCACCACCTGCGCCGCCTGAGCCGCACCCCGGAGCAGAGCCTCCCGGGCGGCGTCGTCGAACTTGAGCTGCTTGGCTGTCAAGGGTCACGCCTCCATGCTTAACTCGCGAGGGCCGCGGCCCCACCGGGGGCCGCGGCGCACGATCTCAGCCCTTGCCGTTGGGCGAGACCACCGCCAGGACGTCACGCTCGGACAGGATGAGGTACTCCTGGTCGTCGATCTTGATCTCGGATCCCGCGTACTTCGCGTAGATCACCCGATCCCCGACCTTGACGTCGAGCTCCACCCGCTGCCCGGTCTGCTCGTTGTACTTGCCGTTCCCGACGGCCTCGATCAGCCCCTCCTGGGGCTTCTCCTTGGCGGTGTCGGGGAGCACGATGCCACTCTTGGTGGTCTCCTCGCGCTCCAGGGGCTTCACCACCACACGGTCGGCCAGGGGACGAAGCTTGAGGCTCATGAGCACTCCTCCTTACCAATTAGCACTCGCTAGGGGCGAGTGCTAACAGTCTAGCTCCTGAGCCGGGGACGGTGCAAGCCGACCGTTCCCGGGACATCGGCGCCGTGAGCCCGGATATGCGCTTGCTGAGGGGCGGAGGTGGTGGCGAGGTGCCTGCGGCTGGGTGTCGGCTGCCGCCGACGGTCGGGGACGGCGCATCGGTCCTCAGGCGGAGATGGGCTCCATGGCCGGCTCCACGGCTGATCTCTCCCCCTGACTCGCCTCCTCCAGAGTCCGTCCACTCGGTTCAGGCAGCAGGAAGGTCACGAGGAAGCCGAGGCAAGCGGTGGAGGCGGCGATGAGCATCACTCCCGACAGGCCCAGAACGCTGAGCACCAGCGGAAACGTGAAGGTCCCCACGAAGGCACCCACCTTGCCCGTACCGGCCGAGATCCCGTGCGCAGTGGTGCGAGCTGCCACCGGGTACAGCTCCGCCGGCAGGACGAAGGTGGTGGTGTTGGGGCCGAACTCCGTGAAGAAGTAGCTGACCCCGAAGATCACCACAAACGGCAGCACTTCGTGGGTGATCTTGGGGATCATCCCGATGGCCAAGAAGGCCACCGCCATGACCGCGAAACCGATGAATTGCAGTCGCCGGTGGCCGATCCGGTCGATGTTGATGAAGGCCACCACGTAGCCCGGAAGCGCGAATAGGGCGAAGACCAACAGGGTGAGGGCAGTGTCCTCGATGAGCCCGGCGTGGGGCGCGAGCGCCTTCAGCACCAGCGGTGACGAGATGCTGTTCCCGTAGAACGTGTAGTCGAGGAGGAACCAGGAACCGGCGGTACCCGCCAAGAGCATGAGGTACCGCGGGGTGGTAACCAGCTGCCGCAGGCTCAGCCGAGAGCGGGACCCACTCGAGGCCCGCGTGGCGGCGGTCAGCTCCTCCCTGGTGTACGTACGCAAGGCCACGGCTGCTTCGGCATCGCGCCCCTGAACCTGGCTCATGTAGCGGGGAGACTCCGGCAGCCGCCGCCGCAGGTAGATGATTGCCAAAGCGGGCAGCGCGCCCAGGCCCAGCATCAGCCGCCAGGCGATGTCGTGGGGCACCCCCGCGGCCAGAATGATCAGCGCCACCAGGGGGCCCGTAACCAATCCGAGAGCCTGCATGGAGAACACCATGCTCACCAACCGACCCCGGTCCTTGCGGTTCGAGTATTCGCTCATGATCACCGCGCTGACCGGGTAGTCACCCCCAATCCCGACCCCCAGAACAAACCGCCAGGCGATCAGCCAGACCAGGTTGGGCGAAAGGGCGCTACCGACTGCGGCCACCGCCATCAGGGTGGCTTCTAGGCCGTAGATAGCACGGCGCCCGAAGATGTCCGCGATCCTGCCGAAGATGGTCGCCCCGACCAGGGCGGCGATCAGGGCGGTGCTGCCCACCAGCCCGATCACGAAGACCGAGGGGTGGTACTGCTCCTTGAGGAGAGCCATCGCCACCCCGATGATGAACAGGTCGTAGGCGTCGGTGAAGAAACCGGTGCCCGCCGTCAGCAGGACCCGCAGGTGGAAGCGTCCCAATGGCGCCTCATTGAGCGCCTCAGCCACCCCCTGACCGGCCGCGCCGTTGGCCATCAGCGCCCGGTCCCGATCTCGACACTCACCTTAAACCATTTTTAACGCGTGGATACTAAGGGGGAGTTAAGGGCGCGTCACCGGGTCCTGACGCCCAACCAGGCACGGTGCACGCGAGGCCAGTGACACCCGGCGATCATCTCTTGAGCTTGATCATCAAGGCAGGGAGCGACGGCGGGATCGCCACCCCGCTCCAGGGCCGCCCGGTGATTAGCCGCCCTGGCGCAGCCGCTCCCGCAACTCTGTGCGCCGGATCTTGCCACTCACGGTCTTGGGAAGCTCTGAGACGAAGTGGATCTCTCGGGGGTACTTGTAGGGCGCGGTGACCCGCCGCACATGCTCCTGCAGATCCCGAGCCAGCTCGTCCGATGCCTGGTGCCCAGGGGCCAGAATCACGAAGGCAGTGACGATCTCGGTGCGCATCGGGTCCGGCTTGCCGACCACGGCCGCCTCGGCCACCGCTGGGTGCTCGACCAGCGCCGACTCCACCTCGAAGGGGCCGATCCTGTAGGCGGAGGAGGTGATGACATCGTCGGCCCGGCTCTCGAACCAGAGGTAGCCGTCCTCGTCCCTCCGGCCCCGGTCCCCGGTCAGGTACCAATCACCGCGGAAGGAGGCAGCCGTGGCCTCGGGATCGCGGTAGTACCCGGCGAACAGCCCCAGCGGGCGGCGCGGGGCGGCCCGCACCGCGATGTTCCCCTCCTCCCCCGCCGCCAGCACCTCGCCGTGGTCGTCGACCACGTCCACCTGGTAGCCGGGGACTGGCTTGCCCATCGATCCGGGGCGGAGGGGGAGGCAACGGAAGTTGGCGACCACGTTCACCGTCTCGGTCTGGCCGTAGCCGTCGTAGATGGGCAGGCCGACCCCCTCCCGCCACTGGCGGATGACCTCAGGGTTGAGGGGCTCCCCGGCGGCCACGCAGTGGCGCAGCCGGGAGAGGTCAGGGCGGGTGAGGTCAGTGAGCACCAGTGAGCGGTAGATGGTGGGCGGGGCGCAGAAGGTGGTGATCCCGTACCGGGCAATGACGTCCAAGAGGAGTTCCGGGTCGGGCTTGCCCATGTTCATCTGGACCACCGCCGCGCCCTCGGCCCACTGCCCGAACAGCTTTCCCCACGCTGCTTTGGCCCACCCGGTGTCGGAGATGGTCCAGTGCAGGTCTCCCGGACGGAGGTCCTGCCAGTAGCGCGCCGTGGCGCGATGGCCCAGCCCGTAGCTGGCCTGGGTATGCAGCACCATCTTGGGGTGGGCCACGGTTCCCGAGGTGAAGTAGAGGAGCATCGGGTCCGATGCCGCCGTGGGGTCCGCCGGGGTGGGGGCGTCCGCCGCGCGCTCCATGAGCGTTCCCAGCGACACCCAGCCGTCTCCGGGGGGGCGGCCCACGGCGATCCGCACCCTGAGCGAGGGCATGAGGTCGGCCACCTCGTCCAGCTTCGGCGCCTGCTGGTCGTCGCAGATCGCGGCCACCGCCTCGGCCCGGCTCACCCGGTAGGCGATGTCGCGGGCGGTGAGCTGGACAGTGGCCGGCATGGGCACAGCGCCGATCCGAATCGCCCCCAGGACCGCGAAATACCACTCGGGAATGCGGGGCAGGAGCACGAAGACCCGGTCACCGTGGCCCACCCCAAGAGCCCTCAGGGCGTGGGCCACCCGGCGGCTGGCTGATACCAGGTCCGCGAACGAGTGCTCGCCCATCACCTCGCCGGCCGGCCCCAGGGAGAGGAGCGCCAGCTCGTCGGGCCGAGCGGCGGCCCGGGCTTCCAGGATGTCCAGCACGTAGTTGAACCGCTCCGGCACCACAGGTGGTGGGGCTGCCACCTCCGCCTCGTAGTCGATGAGGTTGGGTGGGCTGTCCCGGTCCGGTCTCTGAGTCACCCTGGCTCCTCCGCTCCCACGGTCGCTGGGCCGAGCTTAGGCGGGCAGAGACCTCACGTCAATCAGAGGTCAGGCGGCGTAGGCTCGGAGCCCCGGCTCGGCGTCCAGCGGCTCTCGGTCGAAGCCCCGCATTCTGGAGCGGACCAGGCCTGCGGCCCCGATCATGGCGGCGTTGTCGGTGCAGAGGGAGGGGGCCGGGATGACCACCCTGGCGACCTTGGCGAAGCGTTCGCGGACCGTTTCCCGGAGAAGTCCGTTGCTGGCCACCCCGCCCGCCACCACCACCTGGGAGACGCCGGCGCTCTCCGCCGCCGCCTCCAGCTGGGCGACGAGCGTTTCCACCACGGCAAGTCGAAAGCCGGCCGCAACGTCCGCCACCACTGCGGGATCCGTGGGGTCCAGCCCGCGCAGCAGATAGAGCACCGCCGTCTTCAGACCGCTGAACGAGAAGTTGAAGTCGGGCAGCAGTGGACGTGGCAGGCGGTACCGGCCAGGGTTGCCGGAGGTCGCGGCCCGGTCGATCTCCGGGCCACCTGGGTAGGCCAGCCCCAGCATCCTGGCCACCTTGTCAAAGGCCTCCCCGGCCGCATCGTCGCGGGTGGCACCCATAAGGACAACGTCATCGTGAGCCCGGTAGTGGATGAGGTCTGTGTGCCCTCCGCTGACCACCAAGGCCACGAAAGGGGGCTGCAAGTCAGGCTCGGCTAGCTTGGCCGCCAGCACGTGCCCGGTCATGTGGTTCACACCCACCAGCGGGAGGCCGGTGGCCAGTGCCAGCCCCTGGGCGTAACTCACCCCCACAGCCAGGCAGCCGACCAGCCCCGGACCCCTGGTGACCGCGATCCCATCGACCCCCCGGAGGCCCCCTCGGATCGGCTCCAGCGCCTGGTCGACCACCCCCCCGAGCCGCTCAAGGTGCATCCGGGCAGCCAGCTCCGGAACCACCCCGCCGTAGCGGGCGTGGGCCTGAGCCTGCGAGGCAACCACTGATGAGTGGATGGTCCAGTCCGACTCGACGACGGCCGCAGCAGTCTCGTCGCAGGAGGTCTCGATCGCCAGCAGCCTCACCGCCCGGGCCACCCGGGATCTGGCAGCGGGCCCAACCCCTCAGCCTCGAGCGCACCGGCGACCTCCAGGAAGTGTCCCTTGAAGCGCGGAGCATGGATGAGGTCCGACCACATGACTAGGGCGTCCTCCCCGTTGTCCGTGTAGTACCCCCGGCGCCGTCCGAGGATCCGGAACCCGAACCCGTCGTACAGATGAATCGCCACCTCGTTGCTGGGACGCACCTCCAGGCTGATGAAGTTGGCACCCAGCTGGTAGGCGCGGTTCACCAGCGCGCAGAACATCGCCCGCCCCACTCCCCGCCCCTGCTCAGAGCGCCGAACCCCGATAGTGGTCACATGAGCCTCCTCGCCGACAACCCAGAGGCCGCCGTAGGCGGCTATCTGGTCCTCTCTCCAGAGGCACTGGTAATGGGCGGAGCGGTTGCCGGTCAGCTCCCGGTGGTATGCATTTCCCGGCCAGGGAGATGGGAAGACGTCGATCTCGATCTCCCGGACCTCAGGGATGTCCTGGATCTGCATCGGAGCCAGCCGCAGCCGCTGGGATATGAGGATCACCGCTCGGCTCCCACTCGGATCGCGTAATCGGCGCTGACCTGATCGTACGGCACGCCAGGCCCGTCCGCGGCGGCCGCGAGGCGGGCGAGGGCCTGCTCAATACCGCGGACCGGGCGCAGCCGCCGAGGCTCGGCACCCGCGGTCGCCATCCCATCCGGGTCGATGATCGCCGAGGCCTCAGGCCAGAAGCTCGACGCGTCCTGGCCTCCGCTCAGCAGCTGACTGGGGCCTGCCGCGGCCCAGCCCAGCGCCGACGGGACGAACGGCTGACCCAGAATCCCGCCGCGCCCGGCGCTGCGCAGTACCAGCACCCGCGCGTCCATCGGGTCCACCGTTTCGGCCACCACCCGCAGGCTTCCGACCAGGTGGATGGGTATTCCTCTCCCCTGGGCGAACCCGAGCCCGGCCGCCAGCCCCGACCGGACTCCGATGTAGGAGCCGGGGCCGCGGGCCACCAGCACCGAAGAGACCGGATCCAGGGCCGCCTGCAGCAGATCCGCCAGCGACTCGTGGAGGGAACCGGCGCCCCCGGCCACCGCCCGGAACCCCACAACCGCACCCCCGTCCGAGAGGACCACCAGCCCGGCGCCCCGTACTGAAGTGTCCAGCACCAGCTCAGCCACCGGCGAACTCCCGAGCGAGCTCGGCAGGCAGGCGCAGCGTGATGCGGCGACGCCTCTCCCCCAGGAGCGCCAACTCCACCTCCCCCGTGTACCAGCCGGGGGCGGCCCGCTCGCCCCACTCCACCAGAGCCGCCCCCTGCTCCAGATGCTCATCGAGCCCGAGAGAGGCGAGGTCGACTCCGTCCGGCAGGCGGTAGAGGTCCAGATGGTGGATGGTCACCCTCCCGGGATGGATGGAGTGCAGAAGGAAGGTGGGGCTGCGGACATCCTGTTCCCCCCCGGCCCCGGCCACGATGCCCTGGACCAGCGTGGTCTTCCCCGCCCCCAGCTGGCCCGTGAGGGCAAGGCAGTCTCCCGGCCGCAGGCAGCGGCCCAAGCGGTCTCCCACCGCCCGGGTCTCATCGGGGCCCTCGGAGAGCAGCTGGATCTCTTCCAACATTGGTCTTAGAAGTGCCGGAAACCCCGGGCCGACAGCGGCACCTCCGGCCCGGCGGGGTGCTCCAGGAGGCGCACGCCTGCACCGCGGCACACCGTTCCGATTACGGAGATGCCGACGCCTTCAGACAGTAGATTGAGGTCGCTTGCCAGCGACTCGGGGAGGCAGACGAGAAGCTCGTAGTCCTCTCCCCCTGCGGCACCCAGCTGAAGCGACTCCCCAGGGAAGAAGTGCTCAAGGTCGCGCTCCAACGGCAGGCGGTCAGCCCAGAGATCCAACTGGCAGGAGCTGGCCGCCGCCAGCCGGGAGGCGTCGACCAGAAGCCCGTCACTCAGGTCGGTCATGGCGTGCGCCCCCGCGGCCCGCAGCCGCTGGCCCTCGGCGAGGCGGGCCGCGGGAGCCACCAGACGGAGGCGCCAGCTCTCCGGCGGGACCCTCCCCGTCTGCAAGAGATGAAGGGCAGCGGCGGCTCCACCCAGGCATCCGGTGACCGCCACCACGTCGCCGGGGAGGGCGCCGGCGAGGCGCACCGCCTGTCCGGGCGGACCGCTGCCCAGAACGGTGACGGCGATGGTCAGGGGGCCGTCGGTTGAGCTGACGTCGCCCCCGGCCAGCAGGGCGCCGTCCCGGCGCGCCGCCGCCACCATCCCCTCCTGAATGCCCAGAACAGTGCCCTCGAAGGTGTCGGGAGAACAGATCAGGCAGGCGACCCCGAGGTCGGCACCGAAACCCATCGCGGCCAGATCGGAGGCCGCAGCGCTCCAGGCCTTGACCCCCACCTCCCAGGGGCTCTGAAAGGAGGGGAGGAAGTCAACCCTCTCCACCAGCGAGTCGGTGGTGATGGCCAGCGCCCGTCCGTCCAGCTCCCAGACCGCGGCGTCATCGCCGGGCCCGATCGCCAGCCTCCCATCGGCGGCGGCCAGTCCCACCAGCGCCGCCAGCAGTCCCGTCTCGCCGACGGCGCTGAGGCGGCGGCCGTCGGGGGGTGCCCAGCCGCGCTGATCCCTGCGGGAGCCCGGGTTAGCCGATTCAGCCAACCGGCAGTCCAGCCGCGGGCGTGCTCGCCCCGAAACCGCGCCGGCCCTCGACGGCGTCTCCGGCCAGGCCGGCCCCGTGGGCCAGGAGCCCAGCCTCGACCGCGGCCGCGAAGGCCCTCGCCATCTCCACGGGGTTTCCGGCCCGGGCGATCCCTGTATTTACCAGCACTCCGGCCGCGCCCCACTCCATGACCCGGAGCGCGTCAGAGGGGGCTCCCAAGCCGGCATCCACGATCACCGGTACAGGGCACTCCTCGATGATGAGACGGATGTTGTGGGGGTTCAGCACCCCGAGAGTGGAGCCTATGGGCGCCGCGCCGGGCATCACCGCGGCCGCCCCGGCCTCAGCCAGCCGCAACGCCAGCGCCACGTCGTCACTGGTGTAGGGAAGAACCGTGTAGCCCTCGGCCACCAGCCTGGACGTGGCCTCGAAGGTGGCCAGTGGGTCTGGCAAGAGGCTGGCTTCGTGCCCCACCACCTCCACCTTGATGAAGTCCGAGAGGCCCGCCGCTCGGGCGAGGTGCGCGAGCCGGACCGCCTCGTCGGCCGAGCGGGCACCTGCGGTGTTGGGCAGGAGTTGATAGCGGGCGAGGTCCAGCCCCTCAAGCTCCGACCTCCGATCGCCGTCCAGGTGGAGCCGGCGTACGGCGAGGGTGATCATCTCCGCCCCAGAGGCGGCGATCGATTGGGCCAGCACCTGCGCCGATGGGAACTTCCCCGTCCCGTGGATGAGGCGCGAGCGCAGCGTGGCGGTCCCCAGGCGGAGCCGACCGTCTTCCTCCATCTCACCCTCCTCCCACGAAGTGGACCACCTCGACCACGGCGCCCTCGCAGACCACCTCGGTGGCCAGGTGCTCTCTCGGGACGATCCTGCCATCCACCTCCACGGCCACCCCCGAGCGCTCCACCCCTAGGCGGGCCAATAGCTCCAGCAGCGTCTCACCGGGCGGGGACTTCCTCGACTCGCCGTTCAACCTGATCCAGCGCCAGGATGTGGCCGCCTCGGCCTCACGGCGGAGCCTCTGGGCGGCCTGCCGAGGGTCTGGAGCCGCGCAGACGGCCCGGACCACCGCGACCATGTCCGCCCCGGCCTCGATGGCCGATGCCCCCTCGTCCAGCCCCCCTATGGCGACCACCGGGACCCGAGAGACCTGGGCGGCGGCGGTTACCTGCTGGAACCCCACCTCGACGCTCTCGGGCTTGGTCGGCGTGGCTCTCACCGGTCCGGCGGCGATGTAGTCCAGGGGAAGCAGCTGGGCTCGCAAGGCCTGCTCGGGAGTGTGGGTGGACAGGCCGATGAGCGGCCGTTCTCCGAGCCGCTCCCTGGCCTCCCGGACAGGTGCGTCACCCTGGCCGAGGTGAACGCCGTCCGCGTCTGCCGCCAGGGCTAGGTCGACATGGTCGTTGACCACGAAGATGGCGCCACCCCGCCGGCAGCTGTCCCGGAGGGAGCGGGCCAGGTCCACCAGGTCTGCCCACGGCTCGCGCTTGCGACGCAGCTGCACCAGGTCGGCGCCACCAGCCACAGCCGCCTCGACCAGAGCGGGCAGGCTCTCCAGAGGGCTCAGGTCATCGGTGACCACGTAGAGCCGTGAGGCACCGAGCCGGATGCGCAGCTGCTCGGTCCCCAGCTGCCCGCCCGTCTCCAGGTCGCCCATGGTCACCGCCCCATTCTAGGTGGAGTTGAGATCAATCCCCCCAGCGCGGTTCGCGGGGGACCCTGGGAAGGATCTGGGTCACCAGCTCGTAATTGAGCACCTGGAGCCGGTCTGCGACCTGCTCCACGGTCAGCTCCGCGCCCTGCTGCCGCCCGATCAGTACCACCTCATCACCCCGAGCCACCTGCGGGTCCGCGGTCACGTCCACCATGGCCATGTCCATGCACACATCCCCGGCCAGGGGATGTTCCCGACCGCGGATGAGCACTGACCCCCAGGTGGCTGGGCCTCTTCGAAAGCCGTCCCCATACCCCACCGGGATGGTGGCGATCCGCGACCGCCGGGTGGCCCGGAAGCGATCCCCGTAGCCCACGTATTCCCCCTCGTCGACCCAGCGGACCTGGGCGACGGTGGTCTTGAAGGCCAGCACCGGCCGCCGCCGGCGCCCATCCGCGGTCCGCAGGCCCAGAAGCTCACCCCCCAGCCGCACCATCTCGAAGCGGGCATCCGGCCGGGTGACCCAGCCGGACGAGCTGGCGACGTGGCGGAGCCGGAACGGCCCGTCACCAACCTCATCCAGGGCCCTGTGGAAGCGCTGCAGTTGGACCCCGGCCGCCGCCGCGTCCTCCCCCTTTCGCAGGTGGGTATAGATCCCCTCGAGGTCCACCGCGCGCGCCGCGAAGTCCACCAGCTGGCGCACACCCTCCGGGGGGACCCCCAGTCGGCTCATCCCGGTGTCGACCTTGAGGTGGGCGATCGGGCGTCTTCCCAGCCGCCCCCCGGCGGCGGCGAGCGCCTCGAGCACCTCGCGATCGAACGCGGTGATGGTGAGTCCCATCCGCACCGCCACCTCGACCTGTTCCGGCGGGGTGTAGCCGAGCACCAGGCAGGGCGAGGCAATGCCGGACTCCCGCAACTCGGCAGCCTCGGCCAGGGTGGCCGTGGCGATCCATGAGGCTCCGGAACCAAGGGCGGCCCGAGCCACCTGGACGGCCCCGTGGCCGTAGGCATCCGCCTTGACCACCGCCATCAGCTTCACCCCGGCCAGCTGGTCGACCACCTCTCTGACGTTGTCGGCCACCGCCGCCAGGTCGACCTCCACCCAGGTTGGCCGCCGGGGTGACCGGAATCGCAGGACCGCCCGACCCGGCTCCGGGCGCACCATGGGGGTGCCCGGCGGGGCCAGAGCTGCCACCAGCCGCTCCATCCTGGACCCGGAGGTCCCCTTGATCAGCACGCTCCCACCTTCCTTCAGGACATGGCGGGCGCGGTCCTCGGCAGTGAGGACGTCGATTCCCCCCTCCCCTCCGGGGGCCGCGGACGGGAGCACGCGGGTCACCTCGGCGTATGGCCAGCGGGGAAGCCTGCCGGCCTCCCGGCCGCCGCCGAGCAGCGCCAGCCGGGGCGGGGGCAGGCGGCCGAGAGCCGAGCCGGCCAGGTCCAGCGACCCCGGGGACATATCGAAGGAGTCGTCCAGCAGCCGTCCGGCCTCCCGTGTCGGCAGAAGCCGCAGGCGGCCTGGGAGCGGAGCCACCTCCACCAGACCCTCAGCAGCTCGATCGAGGTCCTCACCTAAGGCGAGTAGGCACCCAAAGGCGGCCCCGAACCCAACCTCGGCCAGGCGGGGATGGAGATCTGTCCGTACCGTCCACGACCGCCCCCCGGCGCGCACCCGGCAGGGCCAGCTTTCGGGCCAGGCCGAGCCCGGATCCTCCGGGCCGACCTCAACGTCAGCTCCGCCTCCCAGCGGGCCGAACCAAATCGCCGATGACCCCCAGCGCCCGAGCAGCGCAGCCGACTGGAGCGGCGCTACCAGCCTGGCCGTCGGGCTCCACATGCGCCGGACCTGAGCCGCCAACGCCCGCGAGGAGCTCCAATAGAGGCTCCTGGCGTCATGGAGCGAGGTCAGACAGACCAGCTCCGGCTGGATCATCCGCGCGAGCCGCCTCTCCTCGAGCGCCCCATCGGCCACCACCTCCATCACCGCGGGGCCGGATAGCTGGCCCTCGGCCTCGGAGAGCGCCAGAGGGATCCCCAGCGAGTCGTTGCGATCCCCATTGGCCACCACCCGCTCCCCGGAGGATCTCCCCCACGCCGCCGCCAGGCAGGCCTGTGCGGTGCTCTTGCCAAGGCTGCCGACCACCGCCACCGTCCTCAGCTGGCTTAACCGCCACTGGCCGAAGGCCTCCAGCGCCTCCCGGACGTCGGGAACCAGGATTGCCGTCCGCTCCAGGTCGGGAGGCAAGTCCAGCTCCTCCTGCGGACGGTCCACGAGGATGCCCAGGGCGCCGCGGCGGAGTGCGTCACCCACATGGGCATGGCCGTCGCCGGTGGCGCTCCTGAGAGCGGCAAAGAGCTCCCCACCACTGAGGTTGCGGGTGTCGTGCCCGATGGCTGTGAATGCCCGCGCCCCCCGGGACAGGACCTGGGGCCTGACGCTCGAAAGCGCCTCCAGGAGCTCGTCCAGCTCCAGCATCAGGGGTGGGCCCTTCCCTCCAGCCAGAGCCGGGCCGCCTCCTGGGTCTCCACCAATTCGTCCGCGACCTCGGAGGCCAGCAGTCCGGCGCGGCCCCTCCGGTCGGCGAGACGGGTTCCCGCGGCGGCGTGCAGAAAGACCCCCGCGCGGGCCGCCTCGGCAGCACCATGCCCCTGGGCCATCAGGGCCCCGATCAATCCCGCCAGGACGTCCCCGGCACCCCCGATGGCCAGGGCGGAAGTGGCGTGGGCGTCCCGCCAAAGCACCCCGGACGGCTCGGCCACCAGGCTCCCAGCACCCTTCAAGACCACCACCGCCGAGAGCTCCGCCGCCAGTTTGCGGGCCGCCGCCCCACGGTCCGCCTGTACTTCCGCCGCAGTCGTTCCCAGGAGGCGGGCAGCCTCCAGCGGGTGGGGGGTGAGCACCGATCCCGGAGGTACCAGGCAGCGCAGGTCAGGGATGCGGCTCACGGCGTTGAGGGCGTCGGCGTCGGCCACCAGCCCGGCCTGGGCGGAGCGGAACACGGTGGCCACCAGCTCCCCGACCCCATCACTCGCACCGAGGCCGGGGCCCGCCACCACCACCTCCCCCTGCGCGTCCGCCAGGTGTCGGGCGAGGTCGTGGCCGGAGTAGTGTCCCGAGTCCGCCGAAAGGGGCACCCGGATCACCTCCGGCGGCAACCCTGCGGCCGGATGATCCATCGCCACGACACACCTGACCTTGCCCGCCCCCCCGCGGAGTGCCCCCCGGCAGGCGAGTTCCGCCGCCCCGGGGAACTGGGGACTCCCCGCCACCACCAGCACCGTGCCGAACGTGCCCTTGTGTCCCGTCGGCGGCCGTGAGGGTAGGACCACCTGATCGGGCACCGGCAAGGGGAGGCTGCTAGCGGTCATCACGGCCACGGCCACCGCGACGCCGGCGTCGTGGGTTAGGGAGATCTCCAGCCCCGGTACCGGGTGCCCGAGCACCAGCGCCTCCGGTGCGCCCCCGCGGCGATGGCGGACCGAGATCTGCGAATAGGGCGGTAGAGGCAGGCCGAGGCTGCCGTGGACCTTCCGCACCGCCTCCTTGGCCGCCCAGCGCACGGCGAAGCGCTCTGGCCGGCCCCCGCAGTAGTCGACCTCCTCCGGGCTGAAGAGCTTCTCGGCGAATCGGGGCCGCCTCTCCAGCAGCCGGGCGATGCGGGCCACCTCGGAGACGTCGACACCTGTGGCCACAGCCGGGCCCAGGCCCCCTGGCGGGGTCACTCCACGGTTACGGACTTGGCCAGGTTGCGCGGCCGGTCCACGTCGAGCCCACGGCTGACGGCGGCGTGGTAGGCGAGCTGCTGCCCCACCAGTATGTCCACCATTGGAGAGACTATCTCAGACACCCGGGGAACCTCGACCAGATGGTCCGCGAGGTGGTCGAGACTGTGGTCTCCCTCGCTCACCACCGCCAGCACCGGACTCTGGCGCGCCCGAACTTCCTGCACGTTGCTGCGGACCTTCTCCCGGGTCGGGCTCTCAGTGGCAAAGGCGACCACCGGCAGCGAAGGATTGAGGAGCGCTATGGGCCCGTGCTTGAGCTCCCCCGCCGGGTAGGCCTCTGCGTGCAGGTAGGAGACCTCCTTCAGTTTGAGCGCAGCCTCCAGCGCCACCGGATAGCCGTATCCCCTGCCCATGTAGAGCACGCTACGGTGCTCTGCCAACCAGGCCCCTAGGGGAGCGATCCGACCCTCCTCGCTCAGAACCCGCTGCTGAGCCTCCGTCACGGAGCGGAGGCCCGAGGCGAGCCGGCTTCGGTCCCCCGGCCCCAGCGTACCCCGGGCGCTGCCGAGCCGCATCGCCAGCAGCAGCGAGACGGCCACCTGGTTCAAGAAGGTCTTGGTCGCTACGACGCAGATCTCCGGCCCGGCGTGGAGGTTGACCATGGCGTCGGCCTCCAGCGCCAGGGTGCTGCCCAGGACGTTGCTCACCGCGAGCAGGTAGCTCCCCTGCTCCTTGGCCCGACGGGCCGCCGCCAGGGTGTCGGCGGTCTCCCCGGACTGGGAGATGGCGATCGTCAGGGTGTGGCGGTCCACTGCCTGCGGCCGGTACCTCCACTCCGAGGCCACCTCGACAGCGGTGGGAAGGCCGGCCAGCTCCTCGATGGCGTGCTTGGCCAGCAGGCCAGCGTAGAAGGCCGATCCGGCCGCGACGATCTGCACCCGGTTGAATGCCAGGAGCGCCTCGTTTCCCACATCCCAATCGGCGAACTCAACCCGCCCGTCCGCCAGCAGTCGACCCCGAAGGGCATTCTCCACCGCCGCCGGCTGCTCGTGCATCTCTTTGGACATGAAATTGGGATACCCACCCCGCTCGGCCTGGATGACGTCCCACTCCACGCGAACCACGCGCGGTGCCGTCTCACTCCCGTCCGCGATGGAGGTGACCACCGGCCCTACCGGGCTCAGCACCACCATGTCGCCCTCACCCAGCACCAGCGCCTGCTTGGTGTAGGGGATGATGGCGGTGAGGTCGGAGCTGAGGAACCACTCGTCCGCCCCGACTCCCACCACCAGCGGGGCGTTGAGGCGGGCCCCGATGAGGGTGTCGGGGTCGGTCGAGCTGAGGACCACCACCGCGTAGGCGCCGCGAAGGCGGCGCAGCGCCCGCCTGGTGGCCGCCACCAGGTCCCCCTCGTAGTAGCTCTCGATCAGGTGGGGCAGCACCTCGGTGTCGGTCTCCGAGCGGAAGACATGCCCCTGGTCCGCCAACTCCTGGCGCAGCTCGGAGAAGTTCTCGATGATGCCGTTGTGGATGACGAAGAACCGCTGGCTGCAATCGGCCTGCGGGTGGGCGTTCTCGAAGGTCGGGCCCCCGTGGGTGGCCCATCTGGTGTGGCCCATGCCCACCTTGCCGGCTATCTCCTCTCCGTCGATGCGGTCGAGGAGCGCCTGGACCTTGCCGGCGGCCTTGACCGCCACCGGCACACCTCCCGTGCCCAGCACCACCACGCCGGCCGAGTCATAGCCCCGGTACTCCAGCCGGCGCAGGCTGTCCAGTAGGACCGGGGCCGCCGGGCGCGGTCCCAGGTAGCCGATGATGCCGCACATTGGACCCGCCTCCCCTTGAGCCTGTACCCGGAAGTTAACGAGGATTACGCCTCAGAGGTTACTGGGAACCCGTCTAGGGGGTGGCGCTGGGAGTGGGTGTCGGCGTGGGCGCCGCGATCGGTGCCACGTCCACCACCACCGTGACCGTGGTCGAGGAGGAGGTCACCCCCGCCGGCAGCACCAGCGGGATCTGGAAGGTGGTGGTCTTGGTGAGACCGCCCAGGTTCACCGTCTCGGTATCGATGGCCGTGAGGGCGGTGATGGTGCCCGAGGGGCCGGTCACCACCACCGTGAGCGGCGTCGACTGAATACCCACGACCTCGTATCCGGAGGCCGGCTGCCCCGAGGTGACCACATAGACCACGACCCCGCGATCCGAGGTCTGGGAGGAGATGGCCGCGTTGACGGTGACCACCTGGGGGGTGAAGCTGACGTAGCTCTTGAGGTCTCCTTCGTGGAGCATGACCACAGTGGCGCTCTGGGCCACCGAGCTCTTGGCGTTCGCCAGGGAGATGGTGGCCACGGCGTCCAACTTGGTGACGATGGAACTCGGGGCGCGCACCGTCACCGTGGCCGGAGTCACGGTGGTCTTGGAACTCACCCAGGAGTACCCGGCGGGCGGCAGCTGGCCCGAGGCCACCTGGACGTGGACCGGAAGGTCAGCCGTGACCATCCTGTCCACGGTCACTGAGACCTTGGCAGGGTGAGACCAGAGCTCGATCAGGCTGGGGTCGCCGTTGGAGACCCTGAGGGGGACCTGGTACCGCCCTGGACCCTTGACCGAGGAGAGGTCCACCGACGCGCTGAGCGCGGAAACCACCCGCGCGGAACGGACGTTGGAGCGGATCCCGGCCACCTTCAGGGTCACCTCCCCGATCCCCTGGGCTCCGGGGAAGGAGGGCAGGACCACGAGACCAGTGGGAAGCCCGAGGACCTGCACCGGCACCTGGACACTGGCAAAGGCCGGAGGGTTGCGGGCATACACCACCCCCACCCACATCCCGCAGGCCACCAGCAGCGCCACCGTCTTGAGCCGCCAGTTGCCGCCGACGAGCCGCCCGAGACCCGATGCCATCAGTTGGGCCCCACCACGGACGGCTCCTCCCGATGGCCGCCCCGGCGCAGGCGCATCGCCCGCCGGTGGCCGTCGAAGGCGGCGAGCCCCAGGAAGGCGGCCAGCCGAGCCGCCAGCTGCTCGGGTCCCAGCCCGGACTCCAGCTGGCCCCCCAGGGCCCAGCTGATCCGCCCGGTCTCCTCCGAGACGACAACCACCCCCGCGTCCGTCTCCCGGCTGAGTCCCACCGCGGCGAGATGCCGGGTGCCGCTACCCCGGGTGCGCAGATCCTGCTCAGCCAAGGGCAGAACGCAGCCGGCGGCGACCAGGCGGCCCTGGTTGATGACCGCCGCCCCGTCGTGGAGGGGAGACTTGTAGGTGAACACGGTCACCAGCGCCTCCGCGCTGAGGATCGCATCCAGCCGGACGCCGGTGCTCACCACCTCACCCAGTCCAATGGCGCCCTGCACCACGATCAACGCTCCGGTGGCTGTCTCCCCGAGCCGCACGGCGGCCCGCACGACCTCGTCGACCTCCAGTCGGAGGGCGGCGGTGTCAGGCGCCAGCAGGCCCCGGCGCAGCCGCCCCAGCCGCCCCATCTGATCGAGTGCGCGCCTCAGCTCCGGCTGGAACAGGATGATCACCCCGATGAGGATCACCTGCCCGCCGTTGGTGTAGATGAACTTGAGGACCGGCAGGTCCAGGATCGAGGCCAGCGCTCCCAGGGCGCCGATCAGCAGAAGGCCGACCAGGATCTGCATGGCCTGGGTACCCCGGATCAGGACCAGGATCCGGTAGATGAGGAAGGTGACGATGGCGATGTCGAGGGCGTCCTGCCAGCCCACCGTCTGCAGCATGACCCGCAGGGTCTCGCCGAGGTTGAGTCCGGACAGGACCAGCACTAGCTATCCGCCCCCCCGCCCCTGGCTCACCCCTCCGCCCCGGCTGAGCCGAAGATCTCGGCCAGCAGGGCGAGTTGCAACCAATAGCGGTTCTCCGCCTGCTCGAAGACGATCGACTGGGGGCCGTCGATCACGGCGTCAGTGATCTCCTCCCCCCGGTGGGCCGGCAGGCAGTGCATCACCCGCGTCCCTTCAGGAGCGCGCTCCAAGACCCGCTCGTTGACCTGATACGGCCCAAAGTCCTGGCGCCGATCCTCGTGCTGCTCCTCCTGGCCCATGCTGGTCCACACGTCAGTGTAGATGACATCCGTACCCGCCAAGCCCTCGCCCAGGTCGTTGGTTACCACCACTCGGCCGCCCACCCCGCGCAGCTGCGCCGCCGCCTGCAGGACGGCTGGTGCCGGCTCGTAACCTGCGGGCGTCACCACCCTGAGGTCGATTCCCGCCACCTGAGAGGCCTCGATCCAGGAGTTGCAGACGTTGTTCCCGTCCCCCACGAAGGTGACCCGGGCACCGGCGAGATGCCCCAACTGCTCCTGGACGGTGAGGCAGTCGGCGAGGATCTGGCAGGGATGTCCCAGGTCGGTCATGGCGTTGATTACCGGGGACCGCATGGCCCGAGCCAGGCCGCGGAGATCGCGCTCCGAGGGGATCCTGGCCACCAGGCCATCGACGAAACCGTCGAGGATCCGCCCCACATCCCCTACCGACTCCCGCCTGCCCATCTCGATTTCCCGATCGAAGAGTGCGATCGGATGCCCGCCCAGACGAGCGATGGCCGCCTCGAACGATACCCGGGTGCGATTGCTGGGACGCAGGAAGATGAGCGCTATGGAACGTCGAGCCAGGGGAGTTCCCGGCTCCGATCCGCGCTTGAGCTCCTCGGCCCTCGCCAAGAGACCCACCAACTCCTCGGAGCTGAGGTCTCCCACAGACAGAAGGTCTCGCCCGCTCAGCCCCATGGTCCTGTCCCTCCGCGCCCGACCCTAGCGGAACCGGTGCTGGAAGCCGTGGCCCACTGCGAGGAGATCAGCGCTTGGTGTACTGAGGAGCCTTCCGCGCGCGCTTGAGGCCGGGCTTCTTCCGCTCCTTCATGCGTGGGTCGCGGGTCAGCAGGCCGGCGGCCTTGAGCTGCGGGCGAAGCTCGGCATCCATCGCCACCAGAGCGCGGGCCAGGCCGTGCGACACCGCCCCGGCCTGACCGGCCACACCGCCACCCTCGACCTTGACGCTGACGCGGACCCGTTCCGCGAGCCCGGTTACGCGCAGGGGGCGCAGCGCCATCTCCTCGAGCTCACGGCGGCCAAAATGGCGGAGCGGATCCCGCTCGTTCACCACCGTTGTGCCATCGCCCTGGTACACCCGGACCCTGGCCACCGCCGTCTTGCGCCGGCCTGTGCCGTAGGAGTAGCCCTCGTGCTGGTCGTCGCTCACAGTGGCAGAACCTCCCCACATTCCCCGAAGCGGACCGCCACCGGGCGCTGCGCCTGGTGGGGATGGTCGCCGTCGGCGTAAACCTTCAGCCTCTTGGCCTGCAGCTCCCCGAGGGTGTTGTGCTGCAGCATGCCCCGAACCGCCAGACGCAACGGCGCAGTGGCGTCGCGATCGACCACCTCGGCATACGTCCGCTCCCGTCGACCGCCGGGGTAGCCGGTGTAGCGGTCGTAGATCTTCTCCGTGCGCTTCTTCCCCGTGACCTTGAGGCCCCGGGCGTTGACCACAACAACGTGGTCGGCACCCAATGCATGGGGGGTGTAGTCAGGCCGGTGCTTGCCCCTCAAGACCCGGGCGATGTTGACCGCCAGGCGTCCCAGGGTCTCCCCCTCAGCGTCCACCAACCACCAGCGCTCACTCCCGGCGCTGACACCAGACGGGCTGAAGGTCGACTGGGCGATGCTGCTCATGCCGCGACTCCCTTGTGCACAGGCCAACGGTACTCCACCTGCCAGAGGTGCAGCCCGCGGGCGGGCGCGGCCCAGGGGCTCGCGGCTCTCGGGAGCGGCCTCTCCAGCCACTCCCGCAGCGCGACCCCGGAGAGCCGCCCCGACCCCACCGCGACCAGGCAACCCGCCAATGAACGCACCATCCCGCGCAGGAAAGCGTCGGCCCGGAACTCCAGGCGCACCCCTTCCGGTGTCTCCGCGACCTCGGAGCGGTCCAGAATTCGGACCGTCGAACCACCCGCCACCGGGCTGCTTCCGAAGGCGGCGAAGTCGTGCCGCCCGAGCAGCTCCCGCGCGGCCGACCGCATCGGCACCAGCTCCAGAGGACCGGGCCGCTCCCACCAGTACATCCGGCAGACCGGCTGGGGACGGGCAGCGGTGCGCACCAGGTAGCGATAGGTCCTCCGCCAGGCATCGCGCCGGGGGTCAAAGCTGTCGCTTACCCGGGCCGCATCGATCACCCGGATGTCGGCTGGGAGTAGCCGGTTGCAGGCCGCCCTCAGAGCCGAGGGGTCCCAGAAACTCTGCAGCCGCACCCTGGCCACCTGGCCCAGCGCGTGGGCGCCTGCATCCGTCCGGCCCGCGGCACTCACCGTCACCGCCTGACCTGTGGACCTCGCCAGGGCCTCCTCCAACTGGCCGGCAACCGTGGGCACCCCCGGCTGGCGCTGCCAACCGTGGTAGGCGGATCCGTCGTAGGCCAGCCGCAGGCCATAGGTGAAGCGCTCGGGGCTCAATCCACAAGCTCCAGGATCACCACCGGCGCCCCATCGCCCAGGCGTGGGCCCTTGGCCACGATCCGGGTGTACCCGCCGGGCCGGTCGCGGAACTGATCGGCGTACTGGGTGAAGAGCTTCGCCGCCACCTCCTCCCGGGAGATCTGGCGGGCCACCTGCCGGCGGTGGTGAACGTCGTCCACCTTGGCGGTGGTGACCAGCTTCTCCGCCCACCTCCGGACCTCCTTGGCCTTGGCCTCGGTGGTCTCGATCCGGCCGTTTTCGAAGAGCGCGGTGGCCAGGTTGCGGGTCAAGGCTTGCCGGTGGGCCGAGGTGCGGCCCAACTTCCTGCCAGCCTTGAGGTGACGCATCCTAGCCCCGCTCCGCCGGCTGGAAGACGGAGTCGATCTCCGACTCCGGGACGAATCCCTTGGCCACCAGCTTCTGCTTGATCTCGTCGAGCGACTTGGTGCCGAAGTTCCGAAGCGCCATGAGCTCCTCCAGGCGCATCGCCAGCAGGTCACCCAGCTTGGTGATGTCATTCGCCTTGAGGCAGTTGAGGGCGCGAACGCTCAGCTCCAGCTCCTCGACAGGAACCTCGCTCAGCTTGCTCTTCTGGTCCGCCTCCCGCACCACCGCCTCGGTGGCGGAACTGAGGCTGTCACCGAACGTGGTGAAGAGGCTCAGGTGGTGGCTGTAGTACTGGGCGGCCCGACTGACAGCCTCCACCGGGGTGATGGTCCCATTGGTCCACACCTCCAGGGTCAGCTTCTCCCAGTCGGTGTCCTGGCCCACCCGGGTCCGCTCCACCAGGAAGTTGGCCTTGTTGACCGGGGTGAAGATGGCGTCCACCGAGATCACCCCGATCGGCTGACCCTCGCGCTTGTTGCGTTCCGCCGGCGAGTAGCCGCGTCCCAGCTCCACGGTGAGGTCCATGCGCAGGGCCGATTGGGGACCGTCCAGGGTGCAGATGTACAGGTCGGGGTTGGCGATCTCGGCATCGGCGTTGGGGGTGATGTCGGACGCGGTGACCCGCCGGGGGCCCTGCACGTCCAGGGTCAGGTGGGCCCCGTCAGGGTTGTGGCAGGTGAGAGCCAGCTGCTTCAGGTTGAGCAGAATCTCACCCACGTCCTCCTTCACGTGCTTGATGCTGGAAAACTCGTGGGCCACCCCCTCGATGGACACAGCCGTCACCGCTGCCCCGGTGAGGGATGAGAGCAAGACCCGCCGGAGGGAGTTGCCCAGGGTGGTGCCGTACCCCGCTTCCAGGGGTTCGATCTCAAAGCGCCCGTAGTCACGAGCGCTGGAAACTTCGCGGACCGTCGGTTCGATCGCAGTCTCTGGCATCAGCAGTGCGTTCCTTTCGTCTGGGGGCGCCGCCGCCCCGGGGTTAGCGGGAGTAGTACTCGACGATGAGCTGTTCGTCGATGCTGGTCTCCATCTCCCCACGCTCGGGAAGGCGAACCACATCGACCCGGAGCTCCTCCGGGTAGAGGCTTAGCCAGCTGGGAACCGCCTGGCCGCCCCTGAAAGCCACCGAGCGGGTCACGGGCTCCTTCTCCTCATGGCCGGGACGCACCCGCACCACCTGTCCGGGACGGACCTGGTAGGAGGGGATGTTGACCACCTTGCCGTCCACCTGGAAGTGTCGGTGGCTGACCAGCTGTCGCGCCTCGGCCCGGGAGCTGGCGAGGCCGGCGCGGTAGACGACGTTGTCCAGGCGCTGCTCCAGCATCTGCAGCAGCGCCGTGCCGGTGACCCCCTTGCTCGCCGAAGCCCGCTCGAAGTAGTTGCGGAACTGGGTCTCCAACACGCCGTAGACCCGCCGCCCGCGCTGCTTGGCCCGGAGCTGGATCCCGTACTCGCTTATCCGGCGCCTGCGGGCCAGTCCGTGCTGCCCCGGTGGCGTGGCATTGCGCTTAGTGAAGGTGCAGCGGTCACCCACGCACTTCTCCCCCTTGAGGAAGAGCTTCACGCCCTCGCGCCGACAGAGCCGGCAGACCGGGTTGTGTGGATTAGCCATCGCTCAGACCCGCCGCCGCTTGGGTGGGCGGCAACCGTTGTGCGGAATCGGGGTGACGTCGACGATGGCGGTGATCTCCAGCCCGGCGGCCTGCAGGGAGCGGATCGCCGCCTCACGGCCTGATCCGGGTCCCTTCACCAGCACCTCGATGGACTTCAGCCCGTGTTCCATGGCCCGCTTGGCCGCCGCCTCGGCGGTCAGCCCCGCCGCGAACGGGGTGCTCTTCCGCGAGCCCTTGAAGCCCGACGACCCGGCGCTCCCCGAGGCGATGGTGTTGCCCTGGGGATCGGTGAGCGTCACGATGGTGTTGTTGAAGGTGCTGAGTACATGCGCCTGGCCCACGGCGATGTTCTTCCGCTCTCGCCGTCGGGTCCGGACCACCTTCTTCTTCTTCGCCAATCAGCCTCCTACTCGGATCCACCGGGGCAGCCCCGGGGAACCGCTACTTGCCCTTCTTCCGCCGCACGCCCACGGTCTTGCGGGGGCCCCGCCGGGCCCTGGCGTTGGTCCTCGTCCGCTGCCCGCGAACCGGCAGCCCGCGCCGATGGCGGAGGCCGCGGTAGGTTCCGATCTCCATCAGGCGCTTGATGTTCAGCGCGACCTGCCGGCGCAGGTCACCTTCCACCTTGCCCGGCAGCTCCTTGGCCACCACATCCCGGAGCCGGCTCACCTGCGCCTCCGAGAGCTGTCCCGACTTGATGTCAGGATCGATCTGAGCGATGCGCAGCACCCGCTGACTGGTGGTCAGCCCGATCCCATAGACGTAGGTGAGAGCTATCTCAATCCGCTTGTCCCGCGGGAGGTCGACGCCGGCGATCCTGGCCATCTGCGCCTACCCCTGCCGCTGCTTGTGCTTGGGGTTTTCGCAGATCACCCTGACCGTGCCGGCACGCCGGATCACCTTGCACTTGGTGCAGATCCTCTTCACCGAGGCCCGGACCTTCACTGCCAGCTCCTCAAATCGCCTTCAGACCACCCTCGCCAGGATCCTGCCCCGTCCCGGGTCGGTGGCCGACACTTCGATCACCACCCGGTCGCCGGGGAGAAGCCTGACGCTCGCCAGACGCGCCCGGCCGGCCGCGTGCGCCACCACCTTGGCCCCACCCGCCAACTCAACCCGGTACAGCGAGTTGGGCAGCGACTCAAGGACCCGACCCTGGACCTGTCCGGGGTCAATCATGGTGAAGGGCGCACGAAACCAAACCAGGTTCAGCCCGCTGAGAGTATAGCCGATCGGGCGCGACCCAGGGGGAGGTCATCCTGCGGCCGAGGGCAACTCGGTGAGCACCAGGGGCCCGTCCGCGGTCACCGCCAGGGTGTGCTCGAAATAACAGGAGCGGCGTCCGTCCGCGGTCACCACCGTCCAGCGGTCCGGACGCACCATGGTGGCCGCCTGGCCCTCGTTGACGATCGGCTCGATGGCCAGGCACAGCCCCGGCTTGATCTCCAGGCCCCGCCCCGGGCGGCCGAAGTTGGGGACCTCGGGGTCCTCGTGCATGTCTCGGCCGATGCCGTGCCCGGTGTACCCCCGGACGATGGAGTAGCCGTTGGCCTCGACGTGCTGCTGCACCGCCGCCCCGATGTCCCCCAGCCGGTTGCCCGGCCGGGCCATCTGGATGCCACGGTGCAGCGCCTCCCGAGTCACCTCGATCAGGCGAGCTCCCTCGGGGTCCGCCTGCCCGCAGGCTACCGTCAGACCGGCGTCCGCCCACCACCCCTTGTAGATCAGCCCGCAGTCCAGGCTCACCAGGTCTCCGGACCGGAGCTCCCGGGATCCGGGAATCCCGTGCACCACCTCCTCCTCGACGGAGACACACAGATGCTTGGGGAACCCATCGTAGCCGAGGAACCCCGGGAAGCTCTGCCGGCGGCGGATCTCACGATTGGCGATCCGATCCAGGTCATCCGTCGTCATGCCGGGCCGCACCGCTTCCGACAGCAGCGCCAGGACCTCGGCCAGCCGCCATCCCGCCTCCCGCATGAGGGCGATCTCTTCGTTGCGCTTAAGGGTGATCAACCGATCGCCTGCACCAGGGCCCGGTTGACTTCCTCAACGCTGGCACAGCCATCCACCCGGACCGTGGGGACCAGGTTGCCCAGGTACTCCAGCACCGGCTCGGTCTGCTCCCGGTAGACCCTCAGCCGCTCCTTGATGATCTCCGGAGTGTCGTCCTCGCGCCGTTCCTCGGTGGCCCGCCGGGAGAGCCGGGCGACGAGCTCCTCCTCGGGCACCTCCAGGACGGCCACCAGGTCGACCGGCGCGTCCATCTTCTCCAGAAGCTCCTGGAGGGCCCGGGCCTGGGCCACGGTTCTTGGGAAGCCGTCCAGGACAAACCCGCGAAGCTCGCCGTTCTCCTCCAGCCGGTGGCGAATCATGTTCACGATCAGCTCGTCAGGAACCAGCTTGCCCGCCGCCATGTAGTCGGAGGCGAGGTGCCCCAGCTCGGTGCCCGCGGCCCGGTGCTGGCGCAGCATGTCCCCGGGGGCGATGTGGTCCAGGTCGTACCTCTCCCGGAGCAGCTCCGCCTGGGTCCCCTTGCCCGACCCGGGAGCGCCGAAGATGATCAGCCGCCGCCGCAGTCCCTGCCCTCCCATCAGCACCCCTCAGCGAATGAAACCCCGATACTGGCGCATGAGCAGCTGCGTCTCCAGCTGCTTCATGGTGTCGAGCGAGACTCCCACCACGATCAGGATAGCTGTGCCCCCCAGGTAAAGGCCCTGGCTCAACTGCTGCCCGGTGAGGTAGGCCGCCAGCAGCGGCACCACCACCGTGATGAGGCCGAGGAACACCGCCCCGGCCAGTGTGATCCGGCTCATCACCCGGGCCAGGTAATCGGCCGTGGCCCGGCCCGGCCGGATGCCCGGGATGTAGGTGGCACTCTTCTTGAGGTCATCGGCCGCGTCCTCGGGGTCGAAGGTGACGGCGGTGTAGAAGAAGGTGAAGCCCATGATCAGGCCAAAGTAAAGGACCTGGTAGATGACGTTGAAGAGGACGTCAGGGCCGGTCGGCGTCCAGTAGGTGTGGAACCAGGTGGCGATCTGGCCCACCACTCCCCCGGTCTGACCCGCGGGAGGTAGGAAGAAGTTGCTGAAGATCTGGGGGAAGAACATGATGGAGATGGCGAAGATGATGGGGATGACCCCGGCCTGATTCACCCGCAGGGGCAGAAAGCTGCTCCGCCCCTGGTAGACCTGACGCCCGACCACGCGCTGCGACGACTGGATGGGGATCTTGCGCGTCGCCTGCTGGACGAAGATGATCCCCGCCGCCAGCACGATGGCGATCACGGCGAGGGCGAAGATGGTGAAGGTCTGGGCCTGCCCGCCATTGGTGAAGGAGATCACGGTGTTGGGGATCTGGGCCAGGATGCCGGCCATGATGATGATCGACACCCCGTTCCCCAGGCCGTACTCGGTGATCAGCTCGCCGAACCACATGATGATCACCGTGCCTCCGGTCAGGATCACGATGATCCCCAGCGTCTCGGCGATGGAGATGTTGGAGGGCAGGATGGAGAGGCCCTGGAAGCTGTAGCTCTCAAAGAGGCGGGTGTAGCCAAACGCCTGGAGCAGTGCCAGGGCGACGGTCAGGTAGCGGGCATACTGGGTAAGCCGCCTGCGGCCCAGGTCCCCCTCCTTGGACAGCTCCTTGACTCGGGTCGAGATGACCGTCATCAGCTGCATGATGATGGTGGCGTTGATGTAGGGATTAAGCCCCAGAGCCACGATCGAGATACCGGCGCTGCTGCCCCCGGTGGAGACCCCGCTGCCCGAGAAGAGGTTGATCAGTCCCAGCAGGCTGTTGTTCTGGTAGAGCTGGCGCAGGGCCACCGTGTTGACCCCGGGGATGGTGATCACCGCCAGCATGCGGAAGACCACCAGGAGGCCGATGGTGATGAGGAGCTTGCGCCGCAGCTCCGGGACCTGCATGGCGGCGCGCAGCGCCCCGAACAGGTTCATGAGTCGGTGTCCGCGGCCTCCTCACCGGCGGCCGGCGCCGGCAGGATCACCTCGCCGCCCGCCTTTTGCACCGCCGCGATCGCCGCACCACTGGCAGCGTCCACCCGAACCTTGAGCGCTGGTATGGTGGCCGATCCGCCGGCCAGAAGCTTCACCGGGGCACCGGAGCGCCGCACCAGCCCGGCCTTGCGCAAACCCTCCTGGTCGACCTCGGTCCCGGCTTCGAAACGGGCCAGCTTGGCCACATTGACCACCTGGTACTCCGTGCGGAAGCGGTTGTAAAAGCCGCGCAGCTTGGGCACCCTCTGGGTGAGCGGCATCTGCCCGCCCTCGAATCCCCGGGGAAGGCTCCAGGAGCTCCGGGCACCCTGCCCCTTCTGACCCCGACCGGCGGTCTTGCCACCGCCCGCCGAGCTGCCGCGCCCAACCCGCTTGCGCGACTTGCGGCTGCCCCGCGACGGCTTGAGCTCGTCGATCCTCACTTGGCCTCCTCCGTGTCGGCAGCTGCCGTCAGCTCCTCCACCGTCACCAGGTGGCGCACGGTGGCCACCATCCCCCGCACCGACGGGGTGTCGGGGTGCTCCACCACCTGATGCAGCCGGCGCAGTCCAAGGGCGGCGATGGTGCGCTTCTGGTTGGCAGCGTAACCGATGGCGCTCTTGGTCCAGGTCACGCGCAGCATGGGGTCAGGCAACCTCCACCTCCGGAGTCGCTGCCGGCTCCACCCGCAATCCCAGCTCCGCCACCGTCTTGCCCCGGAGCCGGGCCACGGTCTCCGCGGTGCGCAGGCTCTCCAGGGCGACGATGGTGGCCCGCACGGTGTTGATGGGGTTGTCACTGCCCAGCGACTTGGTGAGGATGTCCTTGATCCCGGCCAGCTCAACCACTGCCCGCATCGCCCCGCCGGAGATGACCCCGGTCCCTGGCGAGGCGGGACGGAGCAACACCCGGGCTGCCCCCTCCTTGTGCAGCACAGCGTGAGGGATGGTCCGACCCACCATCGGCACCGAGATCATGTGCTTCTTGGCGTCCTCGACCCCCTTGCGAATGGCCTCGGGCACCTCGCCGGCCTTGCCCAGCCCAGCGCCCACGCGCCCGGCACCGTCTCCGACCACCACCAGGGCGCTGAAGGAGAAGCGCCGCCCCCCCTTGACCACCTTGGCCACCCGGTTGAGGCTCACCACCCGCTCGGCGAACTCCCCTCGGGACTCGCGCTCGGACCGGCTCATATTCATGCTCACGCTCTTGTCCTCAGAATTCCAGCCCGGCCTCGCGGGCAGCCTCGGCCAGAGCCTGAACCCGTCCGTGATAGAGGTACCCGCCCCGGTCGAAGACCACCTGGGTCACCCCGGCGGCTCGGGCGCGCTCCCCGATCAGTCGCCCCACGGCCGCCGCCGTCTGGCGATTGCAGCCGGAGACGCCCGCCGCCGCTTCGACGCTGCTGGCCGCCACCACGGTGCGGCCCTGGCTGTCGTCCACTACCTGAGCGTACAGGTGGCGCAGGCTCCGGTGAACGCAGAGCCGGGGACGCGCAGCGGATCCCTGGACCCGACGGCGAACCCGGCGATGGCGCCGCGCCCTGGCCTGTTCACGCTCCGCGAAACTCATATCAGCCCTTTGCTCCCTTGCCGCTCTTGCCGGCCTTGCGCCGGACCACCTCACCCCGGTAGCGGACCCCCTTGCCCTTGTAGGGCTCGGGCCGCCGGGTGGCGCGGATCCGGGCAGCCATCTGACCGACCGCCTCCTTGTCGTTGCCCAGCACCGCCACCCGCGTGGGCTCCGGCACCTCGATCTTGACCCCCTCGGGCGGGGCGATCCGGATCGGGTGAGAGTATCCCAGAGCCAGCTGCAGGTCGGATCCCTGGAGGCTGGCCCGGTAGCCGACTCCCACCAACTCCAGCTCTCGCCGGAAGCCGGTGGTCACTCCGGCGACCATGTTGGCGATCAGGGTTCGGCTCAGCCCGTGGAGGGAACGGTGCGGCGCCGAGTCCGTGGGCCGCTCGACCAGAACCGATCCGTCCTCCAGCCGAGCCGAGATCGGATGAGGGAGCACCCGCTCCATCTCACCACGCGGCCCGACGACCTTCACCCGGTCCCCGGTGATGGTGATCGAGACCCCGGCGGGAATGGCGATGGGATGTCTTCCAATCCTGGACACGAGCTTCTACCAGACCTCCGCCAGAACCTCGCCGCCGATCCCCAGCTGGCGGGCGCGCCGGCCCGACATCACCCCCTGCGAGGTGGACACCACCGCGACGCCCATCCCGCCCAGCACCCTCGGCAGCTGATCCCGGCCGCGGTAGACGCGCAGCCCGGGTCGACTCACTCTGCGGATGCCCTGCAGGACCCGCTGCGACTTGGGAGCGGCCTTCAGTTCCAACCAGAGGGTCTGATGAGGGGCGTCACCCTCGACGCCGAAAGCCGCCAGGTAGCCCTCCTCCTGGAGCACGCGCGCCACCTCGGCCTTCAGCTTGCTGGCCGGCATCTCCACCCGCCGGTGCCCGGCAAGGTTGGCGTTGCGCAGCCGCGTGAGCATGTCCGCGATCGGGTCACTCATCATCGGCGGTCACCAACTGGACTTGCGCACCCCGGGGATCTGCCCCTGGGACGCATGGATGCGGAAGCAGATGCGGCACAGCCCGAACTTGCGCATGTACCCTCGGGGCCGCCCGCAGAGGTTGCAGCGAGACCGGGCCTGCACCGGGAAGCGGGGTGCCCGCCGGCTGGCCATGATCTTCGACTTCTTCGCCAACTCCGCCTCCTTCGCTAGCGCCTGAAGGGCATGCCCAGCCCGGCCAAAAGGCTGCGCCCCTCGGCGTCGGTGCTGGCGGTGGTAACGATGGTGATCTCCAGCCCGCGCAGCTTGTCGATCTTGTCATAGTCGATCTCCGGGAACACCAGCTGCTCCCGCAGTCCGAGGGTGAGGTTGCCGTGGCCATCGAAGTGGGTGGTCAAGCCGCGGAAGTCGCGGATCCTCGGCAGGGCGACGCTGATGAGGCGGTCCAGGAACTCCATCATGCGGTCCCCGCGCAGCGTCACCTTGAGACCGATCGGCATCCCCGCCCGCAGCTTGAAGGCGGCCACCGACTTCCTCGCCTTGCGCACCGCCGGCTGCTGGCCGGTGATCACCCGGAGGTCGTTGGTGGCCGCATCGAGCGCCTTGGCGTTCTGGACCGCCTCGCCAACTCCCACATTGACCACGACTTTGTCCAGCCGGGGGACCTGCATGACGTTGAGGTAGCCGAACTCGGCGATCAGCGCCGGGACCACGGTCTCCCGGTAGCGCTCGACGAACCTCGGCCTGGTCGCTGCGGTCATGCTCTGGGGGCCCTCAGGTAGGGCTCATTGCAGCGCTTGCAGAAGGGCACCATCCGCTCCCCCTCTACCCGGTGTCCGAGGCGGGTGGGACGGTCACACTTGGGGCAGACCAGCTGCACGTTGCTGTACGCCAGCGGCGCCGGAAAGTCAATGATCCCGCCCTGGAGCGCCGTGGTGCCGCCCCGCTGCTGACCGGACCGCTGGTGGCGCTTGCGGATGTTCACCCCCTCGACGACGATCCGCCGCTCCGCGGAGAGAGTGCGCTGCACCACCCCGCGCTTGCCCCGCTCCGAGCCGGCGATCACCACCACGGTGTCGCCAGAGCGAATGTCCAGGGGCCGAGACGAACCCGCCTCGGCCGGTCTCTGCCGCCTGGGCATCAGAGCACCTCCGGAGCGAGGGAAACGATCTTCATGAAGTTGCGCTCCCGCAACTCCCTGGCCACGGGACCGAAGATCCTGGTTCCCCGCGGGTTGTTCTGCGGGTTGATGAGCACCGCGGCGTTGTCGTCGAAACGGATCCGGGTCCCATCGGGCCGGCGGTACTCCTTCGCCGTCCGGACCACCACCGCCTTCACCACGTCGCCCTTCTTCACCCCGGAGTTGGGCTGGGCGACCTTGACGGCGGCGACGATGATGTCGCCCAAAGAGGCATAGCGGCGGTACGACCCACCGAGCACACGGATGCACAGGATCTCCCGGGCACCGCTGTTGTCAGCCACCTTGAGCACCGTCTCCTGCTGGATCATCGGTCAGCGCGCCCGCTCCAAGATCTCCACCACGCGCCACCGCTTGGTGCGGCTGAGGGGGCGCGTCTCCATGATCCGCACCCGGTCCCCGTTGCGGCACTCGTTGACCTCGTCGTGGGCCTGGAAGCGCCGCCGCCTCCGCATCACCTTGCGATACAGGTTGTGAGCGCGCAGGTCCTCGACCTGGACCACCACCGTCTTGTCCATCCGGTCGCTTACCACGACCCCGGCACGGACCTTGCGCCGCGCTCGGGCTTCGGCTTCTTCCACCATCAGCCCTCCTCCGCCAGGTCGGTCAGCCGCCGCGCCCGGAGCAGCGTCTCCACCCGGGCGATCCCCCGCCGAATCTCCCGGATCCGGCGGTGCTGCTCCAGCTGTCCGGTGGCCCGCTGCAGGCGCAGCTGAAGCAGCTCCTGCCGGCGCTCACCCACCAGCTGCTCCAGACCCAGGTCGTCCTGCTCTCGGAGAAGCTGAAGCTCCTCCTGATGCTTGCTCACGCCCCCACCTCCGCCGCTTCCGATCCCTCACGGACCACGAAGCGGGTCTTGACCGGCAGCTTGTGGGCCGCCAGCCGCATAGCCTCCCGGGCCACGTCGGCATCCACGCCATCCATCTCGAAAAGGATCCGGCCCGGGCGAACCACCGACACCCACCCCTCAGGGCTGCCCTTGCCGGAGCCCATCCGGGTCTCGGCCGGCTTCTTGGTAATCGGCTTGTCGGGGAAGATGCGGATCCAGATCTTGCCACCACGGCGCACATGGCGGGTCATCGCCCGCCGGGCGGCTTCGATCTGCCGGTTGCTCATCCAACAGGCCTCCAGCGCCTGCAGCCCGTACGGGCCGAACGCCAGCGTGGCGCCCCGGTAGGCGGTGCCCGCACGCCGTCCGCGGTGGACCTTGCGGTGGCGGGGTCGGCGGGGGATCAACATCTCAGCTGTCTCCCGATTCAGCGGGAGCGTCCGCCTTCCGAGAGGCCCTCTTCGGCTTAGGGGCGGCCTCGGTGGCCGGCGCTGGGGCGGCGGCCTTGCGCGGCGCCCGTCGCTTCGGCGCCGCAGCCGCTTCACCATCCGCCACCGCGAGCGGCTCCTCCGGGGCGGGCGCTACCTCCAGCACCGGAGCGGCCTGCTCCACCGCCTCGGGCTCGGCGGCCAAGGCTTCGGCCGCTGGCGGCGCCACGGAGTCCACGGCAGGCTCTGCCTCGATCACGGCGGGCGCCTCGGCCGCACGCGGTGCCGGCCTGGATGCAGGGGCGGCCGCCTCAGGGGCCACGGCCTCCGTGGGGAAATCGCCACGGTAGATCCAGACGCTGACCCCGATCTGCCCCGAGGTGGTCTTAGCCTCGGCCTGGCCGAACTCCACGTCGGCGCGCAGCGTGTGCAGCGGCACCCGGCCGTCCCGGTCCCACTCACGTCGGCTCATATCGCCACCCCCGAGCCGGCCGGAGACCTGGATCTTCACCCCCTTGGCCCCGGCGCGCATGGAGCGCATCACCGACTGCTTCACCGCCCGCCGGAAGGCGATCCGCTTCTCCAGCTGCCCGGCCACGTTCTCCGCCAGGAGCCGGGCGTCCAGCTCAGGCGTCTTGATCTCCTGAATGGTGACCCGCACCTTCTTGCCAGAGATGCGCTCCAGGTTGTCCCGCAGCGCGTCCACGGCGGCTCCGCTGCGACCGATCACGATCCCGGGCTTGGCGGTGTGGATGACAACCGTCAGCTGGTTGGCCGACCTCTCCGTCTCTATCCGGGCCACGCTGGCATTCTTCAGCCGACCCATGATCAGCTGGCGCATGGCCAGGTCTTCCTGGAGAAGCTTGGTGTACTCCGGCCCGCTGGCGTACCAGCGCGCGTCCCAGTTGCGATAGACGCCCAGGCGGAAGCCGTTGGGATGGACCTTCTGTCCCACTTCCCTACCTACTCCTCCTCGGCGTCATTGCTGGCACTCTCCACGGTCGCGGAACGCGCCGGCCGGACTCGGGACCGCGAGGCCCGCTCGAGGCTGTCCTCGACAGTCGCCCGGAGATGACACGTTCTTTTGAAGATCGAAAACGACGAACCGCGCGCCCGGGGCCGGAAGCGCTTGATGATGGGGCCCCCATCGACCTCCAGCCGAACCAGCCGCAGACGGTCGCGGTCCAAGCTGAAGTTGTTCTCGGCGTTGGCGGCGGCCGAACGCACCACCTTGCCCACGTCCTGGGCTGCCGCCTGAGGCATGAAGGATAACACGGTGAGCGCCTCGTCCACCGCCATGCCCTGGACGACGTCGGCCACTAACCGGGCCTTCCGAGCCGGCACCCTGACCCACTTGGCAGTGGCTGTCACCTGCATTCCCTGACCGCCTACTTGAGCGCCGAGCTGCGCTCGGTGTGATGGCCGTGGCCCCGGAAGCGCCGGGTGGGCACGAACTCGCCCAGCTTGTGACCGACCATGGCCTCGGTGACCAGGACCGGAACGTGCTTGCGCCCGTCATGAACGGCCAGGGTGTGCCCCAGCATCTCCGGGAAGATGTCGCTGCGGCGCGACCAGGTGCGGATCACCCGGCGCTCCTTGGAGCGGTTCATCTCGATGACCTTCTTCAGCAGCGAGGGGTCGCAGAAGGGCCCCTTCTTGACGGATCTGCTCATCCTGCTACTTGCGTCTCCTTCGCACGATCATGGCGTCCGTCGCCTTGTTGTTGCGGGTCCGGTGCCCCAAAGCCGGCTTGCCCCAGGGCGTCTGGGGATGGCCACCCGGACCGGAGCGGCCCTCGCCGCCTCCATGGGGGTGGTCGAAGGGGTTCATTGTCGAACCCCGGACCGACGGACGCACCCCGCGCCAGCGGCTCTTGCCCGCTTTGCCCACAACCTCATTGGAGTGGTCGGAGTTGCCCACCTGCCCGATGGTGGCCCGGCAACGGACGTCGATCAGGCGCACCTCCCCGGAGGGCATCCGGAGCTGAGCGTACTTCCCCTCCTTGGCCACCAGCTGGGCGCCCACCCCGGCGCTCCGCACCAGCTGCCCGCCCCGGCCGACCTGCACCTCCAGGTTGTGCAGGGTTGTGCCCAGGGGAATGCGCGCCAGCGGAAGGGAATGGCCGGGCCGGATCTCCGCCTTCTCCCCAGCCATGATGGAGTCGCCCACGGAGAGTCCGTCGGGAGCCAGGATGTACCGCTTCTCCCCGTCCCGGTAGCTGACCAGGGCGATCCGGGCGCTGCGGTTGGGGTCGTACTCGATGGCCGCCACCCGACCCGGGACATCCAGCTTGTCGCGCCGGAAGTCGATGATGCGATACATCCGCCGGTGGCCCCCGCCCCGATGGCGGACGGTGACCCTACCGCTGGCGTTTCGGCCGGAGTGCTTCTTGAGGGACACTGTCAGGGAGCGCTCAGGCCCCTTGCGCGTCACCTCCTCGAAGGAGCTGACGCTCATGAACCGGCGCCCGGGGGAGGTGGGGTCGTATCGCTTCACCGGCATCTCACACCCCCTCGAACAGGTTGGCGATCGTCTCGCCGGGGGCGAGCGTGACCACGGCCTTCTTCCAGTCCCGGCTCCGGCCGACCACGCGGCCGCCCCGGCGCATCCGGGTCCTCACCTTGCCCTTCACCACCATCACGTTGACGGTGGCGGCGCGAACTTTGAAGGCCTGCTCCACCGCCTGCTTGACCTCGATCTTGTTGGCGCTGCTGGCCACCTTGAACACATAGCGGCGCTGCGCCATCCCGGCGTACGACTTCTCGCTGATCACCGGGCGCAGGATGATCTCCGATGGCTGCTTCATCCGAGATGCTCCACCACTAGGTCAAGGGCCGCCCGCCGGAAGATCAGGGTGTCGGCCACCATGACGTCGCGGACCCCGAGGTTGCTCGCGTGGATCACCTTCAGCTGCGGGATGTTGCGAGCTGATAGCTCCAGGTTGCGGTCCCTACCCTCCACCACCAGGAGCACGCGCCGCCCGGCGCCGGCCTGGTCCAGGAAGGCCGCCATCTCCCGGGTACGCGGAGCGTCGAAATGCAGCTCGTCAGCCACCTGAATGGCACCATCGCCGGCCTTAGCCGACAGCGCCGCGCGCAGAGCCAGGCGCCGCTGCTTGCGGGGCATGGCCAGGGCGTAGCTGCGCGGAGTGGGACCGAAGACGGTGCCGCCGCCGCGGTAGTGGGGAGCCCTCGTCGACCCCTGGCGGGCGCGCCCCGTGCCCTTCTGGCGGTATGGCTTCCTGCCCCCGCCGCTCACCTCGCCCCGGGTCTTGGTGTCATGGGTGCCCTGGCGGGCGCCGGCCAACTGGCGCACCACCGCCTGGTGCAGCACCCCCTGGTTGACCTCCTGCCCGAAGACCGCCGAGGGCAGCTCGTAGTCGCCCCTGACGTCTCCCTCCGGGCCGCGCACAACCGCGGTGGCCATCAGCGCTGCCCCCGGGGCTTGCGGATCCGCGGCCGGGAGCTGCGCACCATGAGGATTCCGCCGTTGGCCCCAGGCACCGCCCCCTTGACCAGCAGCAGATTGCGCTCGGGATCGACCCGGAAGACCTCCAGCCTCTGCACCGTGGTGGGCCGATCTCCCAGGTGCCCGGCCATCTTGAGGCCGGGCAGGGTGCGGGCGGCATCCACCGACCCGACCGACCCGGGCTGGCGGATGTTGTGGCTCCCGTGCGTCACCGGCCCACGACCAAAGTTGTGCCGCTTGTGCTGTCCGGCAAAGCCCTTGCCCTTGCTGACCCCGGTGACATCCACCTCCGCCCCAACCTCGAAAGCGGCCACGGTGAGGACCTCGCCGGCCTCCGCGGCAGCGGCCCCGCGGACCTCCCGTAGGTGGCGCTTGGGCTCCACCCCCGCTGCCTCGAAGTGCCCCGCCTGGGCCCGGTTCACCGCCCTACGCCGGACCGGGCCAAACCCGATCTGAACGGCGTCGTAGCCGTCCGCGGCCGCGGTCTTCACCTGGACTACCGGGCAGGGCCCGGCCTCGAGCACGGTGACCCCGAAGCAGCGGCCATCGTCCCCGAAGACCTGGGCCATGCCCACCTTGCGGGCCAGAAGGGCGGTTGTCATCAGAGCTTGATCTCGATGTTGACGCCGCTGGGCAGGTTGAGATGCATCAGGGCGTCGACCACCTTGGGATTGGGATCGAGAATGTCCAGGATTCGCTTGTGGGTCCGCATCTCGAACTGCTCTCGCGAATCCTTGTCGATGAACGGCCCGCGGATCACCGTGTACTTGTTGATCTCCGTCGGCAGCGGCACCGGACCCATCACCTCGGCCTGGTTCCGAGCCGCGGTCTCCACGATGCGAGCCGCCGCCTGGTCCAGGACCCGGTGGTCGTAGGCCTTGAGCCGGATCCGAATGCGCTGTGCCATCTCTGCTCTCTAACCGATTCCCTGCGGACTACTTATCGATCTTGGTGACCACGCCCGCGCCCACGGTGCGGCCACCCTCGCGGATGGCGAACCGCATCCCCTCCTCCACCGCGACCGGGGTGATGAGAGAGACCTTGAGCTCGACGTTGTCGCCTGGCATGACCAGTTCACGCCCCTCCGGGAGGGCCACCTGTCCGGTCACGTCGGTGGTGCGGATGTAGAACTGGGGCCGGTAGTTGCTGAAGAAGGCGGTGTGTCGGCCACCCTCGTCCTTGCTGAGGACGTAAACCTGAGCCTCGAAGTCGGTGTGGGGGCGCATGGTCCCGGGCTTGGCCAGCACCTGGCCGCGCTCGACCTCGTCCCGCTTGATCCCCCGAAGAAGGCAGCCACAGTTCATGCCCGCCTCCCCCTGGTCCAGCAGCTTGTGGAACATCTCGACCCCGGTCACCACCGTCTTGGAGGTGTCGCGGATCCCGACGATCTCCACCTGGTCGTTCACCTTGACCAGCCCGCGCTCGATCCGGCCGGTGACCACCGTGCCCCGGCCTTCGATCGAGAACACGTCCTCGATGGGCATCAGGAAGGGCTGGTCGATGGGCCGCTCCGGCACCGGGATGTAGGTGTCCACCGCCTCCATGAGCTGACGGATCTGCTCCTCGGCGGCGGGATCGCCCTCCAGCGCCTTGAGCGCCGAAACCCGGACCACGGGAATGTCGTCGCCGGGGAAGTCGTACTTGCTGAGCAGCTCCCGAACCTCGAGCTCGACCAGCTCCAGTAGCTCCTCGTCGTCGACCGCGTCCACCTTGTTGAGGGCCACCACGATGTAGGGCACGCCCACCTGGCGGGCCAGCAGGATGTGCTCGCGCGTCTGGGGCATGGGCCCGTCGGTCGCCGCCACCACCAGGATCGCCCCGTCCATCTGGGCGGCCCCGGTGATCATGTTCTTGATGTAGTCGGCATGGCCCGGGCAGTCGACATGGGCATAGTGCCGGGTGGCGGTCTCGTACTCCACGTGCGAGGCGGCGATGGTTATCCCTCGGGCCTTCTCCTCGGGGGCGTTGTCGATGGTGTCGAACGCCCGGAAGTCAGCCAGCCCCGTCTCCGCGAGCACCTTGGTGATGGCCGCGGTCAGGGTGGTCTTGCCGTGGTCGATGTGCCCGATGGTGCCCACGTTGACGTGGGGCTTGGTGGTGTCGTACTTCTTCTTGCCCATTCTCTCTATCTGCCCTTGCTTGGTGGATCCGTCCGCAGCCGACTGCCGGTGCTCAACTCTTGCGCTTCGCCGTGACCTCCTCAGCCAGCGACTGAGGAAGCTCCTGATAGTGGTCGAACTCCATCGTGTAGCTGGCCCGCCCCTGGGTCATGCTCCTCAGCTGGGTGGCGTACCCGAACATGTTGGCCAGGGGCACCTGAGCGTGTACGGTCTGCATCCCCCGCCGGCTCTCCATTCCCAGGGTGTGCCCGCGGCGGGAGGCCAGGTCACCGATGACGTCGCCCAGGTTGGCCTCGGGACAGGTGACGTCCACCTTCATTATCGGCTCCAGGAGGATGGGACCTGCCTTGCGCATCCCGTCCTTCATGGCCATCGAGCCGGCGATCTGGAAGGCCTGCTCCGAAGAGTCGACGTCGTGGTAGGAGCCGTCGTAGACCGTGGCCTTCACGTCGACTACCGGATACCCGGCCACCACCCCCGACTGCAGGGCGTCGATGCAACCCTTCTCGATCGCCGGGATGTACTCCCGGGGGATCACCCCGCCAACGATCTTGTTGATGAACTCGAAGCCCTTGCCGGTTTCGTTGGGCTCGACCACCAGCTCCGCATGGCCGTACTGCCCATGGCCGCCGGTCTGACGCACGAACCGGCCGGTGCCCTTGGCCTCGTGGCGGATGGTTTCCCGGTACGCCACCTGGGGCTTGCCGACATTGGCGTCCACCTTGAACTCGCGCAGCAGCCGGTCGACGATGACCTCGAGGTGCAGCTCCCCCATCCCCGAGATGAGGTTCTGCCCGGTCTCGGGCTCGGTGCGCACCTGAAAGGTAGGATCCTCCTCGGCCAGCTTCTGCAGGGCCACCCCCAACTTGTCCTGGTCCGCCTTGGTCTTGGGCTCGATCGCCACCGAGATAACCGGCTCGGGAAAGACGATCGACTCCAGGACTATGGGTTGGGACTCGTCAGCCAGGGTGTCGCCGGTGGAGGTGTGTCTCAGCCCGATGGCGGCAGCGATGTCGCCGGTGAGGACCTGCTCCACCTCCTCGCGACGGTTGGCGTGCATCTTGAGGATCCGGCCCACGCGCTCGCGCTCGCCCTTGCTGGCGTTGTAGACGTAGCTCCCGGAACGAAGCACCCCGCTGTACACCCGGAAGAAGGTGAGCTTGCCCACGAAGGGGTCGGTCATGATCTTGAAGGCCAGCCCGGCGAAGGGGGCGTCGTCGGCCACCTCGCGCACCACCTCAGCCCCCGTCCGGGGATCCTCCCCGCGCACCGCGGGGCGATCCAGCGGTGACGGCAGGAACTCGACGACCGCATCCAGCATCGGCTGGACCCCCCGGTTGCGCAGCGCCGCCCCACAGAGAACCGGGAAGACCTCGGCGGTCACCACGCCGCGGCGCAGCGCCGCGCTCAGCTTCTCCGGGGCCACCGGCTTGTCGTCCAGGTAGGCCTGCATCAGCTCGTCATCGAACTCCGCGGCGGCCTCCACCAGCTCCTGGCGCGCAGCCCGCACCGCCTCCGCCATCTCGGCGGGAATGGTGGTCTCCTCCAGGGCGGTGCCGAGGTCATCGGTGTACACGATCGCCTGCTCGCGGATCAGGTCCACCACCCCCTGGAAGCCATCCTCGGCCCCGATGGGCAGCTGCACCGGAACCGCCCGCGCACCCAGCCGCTCGGTGATCGACTGCACCGCCGCGGAGAAGTCGGCACCCACCCGGTCCATCTTGTTGATGAAGCAGATCCGGGGCACGTCGTAGCGGTCGGCCTGACGCCACACCGTCTCCGACTGGGGCTCGACCCCGCTCACGGCGTCAAAAACGGCGATAGCCCCATCCAGAACCCGAAGGCTGCGCTCCACCTCAACGGTGAAGTCGACGTGTCCCGGGGTGTCGATGATGTTGATCTGGTGGTCGCGCCAGGATGCCGCGGTGGCCGCGGAGGTGATGGTGATGCCCCGCTCCTGCTCCTGCACCATCCAATCCATGGTCGCCGCGCCCTCGTGGACCTCGCCCATCTTGTGGATGCGGCCGGTGTAGAAGAGGACTCGCTCAGTGGTGGTGGTCTTGCCCGCATCGATGTGGGCCATGATCCCGATGTTGCGCACCCTCTCCAGGGGCACCTTGCGCCCGTGAGCCAGAGACGCTCCGCCGGAAAGGGTGGTCTGGGTGGTCACGGCGGGTCAGTACCTGAAGTGGGAAAACGCGCGGTTGGACTCCGCCATCTTGTGGGTGTCCTCCTTCCGCTTGACCGCCTGCCCCATGCCGTTGCTGGCGTCCATCAGCTCAGCCGCCAGCCGGTCGGCCATGCTCTTGCCGTGACGGCTCCGGGCGCTGCGGATGATCCACCGCCGGGCCAGCGCCAGGCGGCGGTCGTGGCGGATCTCCACGGGCACCTGGTAGGTGGCGCCACCCACGCGCTTGGGCTTGACCTCCAGGATGGGCGTGGCGTTGCGCACTGCGGTCTCGAAGACCTCCAGCGGTTCACGCCGCTGACTCTTGGCGATGCGGGTCAGCGAGGAGTAGACGATCCGCTCCGCGGTGCTCCGCTTGCCATTGAGCATGAGGCAGTTGATGAACTTGGCCAGAGCCTCGCTGTGGTAGACCGGATCGGCCACCACCACCCGTCGGGAGACGCGTTGACGCCTTGGCATCTCAGGCCTTGGCCGGCTTCTCGCGCTTGGCCCCGTACTTGCTCCGGGCCTGCTTGCGAGCCTTGGTCCCAGCCGTGTCCAGCGTGCCGCGCACGATGTGGTAGCGCACGCCAGGAAGGTCCTTGACCCTCCCCCCCCGCACCAGCACCACGGAGTGCTCCTGCAGGTTGTGGCCGATGCCAGGGATGTAGGCCGTGACCTCGATCTTGCTGGTCAGGCGCACCCGCGCCACCTTCCTGAGGGCCGAGTTCGGCTTCTTGGGAGTGGTGGTGAACACCCGCACGCACACCCCCCGCCGCTGGGGCGAACCCTTCAGCGCCGGCGACTTGGTCTTCTTGGTGACCGGAGCGCGGCCCTGGCGGACCAGCTGTTGGATGGTGGGCAAACTGAACTTGTCCTTGGAGAACGCTGGCCGCTCCGGGGTGACGGCCACACATGGAAACAAGCGCCCCTCCGGAGGCGCGGGAGCTCATTCTATCGCCCCGGGGATGGGGTGTCAAACTTCGGCATGCGCCGGTGCCCGTTCAGGATGGCGGCCGGTCCAGATCGGCCTCGGAGACGCGCCCCGCCCTTCCCGGAGCCGGCCGGGAGGGCTACCCCGGGCTGGGGCCGGCGGATCTCCGCTGGGCCAGGAGGCGGGAGTGAACGCTGACCATCGCCCGGTACAGGGCGGGGCAGGTGGGACAGTTGGCGACATGGTGCTCCACGGCGGCGGTCAGGTCGGAACTCAGCTCCCCGTCGATCAGGTCTGAGGCCAGGTCCCGGGCCTCGGCGCATCCCAGCTCTCTCACCCGAACTCCTCCGCCAAAATCGATACCAGGTTCTGCCGCCCCCGACGCAGGTGGGACTTCACCGTGCCCAGCGGCCAGCCGGTGGCGTCGGCGATCTCCGCACCCGTCCAGCCCTCCAGATCGTGGAGGACCACCGCCTGCTTCTGGTCGGCCGTGAGCCGGGAGAGCGCCAACCCCAGCGTGCGCTGGCTCTCGGCCGCGACCGCGACCCCCTCCGGGTCGACGGTGTAGGCGGAGTCCTGCCAGAGGGCCTCCCGGCGCACGGCGGCCTCCACGCTCTCGCGCGACTGACGCCGGCGTAACAGGTCCCGGCAGGTGTTGACCACGATCCGTTGCACCCAGGTGCACACCGCGGACTCGGAGCGAAAGCCCCCGGCGGACTGCACCGCCTTCATGCTGGCGTCCTGGACCGCGTCCTCGGCCTGCTCCGCGTCCGAGAGCAGCGAGGTGGCCAGCCGAACGAAGCGCGGCCGCTGGGCCTCGAGGCAGCCCAGCAGCTCATCGCGGGATAGCTCCACACCGCAAAGGGTAGGGCGGGCGGGCGGCACCGCGGCCCACCCGCCCCATCCATCTCAGGCCCCGCGAACCCGGCTGCCCCGGAACGGAGCCCGAACCACTGGGGCCACCAGGCAGACATTGGTCACCCCGGCCAGAAGCGGAACCAGGCCGACGATGGCCACGATGACCCCGCCCACTCCACCGATGGCCAGCCCGACTCCGATCAGCACCAAGCCGGCCAGCATCCGCAGGCCCCGTCCACTCGCCGTCGCCATCCAAGCTGCCAACTTCATCGCCTCACCTCCTTGGTGAACTCTTTCCATCTGCCTCCTTAGACGGCTGCCGGGCTCAATTGGATGCATGCCGCCGCCGGTTATAATTCGGACTGAGTCCGATTAGGAGGTAGGAGCATGATCACCATCGAGAGCGCGCTGGCCCCGGCCGCGGCCCGCCAACTGGGGGAGCGGATGCAGCGGCTGCTCACTGAGTTCACCGACCTGGCCCTGCAGGCCAAGCAGGTTCACTGGCATGTCACCGGACCCAACTTCGAGTCGCTCCACCTCCAGATGGACCGGCTGGTGGACGACGCCCGGGTCTGGGCCGACACCGTGGCCGAGCGCTCGGTGACCCTGGGGGTTCCCGTGGACGGCAATGCCGCCACGGTCGCCGAGGGATCCGGGCTCTCACCCATGCGGCTCGGCTACCTCTCCGGGCCGGAAGCCGTCGCTGAGATCACGGGCCGGGTGCGCCAAGTGGCCACGGACGTCCGCGTGGCTATAGCCGAGATCGGGGAGCTGGACCCGGTGAGCCAGGACCTGGTGATCACCATCGCCGAGGCGCTGGACAAGCACCTCTGGATGCTGCAGGCGCAGCTCGGCTGACCAGCTCCAGGGCGGACGAGGAGGCGCTGCGGCAGGCCGGCCTGCGGGCCACCCGCCCCCGCTTGGCGCTGCGGTTGGCGTTGCGGGAGATGGCGGGCCACCGCACCGCGGATGAGGTGCGCGCCTGGCTTCGCGCCAAAGGAACCTCGGTGGCGCGCTCCACCGTGTTCCGCGGGCTGGAGGAGCTGGCCCGGGCGGGTTTGGTGATGCGGGCCGACCCCGGAGCAGGGCCGGCCCGGTATGAGCTAGCCCGGGAGTGGCACCACCACTTCGTCTGCCGCAGCTGCTCCGCGGTGGTGGACGTCCCCTGCGTCCGCGGCGAGGCTCCCTGCCTCGATCCCCAGCTGGCCACGCCGGCGCTGGTGGACGAGGCTCAGGTCACCTTCCGGGGGCTCTGCCCCGCCTGCGCTGCCGGGCCCGGGTGGGCCGGGCTCAGTCCAGCGACACCATGACGTGCTTGATCTGGGTGTACTCCTCGATGGAGTAGGACGAGAGGTCCTTCCCGTACCCGCTCTGCTTGAAGCCCCCGTGGGGCATCTCGCTCACCAGGATGATGTGGGTGTTGACCCATACGGTGCCGAACTTGAGCCGCTTGGCCATGCGCATGGCTCGCCCCACGTCCCGGGTCCACACCGAGGCCGCCAGCCCGTAGTCCACATCATTGGCCCAGGCTGCCGCGGCGTCCTCATCCGAGAAGCGCTGCACCGTGATCACCGGGCCGAAGACCTCGCGCTGGACGATCTCAGAGCGCTGGTCCGGAGGCATCACCACGGTGGGCGTGTACCAGAACCCCGCCCGGTCCATGGGGGCGCCGCCGGTCAGCACCTCTCCTCCGCCGGCGACCGCGCGCTCCACGAAGCCGGTGACCCGCTCCAACTGCTGGGACGAGACCACCGGCCCCATCTCGGTCCCCGGGTCGGACGGGTCCCCGACGCGGAGCCCCTCCACCGCGTTGACCAAGCTGCTCACGAAGTTGTCGAAGTGTCGGTCGGCCACCAGCAGGCGGGTCGCCGCCGTGCAATCCTGGCCGGAGTTGAAGAAGGCTCCCACCTTTATCCCCTCCACCGTGGCCTCCAGGTCGCAGTCGTCAAACACCACCACCGGCGCCTTGCCCCCGAGCTCCAGGTGGACCTTCTTCAGGGTCGTCGACGCGGCCCGGGCTATCTCCTTCCCGGTTCCCACGTCGCCGGTCAGGGAGACCATGCCCACCCCCGGGTGGCGGACGATGCCTGCGCCGACCGGGTCCCCGTCCCCGGTGATCACGTTCAGTACCCCCGGAGGCAGCGCCTCGGCGGCCAGCTCCGCGAAGCGCAGCGCGGAAAGCGGGGTCCACTCCGAGGGCTTGAGGACGACGGTGTTGCCGGCGGCCAGCGCCGGCCCCAGCTTCCAGACGGCCATCTGCAGGGGGTAGTTCCAGGGAGCGATCGAGCCGACCACCCCCACCGGCTCCCGGCGGATCATGCTGGTGAATCCCCGCAGGTACTCCATGGTGGCTTTGCCCTCCAGGCAGCGCGCCCCTGCGGCGAAGAAGCGAAGGGCGTCCACGGTGGGGGGCATCTCCTCGGAGATGGTTGTGGTGATCGGCTTGCCCACGTTCTGGGACTCGATGCGGGCCAGCTCCTCGCTGTGCTCCTCCACCAGGCTGGCGAGCTTGAGCAGCGCCTCACTGCGCTCCTTGGGCGTGCTGTCACCCCAGCCGCCGTCGAAGGCCCGCCTCGCGGCCTCGACAGCCCGCTGGACATCCGACTCCGAACCCCTGGGTGCCCGGGCAATCACCTCGCCGGTCGCGGGGTTGAAGATCTCCTGGACCCCCGAGCTCTCGCTCTCCACCCACTCGCCGCCGATGAAGATCCGCCGCGTGGTCCCGGGATCGATCATCTGGAACTCGCCTCCTTCGCATGACCGGGCTCTCCAAAAGCCCGCTCCTCCGCACTCCGCAGCTGGCCCTCCAGGATGTCCAAGCCCCGCAGCAGCGGCTCTTCCTCGATCGTGAGAGGCATGAGGGCACGCAACACGTTGTGCGCCGGCCCGGCCCGCAGGACCAGGAGACCCTCATCCCGGCAGCCGGCGAGGATGTCCGCTGTCTGGTCCGCCGCCGGCTCCTTGCTCTCCCGGTCGAGCACCAGCTCCACTCCCGCCATGGCCCCGAGCTGGCGGACGTCGCCCACCAGCCGGTACCGGCGCCCCCACTCTCCTAGGCGCTCCTCCAGAATCGAGGCAAGGACACCCGCCCGTTCCAGCAGCGAGCCATCCTCCACCAGATCGAGGACGGCCAGCGCCGCGGCGCAGGCGACCGGGTTGCCCCCGAAGGTACCACCCAGACTGCCGGGTCCGGGGGCGTCCATGATCTCCGCCCTCCCCACCACCGCCGAGAGCGGCAGGCCTCCGGCAAGGCTCTTGGCCACGGTCATGAGGTCCGGCTCCACCCCGGAGTGTTCGATGGCAAAGAGCTTTCCCGTCCGGCCCATCCCACTTTGGACCTCGTCGACCACCAGAACGATCCCGTATCGGTCGCAGATCGCCCGCAACCCTTGGAGGAAGTCGGGAGGCGCCGGGACGAACCCGCCCTCCCCCAGGACCGGCTCGATGACCACCGCGGCGACCGTCTCCGCAGCCACCTGCCCGGCCAGGAGAGCCTCCAATGCGGCCAACGCCCGGGCGCTGTCCCAACCCCGGTACTCGTAGGGGTAGGGAGACCGATGGACCTCGCCGACAAAGGGCCCGAAGCCTTCCTTGTACGGGCGCTCGGTTCCGGTGAGGCTCATGGTGAGCAGGGTGCGGCCGTGGAAGGCCCCGGAGAAGGCGACCACCGCGGGCCGGCCGGTGTAGAGGCGGGCGATCTTCACCGCGTTCTCCACCGCCTCGGCGCCGGAGTTGAGCAGCAGGGCCTTCTTGGGGTGGGGGCCGGGTGCGAGCCGGCACAGCCTCTCCACCACATCCAGGTAGGGGCGGTAGGCCGCCACCTGGAACGAGGTGTGAATCAAGAGGTCCAGCTGGCGGTGGGCGGCCGCCACCACCGCCGGATGCCCATGGCCGACGTTCAGAACGCCGATCCCCCCGGTGAAGTCGATGAACTCCCGCCCGGCCCCGTCCCACACCGTGGACCCCTTGGCCCGCTCCACCAGGAGGGGGTGGGCGGGGACCATCGCGCGCGGCAGGTAGCGGGAGAGGTGGCCGTCCTCCAGGGCGGCTCCGGCTACGGTCGGCTCCAGCACCAGCCTGACGATAGCGGTCGTCCGCCCGAGCGGATATGTTGGCGGCCCCAAGAAATCAGGCCCGGGATTTGTCACCGAGTGACATGATCCGCGCCGCCAGCTGGAGCTGGAATCGCACCTCGGGGTCGGCCAGGTCGACCTTCAGGAGGTCCTGGGCGCGGTCGAGCCGGTAGCGCAGGGTGTTGGGGTGGATGTGAAGGCGGGTGGAGGTCCGCCGCTGGTGGAACCCCTCTCTGGCCAGGGCCACCAGGCTGGAGACCAGGACATCCCCGCCACGGACCCGCTGAAGCGGGCCGAAGAGCTGCTCCAGGAAGGCGGGGCGGGCGTCGGCGTCACCGGCGAGCACCCGCGGGATGAGCATCTCCTCGTAGCGCCGCACCTGGCCCACGGGCACCTGGTCGACGATCGCCTCCGCCTCCCGGTAGCTGCGGCGCACCCCCTCGGTCCCCACCAGCTCACGGCCGAGGGCCAGCGAGCAATCCGAGAGGTGGGCCATCAGCCGGGCCACATCCTGCCGACCCGGGAGCAGGAAGACGACCCGGTTGAGCCGCGTGGAGGTGACCGTCACCCCGCCTCCCAGGGAGAGCCCCTGGCGGATGCGGTCGGCGAGGCGGTCGCGGCGCAGGACGTCGTCGCGGCTGAGCGGCAGCTTGACCGGCATGGAGGCCACCCCGACTCGGTAGCTGCCCTCAGGGTCGAAGCCGAGGAGTCGTGCCCGCTCCTGGCTCGACGCCCCCGCCTCCAGACGGCCCTCGAGGAGCGCATCCAGAAAGGTGGCACCCAGTCGCAGTTCGACCATCGCCACCTGACGCTGGCTGGCGATGTGCAGGGCGGCCACGGTGGCGGCGTGCTCGGCGGCACGCAGATGGAGGTCGCTCAGCTCGCTCTCCCCCTCCACGATCCATACGGTCCCCACCAGCTCGCCGCGCAACCAAATAGGGCACACCACCCGGGCACTCAGCGAGAGAGCGGGGTGCGCCGGGATGCGCACCGGTCCCCGGCTGCGCCGAACCCGCTCCAGGTAGCCGCCCCGCTCGAGGTGGGCCAGCACCTCACTGGGAGTGGCGCCATCGGCGAGGGTCGCCCGCCTGACCGCGTCCGGCTGGCGGGTGGCACTCCAACTGGCCAGCAACTTGCCCTCGGGATCCTCCAGGGTGATGTCGCGGTCGATGAGGCGGCCCAGGGTGTCGACCAGATCCTGAAGGCTCCCAGCTGTCACCGCGGCCTGGGTGAGCTCCTGGTGGATCAGCGCCGCCAGCTCGATGACCTTGAGCTGTTCCATCATGATGGCCGAGTTCACGGCCCGGGTCACCGTGTTGAAGGGCACCTCCCAGGGCAGCTCCAGCAACGGGAGCGCCAGCCGCTCCGCCGCCCGGCGGGCCGCCTCCGGAAAGTGGGGCAGGTACCTGGGGACCGCCAGGACAACGCCGGCCAGACCCCGATGGGCCAGCTCCTGGAGCAGCCCCCGCTGGTCGGCCTCCGCAGCCGGCCAGCTGATCCCGGTGGTGAGCAGCAGCTGACCCGCTCCCACCCAGGGGAGCGGGTCCGGAATGTCAACCACATCCGCCCAGCGCACCTCGCGGCCCAGGCCTCCCTCACCGGCGACCACGACCGCCGGCGCCAGTGGCTCGAGAAGAAGCGCCTGGGACACCGTCATGGCGCCGGACGCCGCGGTGCGCCGCAGCGGGCTGTCGATCACCGGCCCAGCCCGGGCCGCGGTCGGCCACCACTTCGCCCCTGGAGACTCTCCACGGGCTGATGATGCACCAGTCGCCGGGCCGCGGTGCCGGGTGGCGGCCGTCAGGCGCGCAGCGCCCTCGCCATCTCCTCGAAATTGTCCACGTAGCGCCGGACGTCGTCCTCGGAGTGCTGGACCGAGAGGGTCCAGTTCTCCTCAGCTCCGGGCGCCATCAGCACTCCTCGGTTCGACTGATAGAGCCAGGAGAGGTAGGCGTAGCTCTTGTCGATCTCAAGGTAGTCACGGTAGTTCCGGACCGGGTCCTGGCGGTAGGTGACGCATCCCCGAGCTCCCACGGCCACGACGTGGAAGGGCAGGTCGTAGTCGCGAATGACCCGCTCCAACCCTCCGCGCAGCACCTCGTGGAGCGCGTCGAAGTGGGAATAGGCCATGGGGGTGAGGACCCCCAAGAGGGTGGCCTTGGAGGCCGCCATGGTGAGGGCGTTGCCGTTGAAGGTACCCATCTGGCTGATGCGGCCCGAGGCCACCATCTCCATGATCTCCGTGGTGGCCCCGACCGCCCCACAGGGCAGCCCGCCGCCGATCGCCTTGGCCAGGCACACGATGTCCGGAATGACACCGAAGGCCTCGGTGGCCCCGCCGGGGGCCAGCGTCACCCCGGTCTTGACTTCGTCGAAGATCAGGACAGCGCCGTGCCGGTGGGCGATCTCCTTCAGGCCGGCGAGGTAACCGGGCTCGGGAAGCACCATGCCGATGTTCATCATCGCCGGCTCGACGATGATCGCCGCCACCTCCCCCGGGTGGCCGGCCAGGACGCGCTCCGCGGCGCCCAGGTCGTTGAAGGGAACCACCGTCACCAGCTCCACCACCGCACGGGGGATGCCTTCCGACTGAGGCACCGAATTGGGGGCATCCGCCGGACCCATGAGCTCCGGCTTCGGCTCCACCGACACCATCAGGGAGTCGTGGTGCCCATGGTAGGTGGCTTCGATCTTCACCAGCCGCTCCCGGCCGGTGAACCCGCGAGCCAGCCTCACCGCATCCAGGGTCGACTCGGTGCCGCTGTTGGTGAACCGCCACTGCGGCAGCTGAAATCGCCGGGCCAGCTCGGCGGCAACCACCACGAAGTCCTCACCGGGTTGGGCGAAGTGGGTACCCCGCCCGGCTCGCTCGGCGATCGCGGCCACCACCAGGGGGTGGGCGTGGCCCACCACGTTTACCCCGAAGCCGTTGTGAAAGTCCACGTACTCGTTGTCATCGGCGTCCCAGACTCGGCTGCCGGCCCCGCGGTCCACAAAGATGGGGAAGGGAGGGCTGTCCTGGAAAGATGACGGGACCCCCCCGGGGCTGTGCTCGCGTGCCCGCTGCACCAGTTCCCTGGAGCGCGGTCGGCGGCGCTCGAACTCAAGCTCCTCTCGCTCCGTGAGCTCGGCGATCCGATCAGTTGCCGGGCTTGGTCTCTCGCTGCTCATTTCCCATCTCCTTTACACAACACGCACCCCAACCTGGACGGACACCCTGAGGGGCACGCGCGGCCCCTCGCAGAGGGGCGCGTCAGGTGGGAGCCAGCGCCCGGGCGCGCCGGGAGGATGGCTGCAGCTGCATGGCCTCCTTCTCCCCGCGCACGGCGCGGGACCGGCTGGGGCGGCCGCGCGCGCCGCGCGGGAGCGACGGGGACTCGGTGCGCATCGGGGACCAACTCTATCTCCCCTCCGGGGTCGCGGGACATGTGGTCCCGACCCAGAGTTTCACCGGCATTTTGTGAACCTGGTCCAATGCCACCACCCAAGGGGGCGCACCTATGATCAATGCCGTGACCGACGTGCCACCCCAGCTAGCCCCCGGTTTCTGGATCGCCGACAGCCATCCCGGGGCGCCCCGTGCCCCGCTGCGGGGAGGCCGGCGGGCTGATGTGGCGGTGGTGGGTGGGGGCTTCACCGGTCTGTGGACCGCATACCACCTCCTGCGGATCGAACCTTCCGCGAAGGTGGTGGTGCTGGAGGGGCAGCGGGTGGGGTTCGGGGCCTCGGGTCGAAACGGGAGCTGGTGCGTCCCCGAGCTCAACGCGGGGCCGGCCCTCCTGGTCAAGCACTTCGGAGCCTCGAGGGTCGCGGAGCTGCACAGCGCGATGCGGGCCACGGTTGACGAGATCGGCCGGTTCTGCTCCGAGCAGGGTGTCGAGGGATTCGAGAAGGCCGGGGTTCTGCTGGTGGCCCGGGGGCGTGGGCAGCTGCCGGCCCTGGAGGACACGCAATTGGAGTGGGAGCGGGTCGGCCTGAGCAGTCCCTACCAGCGCATAAGCCCCGCGGAGGCGGAAGGGAGGTTGGCGGTCCACCAGCTGGAGGGCGCACTTTACTCGCCGGAGGGGGCGTCGGTTCATCCGGGAAAGCTGGTCCAGGGCCTTGCCGCGGCCGTCGAGCGCATGGGTGGCGAGATCTACGAAGGGAGCGCCGTCACGGGCGTGGAGGAGGGTCGTCCGCCAAGCGCCCGGACCGAGCTGGGCGAGGTGACAGCCGACATCGTCGTGCTGGCCCTGGAGGCGTACCTCACGGGGCTCCCCGGCTGGCATCGGGCGGTCCTCCCCGTCTACTCCCTCATTGAGTTGACCGAGCCCCTCACCGAGGCTCAGCTGGCCTCGGTGAACTGGCGGGCGCGGATGTGCGTTTCGTCGATGCGGCTCACGGTCGACTACCTAGCCCTCACCCCGGACCGGCGGATCCTGGTGGGGGGCCGTGGGGCTCCCTATAGGTACGGCTCCACCCTGTCCCCGAATCTGGAGCGTCATCCGGCAACCCACGAGGGGCTGCGGGCCATGTTCCGGGAGTGGTTTCCCGCCCTGGCGGGGGTCCGATTCACCCACTCATGGGGAGGGGTGCTGGGTATGCCTCGGGATTGGATACCCCAGGTGAGGCTGGACCACGGCCGGGGCCTCGGGGTCGCCTACGGGTACACCGGGCATGGGGTCGCCACCACCCATCTGCTCGGCCGCACCTTGGCTGAGCTGATCACCGGCCGAGACTCGGAGCGCACCCAGCTGCCGCTGGTGGGGCACGAGTCGCCGCTCTGGGAGCCGGAGCCCCTCCGCTGGATGGCCGTACGCTACGTTCAGCGGCAGCTCGCGGGACTGGACTCGCGCGTGGCCCGCGGCGGCCGCCCGCCAACCGGTCGGACCGTCGCGGAGCGGCTGGCAGCGCACTGAGCCCGCCCGACGGAGGACGGATTGTGACCCAGCCACAAATCGCCAGACTCAGATTTGATGATCGGCCCCATGGCCGCGACCTGAGCCTCGGCCTAAAGTCGGAGGTTGCCGTAAGTGCCAGGTGGCTCGCGGGAGGGACCGCAAGCTGTTTCGGACCGAGGGGCAGGCAGAGGCTTGAGATGCTGAGCCCCGCCGGGGCGGGCAGTGGCCCAAGGCCGTGCGAGTCGGGATCGCCGGGGAGAGGAGTTGACAAGTATGAGAATGGCCAAATTCCGGGGTGATTGCGCCTCCGCTGGGGGCACGGGCCAGAGGGGGGGACGTCGAACGGTCCTCGGAGCGAGCCTGCTGGCCGGGCTAGGGCTGCTGGTGGCGGCCTGCGGAGGAGCCACCACCACGTCTCCCACGGTCCCGACGAACATCGCCCAGACTCCGCCGACCGGGGGGACTCCCGTCGCCGGGGGCACGGCCAGCTACGCCCTTCCCATCGGGGAGGATTTCTCCTGGATGCTCCCCATCGAGAACCAGGCCAACTACGAGGACTGGAACTCCAACATCGAAGGTGGGATGTGGAGGCCCCTGTACTTCGCAGGCGGCCCTGGGCAGACCGGCATCAACGCCCAGCTCTCCATCGCCAACCCTCCCGTCTACTCGAACGGCAACCGCACGGTGACCGTGACCATGAAGCAGGGCTACACCTGGTCCGATGGCACCCCGGTGACCACCGCCGACGTGCAGTTCTTCTTCCAGCTCCTCAGCGCCGGCAAGAACAAGGACGGCGCATACATCCCCGGAGAGATGCCCGACGACATCAGCTCGGTCGTCATCGACAGTCCCTACCAGTTCACGCTCAACCTCAATCAGGCCTACAACCCCACCTGGTTCACCAACAACCAGCTCACCTGGATCTACCCCCTTCCCCAGCAGGCGTGGGACAAGACCTGCCCCAGCTGCCAGGTGGGCAACAACGCCGCGACCAGCTCGGGCGCCAAGAGCGTCTTCAACTTCCTGTACGGCCAGTCGGAGAAGCTGAGCACCTACTCCAGCAATCCGCTCTGGAAGGTGGTGGACGGCCCCTGGGTCATCAAGGCCTTCGACCCCACCACCTACACCGCCCAGTTCGCCGCCAACACCCACTACACCGGTGCCGGCAAGCCCCAGCTGAGCGGATACTCGGTGTACAGCTTCCAGTCGGACACGGCTGAGGTCGACGCGCTCCGCTCAGGGGCCATCGACTTCGGATTCCTGCCCTTCACCGACCTCACCCTGGCCACCTACTTCCACCAGCACGGGTTCACCACCGCTCCCTGGCCGGTCTTCTACAACGAAACCGTCGAGCTCGGGTTCACCAGCAAGACCTGGGGGCCGCTGGTTAAGCAGCTCTACATCCGCCAGGCGCTTCAGCACCTCATCAACGAGTCGCTGTACCTGCAGAAGACGCTCCACGGCTTCGGCCTTCCCGACTATGGCCCGGCCCCGGTCTACCCCAACTCCCAGTACGTCAGCCCCCAGATCACCACGGACCCCTACCCGTACAACGTCAGCGCCGCCAAGCAGCTGCTGGCCAGCCACGGGTGGACCCAGGGATCGGGCGGGGTGGACGTCTGCTCCCGGCCGGGAACCGCCAGCAATGAGTGCGGAGCTGGCATTCCCAAGGGCAAGCAGCTCAGCTTCCTCTTCATGTACTCCACCGGCACCCCCAGCTTCCTCGCCCAGGTCGAGGCCTTCGCCACCGCCGCCAAGTCGGCGGGCATCGGGATCAACCTGGACGGGCAGACCGAGAACACGATGTTCTCGATCGGCGGGGTCTGCCCCTCCTCGCCCCCCTGCAACTGGGGGCTGCTGGCCTACAGCGGCTTCATGTGGGACTTCGGCCAGTACGAGATCCTTCCGGTGGGCGGCAACCAGTTCGGACAGGGGAACTACTGGGCCGGCGGCTACAACTCCTCCCAAGCGCAGCAGCTGATCACCGCCGCCCACACGCAGCCCGGCCTCACTCCCCTCTACAACGTGGAGAACTACCTGTCCGCCAATGAGGCCTCGCTCTGGTGGCCGCTGGCTGACTACGAGATTGTGGTGGCCAAGAACAACCTGCGCGGCTGGTATCCGCTCAACCCCTATGCCAACTACCACCCCTCCAGCTGGTACTTCGTGAACTGACGCCGGACGCCGCTTTTGCAGCCCCGAACCGATCTGCTGATCACCGGCGGGCCGATCTGGACCGGCCGGTCCGACCAGCCGTGGGTTGAGGCCCTGGCGGTCCGCGACGGCAAGGTCGCGGCCGCCGGGCCACTGGCAGCGGTCAGGGAGGTCTCGGCCCCGGGGGCCGAGACCCTCCTGCTCAGGGGGAGAGCGGTCATTCCGGCGTTCCACGACGCCCACTGCCATCCCATGGGCGGAGGGCTGCAGCAGCGCAGCTGTGACCTCGAGGGCGCAAGGTCCCCCAAGGAGTGTCAGGAGCGGGTTCGAACCTACCTCGCCTCGCATCCGGATGTGGAGTGGGTCGTTGGCAAGGGATGGTCGATGGAGCTGTTCCCACGGGGGACGCCGGGGCGGCACCTGCTGGACCAGGTCACCGGAGAGCGACCGGCGTACCTGACCAACCGCGACGGCCACAGCGCCTGGGTGAATTCGGCCGCCCTTCGGCTGGCCGGGATCGAAGCCGCGACCCCGGATCCCCCGCACGGCAGGATTGAGCGGACGGACGGCGGCGAGCCCCAGGGCACCCTGCACGAGGGCGCGATGGAGCTGGTAGAGCGCTTGGCTCCCCCGACCACCGACGCGGAGCGGGTCGCCGCGCTCCGTCAGGCCCAGGCCCACCTGCACAGCCTGGGCATCGCCGGGTGGCAGGACGCCATGGTCGACCCGGAGACCGAGGCGGCCTATGTTGCTCTGGCGGGGACCGGAGAACTCTCCGCCAGGGTGCGTCTCGCCCTCTGGTGGGAGCGGGAGAAGGGCCTCGATCAGGTCGAGGAGCTGGCCATCCGAAGGCAACGGCTGGCCGACGCCGGGCTCGACGCCGGGAGCGTCAAGATCATGCTCGACGGGGTGATGGAGACCTTCACTGCCGCGCTGCTCGAACCCTATCTCACGCTCCCTGGAGGGCCGCCCGCCGGTCAGCGGGGCCACCTCTTCCTGGTCCCCGAGATGGCAGTGGCTGCCACTTCGGCCCTGCAGAGGGACGGCTTTCAGGTCCACTTCCACGCGATCGGCGACCGGGCCGTGCGGGTGGCCCTGGATGCGGTGGAGAGCGCGTCCACAGGGGGTGGGCAGGACCTCCGCCACCACATCGCTCACATCCAGCTGGTGGACCCCGCCGACCTGCACCGTTTCCACCAGCTCCAGGTGGTCGCCAACATGCAGCCGTTCTGGGCCTGCCATGAGCCCCAGATGGACGAACTCACGATCCCCTTCCTGGGCCCGGAGCGGTCCCCGCATCAGTACCCCTTCCGGGACCTCGCCGACTCCGGCGCCGTCCTCGCCGGGGGCTCAGACTGGCCGGTCTCGACCGCCAACCCACTCGAGGAGATCGCGGTGGCGGCGACCCGCCGGGCTCCCCCGGACGGGGCCGGCGGCCCTCCCTCACTCCCCCCGTTCCTGCCCGAGCAGGGACTGCCTCTGGCCACGGCACTGTCGGCCTTCACCGCCGGCTCGGCCTACGTCAACCACCTGGAGCATCTGACGGGGACCCTGGAGGCTGGCAAGGCGGCCGATCTGGTGGTGCTCGCCCAGGATCCGTTCGCCGTTGGTCCCGAGCGGCTTCCCGAGGCGCAGGTGGAGATCACCATGGTCGACGGCCGGGTGGTGTTCCATCGGGGCGGGAACTGAAGGTGTGAGAATGCTGCAAATGTTGAGCCCGGAGCGGCCGTGACCCGTTACCTGCTGCGGCGCCTGGGGCAGGCCCTCCTCGTACTGCTGCTCGTCTCAGTGCTGGTGTTCTCGCTCCTCCACGTCCTGCCCGGGGGGTTGGTCCGAGCCCAGCTCGGGCCCAAGGCCAGTCCCCACGAGGTGGCCCAGCTGGCCATCCAGGAGGGATTGAACAAACCGATCTTCGTCCAGTACGCGATCTGGCTGGGCAACGCCCTCCATGGCAACCTGGGGTACTCGTACAAGCTCAACTCACCGGTGGCAACGCTGCTCGCGGAATACTTCCCCCGCGACCTGTTGCTGGTCGGGATCGCCCTCTTCCTGGCGATCTCGATCTCCATCCCCCTGGGGCTCCTCCAGGGAGTGCGGCGCAACCGGGACGTCGACTACGGGCTCTCCTTCGTCCTGCTGGCGCTGTACTCCATGCCCAGCTTCCTCCTTGGAGTCATCGGGATCATCCTCTTCAACATCGAGTTCAACGTCTTCCCCCCCACGGCCATCCACTTCGGCACCTCCTTCGGCGCGGATGTCTCGGCGCTGGTGCTGCCGGTGGGCACCCTAATGCTGGGAAACGTCGCCTATTACAGCCGGTACATGCGGTCCGCGGTGATCGACAACCTGCTCGAGGACTACGTCCGCACCGCCAAGGCGAAGGGCTCCAGCTGGCGCAGGATCCTCACCCGCCACGTGCTGCGCAACTCGCTGCTTCCCACCGTGAGCCTGGTGGGCATCAGCTTCCCCTACGTGATCAGCGGATCCCTGATCGTGGAGGCGCTATTCGACTATCCGGGGATGGGCCTCCTCTTCTGGAACGCCTCCCAGGATCGTGACTACCCCGTCCTTCTCGGCGTGATCCTCCTCATCAGCACCGCGGTGGTCGTGGGCAACCTGGTGGCTGACATCCTCTACATGGTGCTCGACCCAAGGATCCGCTATGGCTGACGCTCTCGACGAGCCACTGGCTGCCGCGCCGGCTGTCGCGGATGCCACGCCGGCCGCCCTCGGCGTCGGGGAGGCCGCCGAGCTGGCCTGGGAGGAGGCCTGGACCCCACCCAACCACCTCCTGGAGAACCTCAGGGTCTACGCCAAGAACCGGATCGCCCTCGGGGGCGCAATCTTCCTCGCCCTGGTGGTCCTCTTCTCCTTCATCGGCCCGCTCATTTACCAGACGGACCAGGTCTCCACCAATCTGCTCAACGGAAACCTCACCCCCTCAGCGGCTCACCTTCTGGGCACCAGCCCCGAGGGTCGGGACATCCTTGGGCGACTCATGGTCGGTGGCCAGTCGACGATCGAGGTGGCCCTGGCGGTAGCGGCGATCGCGACCGCCTTCGGGACCCTCTGGGGCGCCCTGGCCGGGTTCCTGGGAGGCTTCGCGGACGCCTTCATGATGCGAGTGGTGGACGCCATGCTGTCCATCCCCTTCCTGTTCTTCGTCGTCCTGCTGGCCGCCCTGATCCAGCCCTCGCTGCCGATCATCATCCTGGCCATCGCCTCGGTCAGCTGGCTCTCCACCGCCAGGCTGGTACGGGGCGAGGTGCTCAGCCTGCGCACCCGCGACTACGTGGCAGCGGCGCGGTGTTTCGGGAGCGGGCCCTGGCAGATCATCTTCCGGCATCTGCTCCCCAACTCCTTGGGCGTGGTGGTGGTGAACGCCACCCTCAAGGTCGCCGACGCGATCCTCACCTTTGCCTCGATCAGCTTCCTGGGGCTCGGGGTGCCGCCGCCGGCCACCAGCTGGGGACAGATGCTGACCACCGGCATCAGCAATCTCTTCAACGGGTACTGGTGGGAGCTCTGGCCGGCTGCCTTCTTCATCGTCGGAACGGTGATCGCCATCAACGTCATGGGCGATGGTCTCCGCGACGTGGTGGAGAAGCGGCTGCAGCAACGTTGACAGCCGGTCCAGGCCGAGGTCCGAACCTATGCGAGAGGAGACACCGATGACGCTAACCCTGGCCGCCCAGGCCCGCTCCGCACTCGGTCCAGAGCCGCTCCCTCTTCGCCTCTACCTGGGGGGAACCAGCGAGGACACCAGGCAGCACCTGCCGCTGGTGAGCCCGGTGACCGGGGATGTCATCGCGGAGGTGCCCGTGCCCGAGCGCGCACACATCGGCCGGGCGGTGCAGCTGGCGCGTGACGCCCAGAGGGAGTGGGCCGAGGTGGGGGCGTTCCAGCGAGCCGAGGTGTGCCACCGGATCGGGGATGCGCTCCTCGGGCGCCGTGACGAGCTGGCCCGGTTACAGACCCTGGAGCAGGGCAAGCCCCTCGCGGAGTCGGTGGCGGATATCGAGGAGGCGGCCCAGCTCTTCCACCTGCATGCCGAGGACCTGGTTCGCCTGAACGGGGAGACCTTGCCCGTGCGCGACCCCAAAAAGCGCATGGTCACCTTCCGGAGGCCGGTGGGCACCTGGGCCATCATCACCCCGTGGAACTTCCCGGTGCTGATGATGGCTGAGTTCACCGCCCCGGGCCTCGCCACCGGCAACGCTCTGGTGATCAAACCGCCGGCTCACACCTGCGCCGCGGTGCTGGCCGCGACCCAGGCGTTCGAGGAGTCCGGATTGCCCCCCGGCCTGGTGAGCGTCCTCCCCGGTGCCGGGCAGGTCGGCGAGATGATGCTTGAGGAGCCGGGGTTCGACGCCATCGGCTTCATCGGTTCATCGGCCACCGGGGCGCGCATCCAGGCTCTGGCCGGGCTCCGCCGGACCATCATGGAGTGCTCGGGGAACGGCCCCATCGTGGTCTGCGCCGACGCCGACGTGGAGCGTGCCGCGAGGGCGGCCGTGTACGGGGCCTACCTCTGCTCCGGGCAGGTCTGCTGTGCCACCGAGCGCGCCCTGGTGCACCGCCGGGTCCACCAGGACTTCCTCGACGCCTGCGCGGCGGAGGCCCAGCGGGTCCGGCTGGGCGACCCCTTCGACCCAGAGGTCAACCTCGGACCGTTGAACAACGCCGCGGTGGCGGCCAAGATGGACCGACACATCCAGGACGGCCGCCAGCAGGGAGCCCGGGTGCTCACCGGGGGAGCCCGCCGGGCCGGGATGCCCACCGACCTGTACTACGAGTTCACCATCATGGACCAGGTGACCCCGGGGATGGCGGCCTTCCGGGAGGAGTCGTTTGGGCCCCTGCTCCCGGTCACGGTGGCCGGCGACGACGAGGAGCTTCTGCGCCTGGCCAACGAGGACGCCCTCGGCCTCCAGGCGGCGGTCTTCACCCGCGACCTGGCTCGGGCGTTCCACTTCGCCGAGCACCTTCAGGTGGGGCAGGTGGTGGTCAACGACACCACCGATTACTGGGACATCAACATGCCCTTCGGGGGTGCGGGCGGGAAGCACAGCGGCTGGGGACGGATCGGGGGAAAGTGGACCCTGATGGATATGTCAGACGTCAGGACGGCGATCTTCGATCTCTCCTGAGGAGCGCCGCGAACCGCCTACCGGCTCTCCCGGCAGACGCAGAACTCGTTGCCCTCAGGGTCGGCCATCACCTGCCACTCCCACGGCTGGCCCCCGAATGGAGCCCCGACCAGGGTGGCTCCGGCTTTCAACAGGTCGGCCACCAGCCCCTCCGGATCGGCGGTGAAGAGGTCGAGGTGCACCCGGTTCTTGACCACTTTGGTCTCCTCCACCCGCTGGAGGAAAACCGGAACCCCGCCCGGAGGTGGCAGCAGGTCAAGGTACGGATCCCCGAGCCCGGCGGTCTCCGTGTAGCTGAGGGCGCGCAGCCAGAAGGGGGCCAGCCCGACCGGGTCTCGGCAATCGATCCCCACCTCAATCCTGGGGCGGGGGAGGTCCCCCGGGGCCCGGCGCCGGCCGGGCCCCAGGGGCTCACTCAACGGCCTGATCCAGCACCGGCACCTCGGCCGGCTCCTCGAACTGGTTGAGGTCTTCGCCCTCCAGTACCACGGGCTCCACGATGGCCTCGGACTCCGCCAGGTATCGCGCCGCCTCCTCCCGCAGCTTGCGGTAGTAGTCGAGCCCGGTCCCGGCCGGAATGAGCTTGCCGATGATCACGTTCTCCTTGAGACCGGCCAGACGGTCGACCTTGCCGGAGATGGCCGCCTCGGTGAGGACTCTCGTGGTCTCCTGGAAGGAGGCCGCCGACAGCCAGCTGGCGGTGTTCAGCGCCGCCTTGATCAGCCCCAGAAGGACGGTCGAGGCGATCGCTGGCTCGCCACCCTCGGCCAGGATCTCGGCGTTGGCTTGGTCGTACTCCCACTGGGAGACGATCTCCCCCGGAAGCAGCTCCGTGTCCCCGCCGGACTCGATCCGCACCTTGCGCATCATCTGGCGGACGATCACCTCAATGTGCTTGTCGTTGATGTCCACCCCCTGGGAGCGGTACACCTTCTGCACCTCGCGGACCAGGTACTCCTGGACGGCCTCACGCCCGCTGATGTAGAGCAGCTCCTGGGGGCTCACCGACCCGGCCGTCAGGGCGTCGCCCGCCCTCACCTGGTCTCCGTCCGCCACGCGCAGCTGGGCACCGTGGGGGATGGGGTACTCCTTGACCTCCTCCTCCAGGGCGCGGATCCGAACCTCGGTCCCGGCCTTGGCCCGCCGCACCTCGGCCACCCGCCCTCCGATCCTGGCCTGCAGCGACACAGGCTTGCCGTCCCTGGTCCCGGCCGCCAGCAGCTGGCCCTCGCCGACCAGGGCTCCCTCGGCGATCTCCGGAAGCAGCTCCAGTCCCGCCTCGACGGTGTGAGCGGCGTCGAACTCCTCGCGGCTCGCCACCCGCACCTTGCGACCGGCGTCCGTCCTCAGGATCTCGACCATCCCGCCCGCCTCCGCCAGGACGGCCTTGCCCTTGGGGATGCGGGCCTCGAAGAGCTCTTCGACCCGCGGCAGACCCTGGGTGATGTCCAAGCCGGCGACACCACCCGTGTGGAAGGTCCGCATGGTGAGCTGAGTTCCCGGCTCACCGATCGACTGGGCTGCGATGATTCCCACCGCCTCACCGATCTCCACCAGCTTTCCGGTCGCGAGGTTGCGCCCGTAGCAGCGACGGCACACCCCACGGGTGGCCCCGCAGGTGAGAACGCTGCGAACCCGCACCCGCTCCAGCCCAAGTGCCGATATCTCCGCCGCCAGTGGGTCGGAGATCTCCTCCCCCGCCGCTACCAGGACTCGCCCGTCCGGCGCGACCACGTCAGCCGCCGCCACCCGGCCGGCGATCCGCTCCTCGAAGGGCTCGCCCTCCTGGCTCAGGTCGCTGACCCAGATGCCGTTGCTGGTACCGCAGTCCTCCTCCCGGACGATGACGTCCTGGGCCACGTCCACCAGCCTCCGGGTGAGGTACCCGGAGTCGGCGGTGCGCAGGGCTGTGTCCGCCAGCCCCTTGCGAGCCCCGTGGGTGGAGATGAAGTACTCCAACACCTGGAGTCCCTCGGAGAAGTTGGCCTTGATGGGCATGTCGATGATCCGGCCGGTGGGATCGGCCATCAGGCCGCGCATCCCCGCCAGCTGGCGGATCTGCTGGACCGTGCCCCGAGCCCCGGACTCCGACATCATCATCACCGAAGAGAAGGGATCGAAGTGGTCCACGGTGGCCTGGGTCACAGCCTCGGTGGCCTGGGTCCAGATCTCCACCGTCTTCCCATAGCGCTCGTCCTCGGTGATCAGGCCCCGCCGGTGCTGAAGGGTGACCTCATCGACGGCCTTCTCCGACTTGGCGATGATCTCCGCCTTCTCCGGCGGCGTCTTGATGTCCATGGCCGAGATCGTGGTCCCCGACTTGGTGGCGTAGCCG
>JAJYXT010000092.1 GCA_021801645.1 bacterium
GCCAGCCAATCGGAGGCGGCCACCATGCCGAAGCTCCCGACCAGCTGGGGACGGGTTGGTGAGTTCATGGATGGGACACCTCCAGTGCAAGTTGCTCCTCGACGCGATGGCAGCGGGCCATGTGGCCCTGCCGGGTGATCCAAGTTTCCCCCGGGGACTACCTCCGGCATCGGTCGTCGGCCAGAGGGAATCTTGGGTGGAGGCTGCAGCCCGAGGATGGCTCGGTGGTGCTGGGCGGTTCACTGGGCAGCACCGAGCGGGGGCGGGAGCGCTGCCGGACGGGATCGGCCGGCGGAGCCGCCGCCAGGAGCGAGCGGGTGTAGGGGTGGCGGAAATGTTCACCCCATCGCGTCGCGACTCATCCTCGGGCCCGGAGCCCATCGATCACGACCTCCAGTGTTCGTGCCAGCACGCCACCGTCCCAGGCCGTGTACTCCGCGGCCCGGGATACACCGACTACCAGTGCGATCAGCTCGGTGACCCCAATGTCGTGTCGTATCGCCCCGGCCACCTGAGCACGGGCGAGCAGTGCACCGAGCTCGTCAACCATTTCGCGACCTACCGTTGACTGCCCTACCCGCGAGCCCAGGGAATCGAGCCCAGCGTCGGCCAGTGCGTTGATGTACATCCTCTTCGTCGCGCCTTGCTCAACCATGTGCTTCACGAGAGCGAGGAGGGCTGCACCGGGGTCGGGAGCGGTGGTCAGCCGTCTTGCCTCCGCGCTGATCTTGGCCACGCGGTCTAACAAGATCGCCTCAAGAAGGACCTCCTTGGTCGGGAAATGGCGGAAAACCGTGCCGATGCCGACCCCCGCCTTCGCGGCGATTTCCTCTGTCGATGCTGAGGCACCCCTCTCTGCGAAGACAGCCCGGGCCGCTTCGAGCACCCGGTCACGATTCCGGCGAGCGTCAGCGCGCATTGTTGACAAACGGAGTGCGTACTCCGTATGTTGTGTGTATCGGAGTCAACGCTCCGATTCTAGCCTTGGGAGGACGTACCGGATGGCCGAACCCGTCAGCGGGAGCGGCCCGCGCCAGGTCTTTGAGCGGGTGCTCTTCGAGCTCCAGAACGCAAACATGGACGCGTACGCGAACCTCTTCGCCGAGGACGGTGTCTTCGAATTGCCGTTTGCCCCACCCCCGCTGTCGCGCCGGATCGAGGGTCGAGAGGCGATTCGTCGGTTCTTGAGCTCGGCGGCTGAGAGACTTAGCGCCTCTCCGCCCCACTACAACTTCAGCTCCGTGGTGGTGCACGAAACCGTTGACCCCGAGATCATCGTCACCGAGTACGTCGTCCATGGAGTGGCCGCCGATGGCTCGTACCAGTTCTCAAATCTCGGTGTGATGACGGTGCGGAACGGGGAGATTGTGTCCCTGCGGGACTATTGGAGCCCCCTCGACCGCCCCGAGTTCGCCGCCGTCACCAATAGCCCGGCGCGCTCCGCTTGACCGGTGAACTCCGCGTACGCCGACAGGGTTATCAGCAATCTTTCGGCAGAGCTCTGAAACCTTGGGTCTTGGCGGCCAGGTGGGAGCGGGACCATGCCCAGCAGGGCGCGACCCTCGCCGCGCTGGGCACGAGGTGGCAACATGGCACCGTCAAGGGGGTCAATCGACGGTCTGGGGCGCATCTGCGAATCGGAGCGGTGGTGCTAGGAGCGCCCTGACCGCTGGGTCAGCCGAGCGCGGTGGCGATCGGCTCGGCGATCTCCGCCGCCAGCCACGCGGGGCTCACGCCCACCCCAGCGAGAACGACGTGGCGGACCCCCGCCTGGATGAACGCCATCACCTCGTCGCGGGAGCTACCCGGGTCGGCGCCGTGGACGATGAACTGCATGGACCGCACGATCTCCCCCGGGTCACGTCCGAGCTCCCGGCAGTGGGCATCGAGTGCCGCCGACTTCTGGCTGAACTCTTCGAGTGAGCGCGTCGGGCAGTTCCAGATGTCGGCGTGCCGGGCGACCACGCGCAGGGAGAGACGCTCACCAGCGGCGCCGACCAGGATCGGAGGACCAGGACGCTGGACGGGCTTGGGCTCGCCGATCGCCCCCCTCAGGCGGTAGTGGCGGCCCGGGAAGTCGAACGGATCGGACTCCGTCCACAGCCGCCGGGTGATGGTGAGCGCCTCGTCGAGCGCTTCGATCGCCTCCGGAGCGGGCACCAGCCGGACCCCGTAGGCGTCGAACTCGCGGCGTGCTATCGCCACGACGGCGGGGTCCACGTTGCGGGGAACGCAAGCCCCAACGCCAATGCCGAAGACGAGCCTTCCCCCGGAGATGATGTCCACGGTCGCCGCCATCTTGGCCAGCAGGGTGGGCAGGCGCAGCCGGTTGTCCGTCACCATGACTCCGAGCTTGAGCCTCGAAGTCTGAGCCGCGAGGGCCGGCAGCAGCGTCCACGCCTCCAATGCCTCGGTGCGCACATCTCCGCGCAGGGGGACCATGTGGTCCCAGAGCCAGGCGTGCTCGAAGACGGGGATCAGATCCGCCTCGCGCCAGGCGGCGAGAATAGCGTCGTAGGTGACCCCGGTCTGGCTGGTCTTGATTCCGAAGCTCACAGTTGAGGTCTGCGGCAGGTTGTGTTCCGGGAAGGTGGTCACGAGATGCTTTGGTCTCCTCGTAGGGGCTATGTTCGGCGCTCGTGAGCCGGCTGTGGTTAGCCGGCTATCGGCATAGGTTAGCCGGCGAGTGAAAAAGCTGTCAACCTCAGGACCGTCGGAGGCGCAGATCGAGCTCTTCCAGGACGCGTTCTGGGGTGCCAAGCGCGCCCTGGCTGAGGCCACCGAGGCGGCCTTCCGGCGCCATGGAGTGAGGGCGGGTCAGCAGTTCATCCTCCGCTGCCTCTGGGACGAGGACGGCATGAGCCCCGGCCAGATCGCCCGCCGGCTCGGCCTGGCGACGCCGACTGTGACCAAGGCGACCGCCAGGATGGAGGCGGCGGGCCTTTTGGTGAGGCGGCCGCATCCCTCAGATCGCCGTCTGGTGCGGCTGGAGCTCACCGAGCGCGGCCGCTCTCTCCGCGGGACCGTTGACCGGGAGGTGGCGGGTCTCACGCGGCGGGCCCTGGCGGGGCTGGACGACGGGGCGAGGGCTCGGCTCATCGACAACCTGGCCGCGATGCGCCGGAACCTGGTCGAACCGGGTAGAGGCCGCCCGCCCGCGTGAGTGGCCGAATCCGGCCCTGGGCTTCGGCCGCCGCAAGCCCACCTCCCTCGTCGCGCCTCGAATGCCACCCAGGTCAGGGGTTCGCCGCGGCGGGGCGCCTCGCGGATGCGGCCTCGGTGCCCCTCGCCGAGTCAGCTCGCGGCGTCGGGATGGAGGACCGGGGACAGCTAAACGGCTGAAATCGGGCCGGGGGCTCTCTTCGACCTCCGCCGCTCAGTGGCGGCAGGGGACCGCTCGCGCGCCGGGTGGTTGACACCGGCGGGGGGGACGATTAGGCTGCGGCGATGGTCGCCTGATTTGCCCCCGCCTGGACGCGCGCCAGCGCCGGTTGGGGGCGCGACGCGCTCCCGGTGGTGGCCGTCTCAGGCTCACACCCCCCCGCCACGGAGGAGTGCCGATGTCCCTGGAACCCCCCACCATTAGCACCACGCCGGAGGAGCTGGAGCGCAGCTGGTCCGCAGATCGCTGGCGCTCAGTGACCCGCCCCTACTCCGCCGCCGACGTCCTCCGCCTCCGGGGCTCGTTTCTCGTGGAGCACACCCTGGCCCGCCGGGGCGCGGAGCGCCTTTGGGAGATGCTGAACCGGGAGGAATACGTCCCTGCGCTCGGCGCCCTGACCGGTCAGCAGGCGGTTCAGATGGTGCGGGCCGGCCTCAGCGCCATCTACCTCTCCGGGTGGCAGGTGGCGGCGGATGCCAACCTCTCCATGGAGACCTACCCCGACCAGAGCCTCTACCCCTCAACCTCGGCGCCCGCCCTCGCCTCCCGGCTCAACCGGGCCATGGTGCGGGCGGACCAGATCGCCTGGGCCGAGGGGCAGCACGACCGCGAATGGGTGGTGCCCATCGTGGCCGATGCCGAGGCCGGGTTCGGGGGGCCGCTCCACGCCTTCGAGCTGATGAAGCAGATGATCGAGGCGGGGGTGGCCGGGGTGCACTACGAGGACCAGCTGGCCTCGGAGAAGAAGTGCGGGCATCTGGGAGGCAAGGTGCTGGTCCCCACCTCACAGTTCGTCCGGACCCTGGTGGCGGCGCGGCTGGCATCTGACGTGGCTGGAGTCCCCACCGTGCTGGTGGCCCGCACCGACGCGCTGAGCGCCACCCTGCTCACCTCGGATGCCGACCCGCAGGACGCCCAGTTCCTCACCGGGGAGCGCACCTCCGAGGGGTACTACCGGGTGCGGCCCGGGCTGGACCCGGTGATCGCCCGCTCCCTGGCCTACGCCCCCTATGCGGACGCCCTCTGGTTCGAGACCTCGACCCCGGACATCCGCCAGGCCGAGGCCTTCGCCCGGGCCATCCACGCCCGGTTCCCCGGCAAGATCCTGGCCTACAACTGCTCCCCGTCCTTCAACTGGAAGCGCCATCTCAGTGACGAGGAGGTGGCCGCCTTCCAGCGCCGGCTGGGCGAGCTGGGGTACCGCTTCCAGTTCGTGACCCTGGCAGGCTTCCACGTCGCCAACGCGGCCATGTTCGAGCTGGCCAAGGGGTACGCCACCGAGGGGATGACGGCGTACGTCCACCTTCAGCAAAGGGAGTTCGAGCTCGAGCTGCAGGGATACACCTCCACCCGCCACCAGGCGGAGGTCGGCGCCGGCTACTTCGACCAGGTGCTGGAGACGGTGACCGGTGGGGACAGCGAGACCCTGGCCCTTCGCGGCTCCACCGAGGAGGCCCAGTTCGAGTCGGCGCCTCTGCCGTGAACCCTCCCTTCCCCACGGTCCAGGTCCTCCAGGACTGCGGTCCGGCCCAGGAGGAGGTCCTGACCGAGGGGGCGCTGCAGTTCGTGGCCACCCTGGAGCGCCGGCTGCGGGCCGGGCGGAAGGAGATCCTGGCGGCCCGCCGGCAGCGCCAGCTGGAGATCAGCGCCGGCGAGCTCCCGGACTTCCCGCGCGGGACCGCCGCGGTCCGCGAGGACCGCACCTGGAGAGTGGCCCCGGCGCCCGCTGACCTCCAGGACCGGTGGGTGGAGATCACCGGGCCTGTGGACGCCAAGATGATGATCAACGCCCTCAACTCCGGGGCTCGGACCTACATGGCCGACTTTGAGGACGCCAACTCCCCCACCTGGTCCAACTGCGTCGAGGGGCAGGCCAACCTGCGCCGGGCGGTGCGCCGGGAGCTCAGCCTCGACGTGGACGGCCGGCCGTACCGCCTCGACAAGAAAATCGCCACCCTCATGGTCCGGCCCCGGGGCTGGCACCTGCCGGAGAAGCACCTGCTCATCGACTCCGAACAGGCCTCGGCCAGCCTCTTCGACTTCGGCCTCTTCGTCTTCCACAACGCCAAAGAGCTGCTGGCGCGGGGGAGCGGCCCCTACCTGTACCTGCCCAAGCTGGAGGGCCATCTGGAGGCCCGGCTGTGGGAGGAGGCGGCCAGCCTGGCGGAGGAGCTTCTGGAGCTGCCCTCGGGGACCATCCGGGTTACGGTGCTGATCGAGAACATCCTCGCCGCCTTCGAGATGGAGGAGATCCTCTTCGAGCTGCGAGGGAGGGCGGTGGGGCTTAACGCCGGTCGCTGGGACTACCTGTTCTCGATCATCCGCAAGTTCCGGGACGATCCCCGGTTTGTTCTCCCGGACCGAGTTCGGGTCACCATGGCGGTGCCCTTCATGCGGGCGTACGCCGAGCTCCTGGTCCGGGTGTGCCACTCCCGCGGCACCCACGCCATAGGGGGGATGGCGGCCCTGGTCCCCAGCCGGCGCGACCAGGCCGCCACCGAGAGGGCGCTCTTCGGGGTGGCCCAGGACAAGGAGCGGGAGGCAGGGCAGGGCTTCGACGGCACCTGGGTGGCCCACCCCGACCTGGTGGAGGTGGCCACCTCCGCCTTCGCCCGCTGCCTGGGCGGCCGGGCCAACCAGCTGGAGCGTCTTCGGGAGGACGTCCTGGTAGGCCGGGATCAGCTGCTGGACGTGGCGGTGGAGGGAGCTGACGTCACCCGCCAGGGGCTGCGCACCAACTGCTCGGTGGGGATCCGCTACCTGGGCGCCTGGCTGTCGGGAAGCGGCGCCGTGGCTCTCGACAACCTGATGGAGGACTGCGCCACCGCGGAGATCTCCCGTTCCCAGATCTGGCAGTGGCTGCGCCACGGCCGCATCACCCGCCGGCAGCTGGAGGAGGTGGAGGCAGAGGTGATGGGTGAACTGGGGGAGGGGTACGAGACCGCCTTCCGGCTCTTCCACCAGGTGGCCACCTCGGAGGAGTTCGTCGAGTTCCTCACGCTGCCCGCCTACCAGGAGCTGGCCTGACGGTCCCGTCGCAATCTCTGGCGACCGGGTATCGGCGGTTGTACGGGCACCCTGCCTCTGATATGTTGCCTGCCAGTTCCCGGCTCCGCCGGGGCACGCACGCAGCGGGAGAGCGCCAAGATGGCCAGGAAGACTGAGCCCGATACCGCAACTGTGGAGCCGGTCGTGTACGGCGAGCCCGAGGGGGGCGGCTGTGACCACACCGGCTGCAGCAACTCCGAGGCCTACCGCTGCCTGTACCGCGACCGCCGGGCGGTGGACTGCGCCTGGGTGGCCTGCAAGGAGCACCTCAAGGTGGTTGAGGGCCGCGCCTACTGCATGCGTCACGCCGGGATCATGGAGGTGCTGGTGCTGGCCCGCAAGCAGGGACAGGACCTTCTGCCCCCGGACCTGGACGACCGCTGTGCGTCCTTGGTTCGAGCGGTCTCCCAGGACCTCAACGAGCCGGTTCTGGAGCGGCTGGTCCGCTGGAGCGACACCAACACCAGCATCATCAACGACCCGGCCATCCGCTACACGCGCCCGGACCGGCTGCACCACGTGCCCGGCCATTGGGAGCGGGTGTGGGCGCTGGCCGCACGCACCGGCCTCCTTCTCCGGGTCGGTTTGAGGGTGGAGGACGCCCGGCCGGAGACCGTGGTGCTCACCGGCGGGGTGACCCACCTCATGGCCGTGGTGCCGCCCTGGATCGAGCGGCGGCTGCACGGTGACCAGTACCAGGGCTCCCAGAGCGAGCTGGTGGAGCGGCTGGCCTTCCAGCAGCAGCTCCTGCAGGCGCTGGACGCCTACGTGGAGAAGTACGGGGTCACCTACCCCAAGTCCCTCACAGCCGCCTCCAGCTGAGCTCGGTCTGGGCTACTTCCCCGTCCCCTGCTGTCCCCGGCGCTGGCTGCGCCGCCAGCCGTGTCCGAGCACGATCCCAAACGCGGGCATGCTGGCCGCCACGACTCTTGGCCCTGCGGGCCGACACCTCTAGATCGGGAGACCTCACCGGCACGGGTCGGGGCAGGAGGGCAGCCGACAGTTGTTGGGACGCAGCCCAGCTGCGCCCTTGTTCATCTGCCTGCGCGCATCTTGGCACCTATGGGGCGCCCGATCGAGGCCCGGGCACACCATCCAAGGCCCCCCAGCCTCCGGAAGAACGGATGCGCCTCTCGCCCCGCACTGGCCCGGACACGGCAGTCGGGCCCGGCAGAATGGTACTGAGATCGGGATCTGGCCCCCCTGGCGAGTAGTTGACGCGGTATAGCGCATTCCGTATACTGCCGCCCGAATCCACTTGGGTGGCGGTGCGAGGCACCCGAGGCAGGCAGTGGCGACGGGGGGCGGGCTTGCACAGACCCGCCCTGCGGGCCACCGCCTGCCCCGGTAGGCCGCAATCCGGTTCAGTGCCAAGGGGCCGGTAGGGTCAACGGGAGGAAGCGAGATGCGATCGTTGTCCATACGAGGGCTGCGGGTCGGCGCGCTGGCCGCAGTCGCGGCGGTCGGGATTGCGGGCTGCGGCGCCGCCGCCGTCGGGAGCTCATCTGCTAAGCAGCCCTTGACCCTGGGATTCCTCGGGGCCCTGACCGGGGCGAGGGCCAGCCTGGGCCAGGGGATGGAGCTAGGGGCCGAGCTCGCGGCCAATCAGGTGAACAGTCACGGCGGGGTCATGGGGCACAAGCTTCTCCTCGTGGCCCAGGACACGGCCTCAGACCCGGCCGACGCGGTGGCGGCGGCTGACTTCGAGATCAACTCCGACCATGTCGTGGCCATCATCGGCCCCACCGCGAACACCACAGCCGCGGTCCTGCCCCTGGCGGTCAAGGCCAACATCCCTGAGCTGATGTTCGGGGGAGGGGCGATCTTCGACCAAGAGAGCAGCCCCTACTTCTTCCGGCTCTCGCCATCCGACACCGAGCAGGCCCAGGCGATGGCCTACTTCGCGCATTCCAAGGGCTGGACCCGGGTGGCTCTGGCGATTGGTGAGGCGCCGGCCTCCCAGTCCCTGGTGGGCCCGCTGGAAGCCTCTCTGAAGCATCTGGGCATCTCGATCGTGGCCAACGTTGGTCTGACCGCCGGCCAGTCCTCCTACCGCAGCGAGGTCCAGCAGGTCTACGCCAACCACCCCCAGGCGGTCCTGGGCCAGTTCAACAACACCACCGCGGGCATCTTCTTCGGTGAGGCCGCCCAGGCGGGCTACTCCAGCGTTCCCTTCATCGGCACCAACCTCTGGTACTCCGCGGCCTGGGTGGCGGCGGTGGGCAAGTCGATCGCCTCGGGCCCGGTGTTCCTCACCAACTCGTCGACCACCGGCATGGTCGGCGCGGCCGAGTTCATCAAGTTGATCCAGGGCAAGACTGGCAGCCCAGTGCCGCCCAACGGCGCCGGGTTCATGTACGACGCCGTGACCGCGTGGGCGCTCGGGGCGGACGTGGCCAAGTCCTGGGTCTGGCCGAAGATCGAGAGCGGGATCCTCACTGCCACTGCCGACACTGCTCAGACGGTCCCCTGCGGCAGCTACGCGACCTGCTACGCGCTGCTCAAGCAGGGCAAGAAGATCGACTTCGAGGGGTCCCAGAGCACCGTCGACTTCAACAAGTACCACAACGTCTTCGGGCCCTTCGCGGTCCTGCGCTACAACTCCCAGGGCACCCCTGTCACAGTCACCAACTTCACGGCCCCCGAGCTCCAGGCCGCCTTCAAGTGATGACCGGGGGAACTTTCGTGGGGCGCCGGCCGGCGGCCGGCGCCCCACGCCCCGCGGGGGGCAGCCGGTGAACCTGCTGGCCGAGGCCGTCGGGTTCGGGCTGGTGGATGCGGCGGTGATCGCCCTGGCCGCGGTGGGGCTCTCGCTCCAGGTCAGCGTCACCAACTTCATCAACTTCGCTTACGGCGACTTCATGAGCTTCGGCGCCTACGTCACCTACGCCGCCAACGCGGCCGGTCTCAACTTCTTTCCCTCGGTGGCGGTCGGTGCCGCGGGCACCGGCCTGCTGGGGGTGATCTCCAACTGGGTGGTGTTCCGCCCGCTCATGCGCCGCAAGAGCCGGACCCTGATCCTGCTCATCTGCACCGTGGGGCTGTCCTTCATCGTGCAGAACGCGATAGTCATGATCTGGGGCCCCAACGCCGAACACTACAGCGTGACGGTGGGCAACGCCCTGCACCTGGGTCCGTTCCTGTTCACCCCGGGGGACCTGATCCTCATCGGGGTTGCCTTCACCCTACTGCTGGCCCTTCACCTGTTCATGCAGAACACCAAGTTCGGCACCGCGCTCCGTGCCACGTCAAACAACGACGACCTGGCCCAGGCCTGCGGCATCGACACCGGAAGGGTGGTGATGTGGACCTGGGCCATCTCGGGGATGCTCTGCGCGGTGGCTGGGGTGGGGTTGGCTCTGGAGACCAACAGCCTGCGTCCCACCACCGGCTTCAACGAGCTTTTCGTGGTGTTCGGGGCAATCATCCTGGGCGGCATCGGGCGGGTCTACGGGGCCATGCTGGGCGCCCTGGTGATCGGCATCCTCACCGAGGTCTCGGCGATGTTCATCAGCCCCGTGTACTCCGGTGCCCTGGCCTTCACGGTGGTGATAGTGGTCCTGCTGCTGCGCCCCCAGGGGCTGCTGCCGAGCCGGGGCCGGTCGGCCTAACCCGGTGCTCTACTTCATCGCGGACCTGCTGGCCCTCGGCGCCATCAACGCGATCATGGCGGTCGGCCTCAACCTGCAATACGGGCAGGCGGGCATCCTCAACTTCACCTACTACACCTTCGTGGCGATCGGGGCCTACATCGGAGCCGTGACCACCATGGGCCACCCCCCGGTGCCGGCATCTGAGGAGACCTTCATCCTGCAGTGGAACCTTCCCTGGCCGGTGGCTCTGGTCCTGGCCGGGGCGGTGGCCGGTGTGCTCGGGCTGTTCATGGTCCTGGTGGTGATCCGCCGGTTGCGCAGCGACTACCTGGCCATCGTCACGGTGTCCCTGGGCTTCATCGTCTGGGACCTCATCACCAACTACGTGCCCCTGTTCAACGGCGCCAACGGCCTCTTCAACGTCCCCTACATCCTCAACGGGGCCACCGCCAGCGAGATCACCTACACCCTGGAGGTGTTCGGGGTGGCGATGGTGGTCCTCGCGGTCTGCGTCTGGGTGGTGCGTTCGATCTTCCGGTCGCCGTACGGGCGAGTCCTGCGCGCCATCCGCGAGGATGAGGTGGTGGCCGCCAGCTTCGGCAAGGCCACAACGTCGAGCCGGGTCTGGGCGTTTGTCCTGGGCTGCGTCATGGCCGGACTGGCGGGGGCCCTGCTGGTCTTCTACGTCAACGCCTGGAATCCCCAGGGGTTCCTCGCCGAGGAGTCCTTCATCCTGATGGCCGCCATCGTGATCGGCGGCCCGGGCAACTACTGGGGGGCGGTCCTCGGGACATTCGTCTTCGTCGAGCTGCTGAGCGAGATCGAGCGCTACCTGCCCAACTTCGGCAACGGCGCCTTGGTCGGGGCGGGTCGGGCGGTCCTCATCGGCATCGTCCTCATCGTGGTGATCCGCTTCCGCCCGGACGGCCTGATCCCGGAACGGTGGCTGCGCTGGTATCGCGTGCCGGCTGGTGGCGGTCAGGGGGGAGCGGCCGGCTCCCAGTCCCGGGGTGAGCCCCGGCGCCGCCTCGGTTGGCCCTGGCTGGGGCAGCGGAGCGAGATCTGATGCTGCAGATCCAAGAGGTCGAGTTCGCCTACGGCGGCAGCCAGGCGGTTGCCGGTTGCACCTTTGATGTGCCCGACCGCAAGGTCACCGGGCTGATCGGGCCCAACGGCGCCGGCAAGTCGACCCTGATGGAGATCATCGCCGGGGGGCTGACCCCCAGCTCCGGCCGGATCGTCTTCGACGGGACCGAGATCCAGGGCCTGGGTCGGATCCGAGTGGCCCGGCTGGGCATCATCCGCACCTTCCAGACCCCCCGGGAGCTCACTCGCCTGCCGGTGATGGAGAACCTGGTGTTCGCGGCCCCCAACCAGATCGGCGAGGGGCCCCTGCAGAGCCTGTTCCGCCGCAGCCGGTGGGCTGCCCAGGAGCGTGAGCTGCGCCTCAAGGCCGAGTCGCTGCTCGAGTGGGTGGGGCTGACCAAGCTGCGCGAGGAGCCGGCCGGCAGCCTCTCGGGCGGGCAGCGGCGGCTGCTGGAGATCGCCCGGGCGATGATGGCCGAGCCCAAGCTCCTTCTCTTGGACGAGCCCAGCGCGGGGGTGTTCCCGGCCGTGCGCAAGCTGATCGCCGAGCGCATCCGGGAGATGGTCGAGCGCGGGATCACCGTCCTGGTGGTGGCACACAACATGGCCTTCCTCAGCGACGTGGCCGACGACGTCGTGGTCATGGCCCAGGGGAAGGTCCTGCGTCGGGGCACCCTGAGCGAGGTCCGTGCCGACGAGTCGGTGGTGGCCGCCTACCTCGGCGGTGGCCATGTGGGAGGGACGTCGTGAGCGAGGCTGCGGAGACGGCACCGATCCTGGTCGCCACCGGCATCACGGCGGGATATGACGGCCCCCCGATCCTGGACGGGGTCGGGGTGGAGACCCGCCCAGGCAAGATCTCGGTGATTCTCGGGCCCAACGGCGCCGGGAAGTCGACGCTGGCCAAGGCCATCATGGGCCTCATCAACGTCAGCCAGGGCGAGGTGCGGTTGCGCGGTGAGGTGGTGACCCGCACTCCGCCCCACCAGCTGGTGCGCAAGGGGGTCGGCTACCTCCCCCAGATGCTCAACATCTTCGACGAGCTGTCGGTCCTGGAGAACCTGCACATGGGGGCCTACAGCTTCAAGGGGGACCTGGCCCAGCGGCTGGACCGGGTCTTCTCCCTCTTCCCCGACCTGGCCGCCGACAAGCGCAAGCAGGCCGGGCAGCTGTCCGGTGGTCAGCAGCGCATGGTGGCGCTGGCCCGCCTCCTCATGACCGACCCGGTGGTGGCCATCCTCGACGAGCCCACCGCCGGCCTCTCCCCAATCTACGGCGACAGGGTTTGGACCCAGATCACCGAGGTCGCTGCCACCGGGGTGGCGATGCTGATCGTCGAGCAGAACGCCGCGGTGGCGATGGAGTACGCCGACCAGTGCTTCATCTTGGCCGACGGCAGAAACGTCCTCTCGGGCCCGGCTCGCGAGCTGGCGGGGCGAGACGAGGTGGCTCAGATCCTGGTGGGCTGACCCGGCGGGCGCACCCGGCAGATCTCTTGGCCTTCAGATAACAGAGGAGCAGCGATGGGACTCACAGCGGCGGTCGCGCGGTTCGTAAGCAACCTTGGGTTTGGGGATCTCCCGGACGCGCTGGTGGCGGTCGCCGAGGACCACCTGGTCGACTCTTGGGGTGTGATGCTCGCCGGAAGCCAGGAGGACGCGGCCGGGATCGTGAGGGAGGCCTTCCGGGGGTCCGACGGCCCCTCCGGGCTGGTGGGGCTACGGGCGGCGACCACGCCGATAGCGGCGGCCCTCCTCAACGGGGTGGCGGGGCACGCCCTCGACTATGACGACACCCAGCTCTCCACCTCCGAGGGCTCGGTGTACGGCCTCCTGACCCACCCCTCGGTCCCCGTGACGGCGGCCCTCGGGGCGCTGACGGGCGACGCGGACGTCACCGGTGAGGAGCTCGTCACTGCCTACGTAGCCGGTGTGGAGGTGGCCTGCCGGGTGGCCGACGCAATCAACCCCCGCCACTACCAGGACGGCTTCCACAGCACCGGCACCATCGGCACGATCGGAGCTGCCGCGGGCTGCGCCCGGCTGCTACGCCTCAACCCCGAGGCCACCGCCGTCGCCCTGGGGATCGCCGCCAGTCTCGGCAGCGGGCTGCGCGAGAACTTCGGGACCATGACCAAGCCGCTCCACTCCGGACGGGCCGCCCACAACGGGGTATTGGCGGCGCTGCTGGCCAGCTCCGGCTTCACCGCCAGCCCGGACATCCTGGAGGCGAGGCGGGGCTTCTTCCGTGCCGCCGGCGGTGGCTTCGACCCCGACAAGATCGAGGACCGTCTGGGAAGGCCGTTCTTCCTGCAGGAGCCGGGGGTCTCGATCAAGCCCTACCCGTCGGGCTCGCTGTCGCATCCTGCCCAGGACCTGATCCTGGCCCTGGTGCGGGAGCACCACCTCGGCCCAGAGCAGGTGCGCCGGGTCCTGGTGGGCACCAACTCCAACGTCCTCAACGCCCTCATCTACCACCGGCCGCGCACCGGCCTGGAGGGAAAGTTCAGCCTGGAGTACTGCATGGCGACCGGGGTCGTCCGGCGCCGCGCCGGCCTTCTCGATTTCACCGACGCGGCTGTTCTGGACCCGGAGATCCAGGCCTTCATCCCCAAGGTGGAGGTGGTGGTCGACCCGGAGCTAGAGGCCCAGGGGTTCCGCCACGTGCGGACCCGGGTCACGGTGGAAGGCACCGACGGCAGCACCCACTCCGAGCTCAGCGAGTGGGCACGTGGGTACCCGCAGAACCCCCTGTCCAGGGCCGAGCTGGACGGCAAGTTCCTTGACTGCGCGGCTCAGGCCCTCAGTCCCGGCGAAGCCGCCTCGGCCCTTCAGGCGGCTCGCCAGGTGGTGGGGGCGCCATCGGTGCGGGAGCTGCTCTCCGCCCTGCAGCCCGGACCGGGAGAACGCCCGCAAAGCGCCGCCGTCGCCTCCGGCGCAGGTGCCGCATGAGTGGTGACCGCGACCCGGTGGTCGATGCGGTGGTGGCGCTGGCGCGGTCGGTCGCCTACGAGAAGCTGGGCGAGGGCGAGCGCCATGGTGCCAGCCGGATGCTCCTCGACTCGCTGGGCTGCGCCTTGGGAGCGATCGCCGAGCCGGCCCCCAGGATTGCGCGCGACGTGGCGACCGGGGGGGTCGGGTCGGGCTCCTGCGGTCTGATCGGCGACCGGCGCCGCAGCGACGCCGACCTGGCCGCCTTCGCCAACGGGGTGGCGATCCGCTACTTCGACCTCAACG
>JAJYXT010000047.1 GCA_021801645.1 bacterium
TCGGCCCCGACGTGGACTTCGCGGCGGTGATCGCCGAGATCATGAGGCAGAGCTGAGCCACCTCCCCGGAGCAGCCACTCGGATGGCGTGGCTGCGGGGTCCTGAGCCCGTGCGACCTGCGGCCGGGCCTCCGCCCGATCTCCCCGCTGCGGAAGCAGCTGGTTGAGCCCGGCGGTGAGCCCACCAAGGCGACCCGCGCCGGCGAATGGAGCAGGATGAGCCCCACACCTTGGGCGGGCCGGTACCGGGGGACTTCGCACCTAAACTCAGGGCGCGATGGAAGAGGTGGGCGTCGGGCTGGTGGGCTTCGGGCTGGCCGGCCGGGTGTTCCACGCCCCCTTGATCGCCGCCACCCCCGGGCTGAGCCTCCGGGCCATAGCCACCTCCGACCCCGAGCGCCGGCGAGCTGCTGCCTCGAGATTCCCGGACGCCCGGCTTGCATCCGACTTGAGCGAGCTCCTGGGGTCCTCGTCCGACTTCCAGCTGCTGGTCCTGGCCAGCCCCAACCGTCACCACCTCCCCCAGGCGCTGGCCGCCCTGGAGGCAGGCATGCACTTGGTCGTGGACAAGCCCCTGGCTCTCAGCTCCGGCGAGGCCGTGACGATGATCCTGGAAGCCCGTCGGCGTGGACTTCGCCTGGCCGTCTTCCATAACCGCCGCTGGGACGATGACTTCCTTCTGCTGCGCCAGCTGGTGGACTCGGGGCGGCTGGGGCAGCTCCGGCAGCTGGAGAGCCGCTTCGAGCGCTGGCGGCCCGAGCTCAGCCCCGGATCCTGGCGGGAGGCTGAGGCGCCAGAGTCCGGAGGCGGTCTGCTTCTGGACCTGGGCACACACCTTATCGACCAGGCGCTCACGCTGGGCGGCGCTCCCGAGCTGGTCTACGCGGAGATCCGCAACCGCCGGGGAGCCGCAGGCGACGATGACAGCTTCGTGTCCCTCACCTTTCCCAATGGGCTTTTGGTCCATCTCTTCGCGAGCGCCGTCGCCGCGGTCTCCGGCCCGCGGTTCCTCGCCCAGGGCACCCGCGGGGGCCTGTCCACCTCTGGCCTCGACCCGCAGGAGGCGCAGCTCAGGAGCGGGGCGTCACCGCTGGACCCCGGATTCGGTGAGCGCGCCGGAGCTGGTCACTGGGCCATCTGGGGTGGGGAGGGGGGTGACCAGCATCTGTCGTTCCCCCCCGGCCGGTACCGCGACTTCTACTCCCAGATGTGGCGCGCGGTGGCGCTTGGGGAGGAGGTGCCAGTTCCCGGCGAGGATGGCCTCCGGACCCTGGAGGTCGTGGAGGCGGCCCGGGAGAGCGCCCGCCGGCAACAGGTGGTGAGGCTCACCCGCACCTCATCCCCCTGATCGCCGCTGGGTGGCCGCCCCTAGGTCAGCTCCCCAGAACGGTGGACCCAGTGGCCGTGGCCACCAACCGCCCCCCGTGGGTCACCTCGGTGTTGGCGACCACCAGCTTGCCCCGGTGGATGGCTCGCCCGGTGGCGGAGATCGGCTCCCCATCAGGCTCCACCTGCTCCAGGAAGTTGATCTTGACGTCCAGCGCCCGATAGGGGGAGCCCGCCCGGGCCACGCTCTGCCCGGCCGCCGAGGTGGCTGAGTGGGCGAGGAGCCCCAGCATCCCGCCATTCACCGTCCCCAGCTCGTTGCTGAGCCACCCGGACGCCGGCATCGTGAAGGTGACCTCCCCCTCGCCCACCTCCATCAGCCGGATCCCGAGCAGCCGGTCGATGGGGGGCCGCGGACGGGCCCCGGCCCGCGTCGCGTCGAGGTCCAGGAGCCCGTGGCCCACCAGCGGGGGCGTCTCCTCCACCAGGTCCCGGGCCCAGGGGTCCGGGGTGGGCCAGGCGGCCTCGGGCGGGGCGGGGGAGAAGGGGGGCATGCCGGAGACGTCCATAGCGGGCTGGAGAAAGACCCTCGCAGTGCCGAACCCCAGCCGTTCTCCGGAGGGACCGAACAGGTCGGCCACCGCCAGCCCGTGGCGCGGTTCGATGTGCAGCGCTGTGGCCACCGCTCGAAGCTCGCCGCCCGGAGCTGGCATCTCCCCGAGAAAGGTCATCGAGAGCTCGGCCGTGGAGAACACGACCCCCGGCGGGAGGGCGGTGAGGACGGCGGCGGTGAGCGCCGAGTCCCCCAGGAGAACCAGGACCCCAGGGTGGATCCGCCCCTTCGGTCCCTGCAGCCAGGGGCTGAGGGGCATGGCAAAGGTGGCCCCGGCCTCGCCGACCTCCACGACGCGGCGCCCGGTGAGTCGGGCGTTGGGCGGCAGGGGCACTCGGCCGTCCTGGATCGCCAGCACCTGCTCTTTGCCGGGGAGGGTCAGCGCCGAGAGGTCGGCGGTCCGGCCACGCACCGGCTCCTGCCAGGGGTCCGTCGAGACCTCTCCCATCTAGGCCGGCACTCCGGCGGGCCGCTCGCTCAACTGGACGAGGGTTCCCCCGCGAACTGCGGGGTGTAGGTGGGATGGCTCAGGGAGAGCCGGGCCCGGGTGCCCTCCAGGAACCCCGGGGAGGCGGCGGCGGAGGTGAGGGCGGAGAGGAACGCCTCGCCGTCGATCCGATAGAGCTTGCAGGCGCTCCGGGCGACCACCGTGGCGGTCCGAGGGATGCGCTCCAGGAGGCCGATCTCGCCGAAGTACGTCCCGGCACCCATGGTGCGAAGGTGCCGGGACTCCGCTGCCTCGCCGCGGGAGCTGACGTCCACCTCCCCCTCCCGGAGGACGTAGAGGGCGTCCGCAGGGTCTCCCTCGCGGATGATCACCGTGCCGGGCGGAACATCCACGTCGGAGCAGGCGCGGGCGAGCTGCTCCAGGGTGCCCTGCGTGCCCCCGGTGAAGATGCCCAGGGTCCCGAGGAACGCCACCTTGCCCCGGATCTCGGCCAGCCCCTTGACCGCCAGGCTGTCGATGCGGTGCAGCCAGGGATAGGCCAGGAGAGCCAGGGCCGGCACCCCGAGGCCGAGGATCGCCAGTGTCGGATGCAGGCTCAGAGACCCCTCCAGGATGGCCGCCAGCAGCGACCCCAGGGAGATGGCCGCCAGCACCAGGGCGAAGAAGACCCCGAACACCCGAGCCACCATCTGGGGGGAGACCGAGCGCTGCAGCGCGGTGATGGCCAGCACGTCCACCACCAGGGTTCCGCTGCCCCGGATCACCTCCAGGACGAAGGCCAGCGCGGGGGAGTGAACCCAGATCAGGGCGAAGGTCGGTAGGCAGTAGACGGCCATCCCGGCGGTGATTACCGGTCCCAGCCGGGGCAGAGCCGCCAGCTGGTTCACGAACAGGGCCCCCAGGATGCCCCCGACGCCCATGGCCGCCAGCAGGTAGCCATACCCGGTGGCACCGGTGCCCAGCTGGAGCTTGCTGATGTATACGAACAACACTGTGTCGGTCCCGTACACGAAGCTGGCCAGGACGCTGAAGCTGACCAGGGCCAGGGCCGACCGGGAGGCGGCGATGGCCTGCAGGCCCCGCCACATCTGCCGAATCGGCCCCGCGGAACCGGCCTCGGTCACATCGCTGGGATGGGAGCGGGCTCGCAGCCGGTTGACCAAGGCGGCGGCGCAGGCGAAGGTGGCGGCGTTGACGCCGAACACCACTGCTGGGCTGCTGGCCAGAAGCAGGACGGCCCCCACCGCCGGGCCGAGGATGATCACCAGGTTGTCGATGGTGCTGTTCAGGGCGTTGGCGGCGGCCAGGTCATCCTCTCCGGCCAGCTGGGGGATCAAGGCCGCCACCGCCGGCGTGTACGAGGTGGAGCTCACCGATGTCAGCCCGGCCAGCACTATGGCCAGGGCGACCGGGCCGTGCAGGAGGACGGAGACGGCGAGGAGGGCCTGCCAGAGCATCATCAGCAGGTCATCGGTGATCATGAGGCGCACCCGCTCGAAGCGCTCGGCGAGGATTCCCCCGTATGCGGAGAGAAACATGGCGGGGATGAACCGGACCAGGAAGACGGAGGAGACCCAGAGCGCGGAGTGGGTGGCGTCGTACACGTAGACCGCCAGGGCCACGTTGTAGGCCCAGCTGCCGATCGCTGAGATCAGCTCGCCGGTGAGCAGGAGCCGCAGGTCGCGGTGCCGAAGGACGGACCCGTAGCGGCGCAGGGAGCCGATCACAGGTTCATGGCCAGGACCCAGGGCGGTCCTCAGTCATCCGCCCCTCTGGCTCCGGCATCGGGTCGGCATTATATGGGCACCCGGACCCGTTCACGGGCAGAGCCGGTGCCCGAGATCGGCGCTCGTCCGCGCAAGGGTCCGGAACGGGCTTGGGGACCCTGCCCCGCTCTCCCACACGCGCCCGGACGAGCGGTCGGCGCAGCGGGGGCCGAAGTTCGCGCCCGGACGGTGGACTGGGGCGGGCTCAGATGTCGTCGAGGCGGAAGTCCTGACCCGGCTCTGGAGCGCTGGCGCTCGGCGTCCCCGAAGCGGGGGTGCCGGATGCAGGGGCTGCGTCCACCGTTGTCGGGGGGGCCGAGTCCAAAGCCGCGAGCGCCTGCTCCACCGCCTGATGCGGACCCTGCTGCCGGACCTCGGCGTAATAGGCGGCGCCGAGATCGCGGAGAAGCTGGTCCCGGGTCCGCCGCGACTGGACCTCATCGACCTTGGCCTGGACCTGAGCCTGCACCTGGGCGGTGCCCTCCTTGGCCTGCGCCGCCAGCTGCTCGGCTTGCACCTTGAGTCTGTCCATCAGTCCCATGACCGTCCTCCTTGCCGCCCGACCCTACCCGAAGATCCCCGGGAGACCCGAGCGCCCCTTCTCCTCGCCGGCGTCTCCGATCAGCTTCTCCATGCTCTCGGCCAGCCCGTGCAGGTTCACTGACTGGAGGAGGACCGTGCCGTCGCCCTCCAGGGTGGCGAGGTTGACCCCCTGCCCTCCCAGGAGGGCGGTCATGGCGGTCTGGGCATTCAGGCCGCCGATGTACTCGACTCCGTAGCGGACGGTGTCCTGGAAGGCCACCACCGCCCCGGTGTGGGCCTGAATCTTGCCCCCGTATCGGGCAGGGTTCAGTTCGACGAGGTTGCCCGCGGCCGCGATCATCAGGGTCCCGGTTCCAGTGAAGTGCTCGAGGATGAAGCCGGTGCCCCCACGCCGTCCGGTCCGCAGCCCGGCGAAGGCGATGTCCAGGTCCACTGATCCCTCGGCCGCCAGGAGGGTGTCACGCTCCGCCAGCCAGCCCGAGCTGCCGTCAAGCTCCAGCGCCCGCAGCTCCCCGGGCAGAGTCCCGGAGAAGGCCACCAGCCCGCTGCCCCCCTGGGCGGTGAAGTACTGGAAGGCCAGGCTCTGTCCCGCCGCCACCCGCTTGCCCACCTCGATGGCCATCCCCAGGAGGCCGCCCCCGGTGGTCGGCGCCCCCTTCTTGCTGAGACGGGTCTCCAGGGAGACATTGGTGGTCTTCCAGAGGAAGCGGCCGGCCTCGGCGTAAACCGTCTGACCGGCTTCCAGCTGGCAGACAACCATCTGGGTCGAGGTGCCGATGAGCTTGTGGGCCAGGGTCATGGAGACTCCTCGTGGGCGCCGGCGCGCCCGCAGTATCGCAGCATCATCGGTGGCCGTGGAACCGGTGAGGGGTGACCGGAGCCCATCGCCCCACGGACGGGTTGGATCCGAGCGATCGTTGGGTCCGCGAGGCGGGGATCTGAGAGCGGGGCGGTCTCGACCCACCAGACACGGGGCTTCTGACCAGAAGCCGACGCCCGGCTCAGCTGTGGCAGAATCCGCAGCTGCGGCGGTCGGGAAGGGGTCGTCGCTTCGGGTCGGAGATGTCGACGGGGAGCGGCAGGTTGAAGGTCTCTAGCCAGGTGCGCCGGTTGGGTCTTCTGTGGGTGACAGCCGTCTCCATCGCGGCGGCGACGGTCGTGGCCGCCGCTCCGCCGGTAGGCGGTGCGACCGCCTTCGGCGGTGTCCTCGGCTGGAGGTTCCAGCCTGCCCGCCACGGGACCGTCCCGGCCGGAACCGCCACCTACTCCGACGCCACCTGTCCCACCGACCGGTTCTGCGCCCTCGCCGGTGCTGGCGCGGGCCGCGGGGTGGTCACGCTCACCTATGACGGGGGGGCCACGTGGCGCTCGGTGGTGGTCCCCGGCAGCGGGGGCCTGGACGCGATCGCGTGTCCGACGGCGACCGTGTGCTACGCCGGCGGCGCGAGTGGCAGCGGCTCCTCCTCCCGGCCCCAGATCTTCGTCTCCCACGACTCGGGCTCCAGCTGGACGGAGCAGTCGGTACCTTCGACGGCTCTGATCGGCTCCATCGCCTGCCCCACCGCCGAGAGCTGCCTGGCGGTCGGATACCAGTCCGCCCCCTTCCGTGCCGCCGTGATCTCGACTCGGGACGGCGGCTCCAGCTGGACCGAGCTCCGCCCTCCGGCCTCAGTTCTGACCACCATCCGCTGCGTCGACATCTCCCACTGCTGGGTGGCGGGCGTAGGGGTGTACTTCACTTCCGACCTGGGCAAAAGCTGGCGCTCCGAGGCTCCTCCCCAGCCAGGTTCGGGCGGTCCCCAGGGCGGCATCGGTCCCGCGGCGTACAGCGAGACCATCGATGTGGAGTTTCAGAACCGGAGCGACGGCTGGGTGGTGGGTGGCGACCAGTGCGGCGGCCTGGGTGTGACCGAGTGCCCCGGGGTCGCCTATCACACGACGGACGGCGGTCACAGCTGGATCCTCTCGGTCGCCAGCCAGCAGCTTCCCTTCGGCTGGCAGATCAACTGCGTCGGCCCGGCATGCCTGATGGTGACCCAGGGATTCTCGTTCTCCAGGATCGTCGCCACCTCCGACGAAGGGGCCACCTGGAACACGAACCAGGTGGTTCCAGGCGCGATCAACGCCCTCGCCTGCACCCCGGACCGCGGCTTTTGCCTGCTCGCCGGCGGCACCTCCTCCGGGGCTGAACTTCTCACCTACGGTGCCGCCCGCCGGGCGCCTACCGCCGCCTCCCGGCCGCTCACAGTGAGCACGATCTCCTCGGCGCTGATCTCGCCCGGCCGGGCCTTCGCCAGCCCTGTCGCCGACCTCCTCGCGGCACTGGTGACAGTGGCCGTCGTGGTCCTGATCACCTTCCCCTCTCAGCTGTTCAACTACACCTTCCAGGAGAACTACGAGGAGATCCGGGACGGATGGGAGAGGCGTCTCAAGCTCCTACGCCGGCTCCGCCTCCGCGTGATGGGGGAGGAGGGGCACTCCCGGGATCTGGCGGTTTTCGCCGGAGTCCTGCTGGTGGGCTCGGTGCTGGACGGATTCCTAGATCCCAGCTTCGGCCTGAGCGCCGCTTCCGGCATCACCCTACTTTCGATGGTGCTGGCGATCGTGATCTCGGTCGCGGTACCGGGCCTCGTCGCCTACGCCTACCGGAAGCTGCGGCGCAGGTCGACCGAACTGCGTCTGCGGGCCCTCCCGCTCGGCCTTCTGGTGGCGCTTGTCTGCGTCCTCATCTCCCGCTTGGTGGACTTCCAACCTGGGTACCTGTACGGGCTGGTGGTTGGCGTGGCCTACTCCAAGCGGATGGCTGTTCACGAGGAGGGTCACGTGGCGGCGCTCTCGGCCATCTCCAGCCTGGTGGTGGCCTCGCTGGCGTGGATCGCCTGGATCCCGGTCCACGGGCTGGCCACCGGCCCCTCGCCTGCCCCGGGGCCGGTGCTTCTCAGCGACCTTCTGGGCGCGATTTTCGTGGGGGGCCTTGTTGGAAACGTGGTGGGGCTGCTGCCGCTGCAGTTCCTCCAGGGCGGCACCGTAGCCCGATGGCACAAGGGGATGTGGGCCGGGGTGTACGGGCTCGCCGGCTTCGGCTTCATCCAGGCGCTGCTGCAGCCGGCGACGGCGGTTTCGCGCCACGGCTCGGCCCCCCTGATCACAGCGCTGGTCCTCTTCGTTGCATTCGGGGCGGCGTCGGTTGCCTTCTACCTCTATTTCCAGCGCCGTCAGCGGCACCCCGCTGAGGAAGGCGCGCACCGCTCTGCCGCTGGCACTGGGCTCTGGCGCCACTTCCTGCTGGGGATCGGGCTGGAGAGGTCCGAACCGGCCGGTGCCCCCGCCGGTCCTGACGGCTGAGCCGGCGCCTCCCCCAACTCAGACCGTCCGGGGACACTCAGTCAACTGCCGCTCCGCCCCCAGTTCGGCGGGGGTCACGATGGTGGTTCCACGCTCGCGGGCTTGGCCTCTCAGGTCGGAGGTTGCAGCGAGGGTGATGGCGATGCGGAAGGGGAGAGGGTCCGCGACCCGACCACGATGGGGGGTGATGTCTGAGGCAGTGAGGATCCGCAGCCGGAGACGAGGGCCGCCCTAGCCACCGCCGCGGCGTGGACCGTTTTCGGGAGTGATGCACGCCGGCGGATCATTAGGCCACCGGCCGAGGGTGGCGGTGGACATCGCGCCTAGGGTGGGGGCACTCTCCCAGGCGCCCCGCGGCCCCTGGTCGGGCCCGGCGCCCCGCGTACCCGTGGCCTGCCAAAGCCACCGGCCGCCGGGCCAGTTGTCTTCCCCGCCGGCGAATCCTGGCGTCCCGGGGGCCCCGGCGGACTTCAATCGGGCGAAGGGCCGGCATCCGTGGGTGGAAATGGCGAAGTCCCGCCGTGGTTTCCCAGAAGGTGCCCCCGGACACGTTGGAGGTGCAGCTGCATGGCCTTCTGGGCCAGATCAGCGTCCCGCTCCACAAGGGCGCGGACGATGGTCCGGTGATCCGCTCGGTAGAGAGCGAGGTGGCTCGGGGTCGAGTTCCGGCGCTTGAGGGTGCCCCAGGCCGGATGGAGGCGGGCAGCCGACACCAGCTCGCCGATGCGGACCAGGAAGCTGTTGTGGGTGGCCAGCACTAGGCTTCTGTGGAGGGCAGCGTCCCAGGCTTCCCACTCCATGTAGTCGTCGGCCGCATCTCCACCAGCCAGGCACCGCTCCATCTCGGCGAAGTCAGACCCGTTGGCCGCAACGGCGGCCAGCGGCATCAGGCCCGGCTCCAGGATCGCCCTGACCGCCATGATCTCAATCGGGCTCACGTCGAACTCCGCTTCCTCCCCCGCGCGCTCCGCGGGGACGGCGAGGAACGTCCCCCGCCCCACCTGCCGGATCACCCGGCCCTCGGCCTCGAGGCAGCCCAGGGCGCGACGGACGGCGGCCCGCCCGGCGCCGGTGGTGGCGGCGAGCTCTCGCTCGGTCGGAAGCTTGTCCCCCGGTCGGAGGCTCGACTCCCGGATGGTGCGCTCCACCAGAGCGGTGACGGTGTCCGGGGAGATCACGTTGGCAACCATCGTCTTGGGGCCGGATGCTAGCACGGCCGTCCCTTCTTAGCTTCCTCTCGCCCGGGTCCAATGCACGCCTTGACAGGCGGGTGGTCGGCCCCTAGGATACCACCCTCATGACCAATGTCACCAAATGCTGGGTCGCCAACCGATTGGTCACATTGGTTCGCCCGTGAAGCTGGTCCGGTTCCTCGCTGGGGCGGACGCGGAGCTGGGGGTGTTCACCCCCGACGGCTCGCAGGTGGTGCCGCTGGGTCGGGGTGGAGGCTGGCGGTTTGGCTCGGACATGTCGCGTCTCATAGCCGCCTGGTCACCGGAGCTCAGCGACCAGCTCGCCGAGGCTGCCCGCTCTGGCGCCGGCCTGGACCTGGGTGGGGTGAGGCTGCTCGCGCCGCTCGCGCCCCTCCGCCGCAACGTCTTCTGCGTGGGGAAGAACTACGCCGAGCACGTGGCCGAGATCGAGCGCAGCGGCTTTGTCAGCGGCAATCAGGGGCCGCCTCCCAAGCCGGCGATCTTCACCAAAGCCACCACCGCGGTGATCGGCCCGGGAGACCCCATACCGGCTCATGCGGACCTCACTGGGGCGCTGGACTACGAGGGGGAGCTGGCGGTGGTCATCGGCGTAGGTGGTGCTCGGATCTCCGCCCAGGCTGCCATGGACCACGTCTTCGGCTACACGATCCTCAACGACGTCACGGCCCGCGACCTCCAGCGCGACCACCAGCAGTGGTTCATCGGCAAGTCGCTGGACGGGTTCTGCCCCATGGGCCCCGCCATCACAACCAGTGACGAGGTGGACGGGAGCCGGCTGGATGTCCGCTGCTGGGTCAACGGGGAGCTGCGCCAGGACTCCAACACCTCTCAGCTCATCACGGACATCCCCGCTCTCATCGCCACCATCTCCGCGGGGATCACCCTGCTGCCCGGCGACGTCATCGCGACCGGCACCCCTCAGGGGGTGGGGGCCGGCTTCGACCCGCCGCGTTTCCTCGCTCCCGGCGATGAGGTGGCCATCGAGATCGAGGGCCTGGGCCGTCTCGTGAACCGGGTGACCGCTTGAGCACTCACCGCCAGCCAACCCCCGAAGGAGCCCCGGGGCTCTCATTGCCGCAGCCAAGCCGGCGGTGCCGTCCCCACCACCGCTCAAGTGCCATCGAGTGGGGGCTTGACGTCCGACGTGCGATCGAGGAGGGACCAAGGTGCAACCGCGAAAGTTGACGTTGGGGGCGGCGCTGGCCGCCCTTTCCGGGCTGCTGCTGGCTGCCTGTGGCAGCACTGCGGCCACTTCCAAGGCGACGCTGACCGTAGGCGGGGTAATCGCGATCACCGGCAGCAGTAGCTTTGAGGGCGGGAACCTCTTTGAGGGCGTGTACCCCGCCATCTACGAGATCAACCAGGCGGGCGGGGTGCTGGGCCACAAGCTCACCCTGAAGCAGGTCGACACCCGGGGTGACCCAGCCGACGCCCTTCCGGCGGTGCAGCAGATGCTGGCCACCACCAGCAACCTGGTGATGGTCGCCGGGGTGGACACCAGCTCGGCCCCGACCATCGTGCCGGTCCTGAACTCGGCCCATATCCCCATGACCACCGTGGCCGGTGAGTCGGTCTATGACCAGAGCCCGTATCCGTACTTCTGGCGGCTCTTCCCCCCTGACTCCGCCAACGGCACCGCCATGGCGCTGTGGGCCAAGAAGAAGGGCTACACCCGGGTGGCGGCGGTCTTCGGCTCCGATCCCGGATCGCAGGGCGACCTGCCGGGCAACGTCCAGAGCCTCAAGGCGCTGCACATTCCCCTGGTCGCCAACATCACTCTGACCCCCGGCCAGAGTTCCTACCAGTCGCAGGTCAACCAGCTGATCGCCGCCCACCCGGACGTGATCATGACCGAGGCGGACAGCGGTACCGCCGGCACCTTCTTCGGTGAGCTGAAGTCGCTGGGAGGCCTGGTGCCGATCATCGGGACCCAGGCTATGGACACGCCTCCCGAGATCAGTGCGATCCAGTCCGCCCTTGGACCGACCGACTTCCAGAAGTACATGAGCATGGTGATCTCGGCACCCTCCCAGGTCACCCCGGCGGTCACCGCCTTCAACAACGCGGTGAAGGGCGACGCCTCCCAGATCGGCGTCAGTGTCAGCCAGGCCCAGCAGAACCCCTTCGCGGTGGTCTACTACGACGGCATGATCGCCATGGCGCTGGCGATGGTGGCGGCCAAGAGCACCGATCCCAAGGTCTTCAACAGCTACATGTCCAAGGTCTGCAACCCTGGCCCGGGTAAGACCGTGGTCTACACCTTCGCCCAGGGGGTGAAGGCTCTCAACCAAGGGAAGCAGATCCAGTACTTCGGAGCTAGCGGTCTGATCGACTTCAACAAGTACCACAACTCCTACGGCAACCAGGAAGCGGTCAGCCTCACCTCCTCAGGTGCGGCGGTCCCGCTGGGAACCATCTCAGTGCAAGCCATCGAGGCGGTCAAGGTCACAGGAGTCGCCTGAGTTGTCAGGGCAGCTCATCGCATCGATCGCTGATGGGGTCGTGCTGGCCGCGATCCTGGCCGTGGCCGCGATGGGCTTCACCCTGCAATTCAGCCTGACCAACGTGCTCAACCTCAGCTTCGGGTCGGTGATGACGGTGGGGGCGTTCGTCGCCTACCTGATCGCCGTCGTCCACCTCACCCCCTGGCTGGGGATCGCCCTCGGCGGGGTCGCCGGGGCGGTGACAACAGTGGTGCTGGGTCGCGGCGTCCTGCGCTTGTATGCCAGGCGCCGCACCCAGCTCTTCGAGATGATGATGGTGACCCTGGGCCTGTCCCTGATCATCGACTACACGGTCCAGGCCATCTCCCACAACAACATCTACGGCTATTCCGTCCTCCAGGGGTCGGCCCTCTCCATGGGTCCGATCAGGGTCACCCCGGTCCAGGTGGGGATAGTGATTCTGGCGCTGGTGGTCCTGCTGGCCACCTGGGGATCGCTCAAGTTCACCCGTATGGGCAAGGCGCTCCGCGCCACCGCGGTGGAGCCGGGCCTGGCCCGCGCCTGCGGGATCCCCACCGGCCGGGTGGTCCTGGTCACCTGGGTGGCCAGCGGCTTCCTCTGCGGGCTGGCCGGCGTGGTGTTCGTCATAAGCACCCAGAGCGTCGACTACACCACCGGGGAGGGGTTCCTGCCCCTGGTCATCGCGGCGGCCATCCTCGGAGGGGTCGGCAACCTCTGGGGGGCGGTGGGCGCCTCCCTGGTAATGGGCATCGTCACCGAGGTGGTGGCAGGCCTGGGCCAGGGGGGGTACAGCACGGTTGCCGGTTTCGCCATCCTGGTGGTGGTCCTCCTTCTGCGCCCGGGAGCGGTCTTCGGTGGGTCCGAGGACCGGCAGCTGGTGCTGTGAGAGTGTCGGAGATGGAGGCCACGCACCCCAGCTCGCGGCGGGTTCACAACCGAGATCGGGCGGGACGGCCTTGAGCGCCTGGTCGTTCTACATCGGCACCCTGCTCATCTACTTTGCCGTGGATGCGCTCTCGGCGATCTCGCTCAACCTCCAGTTCGGCTACGCCGGGGTGGTGAACTTCGGCTACATCGTCTTCCAGGCGGCCGGCGCTTACGCCGCCGCCGTGGTCGTCCTGGGGAAGAGCGCTGGCCCAGGGTCCTTCCAGCAGTACGTCTTCGGGGCTCACCTCCCATTTCCCCTCGACCTGGTGGTCGCCACCCTGGCGGGGGCGCTGCTCTCGCTGGCGGTGGGGCTGTTCAGCCTGCGTCGTATGCGTCGTGACTACCAGGCGGCGATGCTGCTGATCGTCTCCCTGATCGCCCTCCAGGTGGTCTCCGCCGATGTACCCCTCTTCAACGGGGCCAACGGGCTGACCGGGGTGGGCTGGCCGCTCGGTCAGATCTTCGGTCTGTCGGCGCCCGCCTCGCCCTGGGTCTACGCCGCCTGGGCTGTGGGGATCGCCATCGTGGTCTACGTCGGGGTTGTCTGGCTCTCCCGGTCGCCCTGGGGGCGATCGCTGCGGGCCATGCGCGACCACGAGGACGCCGCCTCGGCGATGGGGCTCAACATAACCGCTCTGCGCCTCCAGGTTTTCGTCATCGGCGGAGCGATCGCCGGACTGAGCGGTGGGCTGCTGGTGGAGTACATCGGCGCCTGGTCGCCAGGGGCCTGGGGATATGCTGAGACGTTCGTCGTCTTCACCGCCATCTTCGTCGGCGGGGTGGGCAACTACAAGGGCGTCCTGCTGGGCACCCTGCTGGTGCCCATCATCTTCCTCGAGCTGCCCCGCTTCCTGCCCTCGATCGGATACCCGGGGCTCACCGATTCCCTCCAGTGGGTGGCGATCGGCCTCGCCTGGATGCTCTGCCTCCTCTTCCGCCCCCGGGGGATCATCCCCGAGCGGCGCGCCCGGGCCAAGCGGTTGGCGGCTACCATGCTGGAGCCCTCCCCAATCAAGGAGGGGGCGTAGATGATGGGAACAGAGGGCTCGGCGGCGACGCCTCCCTTCCCGATGCCTGCCGGTTCGGCCCCCATCTTGGATGTGTCAGAGGTCGCGGTCGGGTACGGTGGGGTGCGAGCCGTCGACGGGGTTTCTCTGGGCCTATCCCCGGGGGAGATATTGGGGGTCATCGGACCCAACGGCGCCGGCAAGTCCTCCCTGCTGGGGGCGATCGGGGGCCAGGTCCGGGCGAGCCGGGGCCGGGTCCGGCTCGGCGACCGCGACGTGACCAGGATGATGCCCCACCAGCGGGCTCGGCTGGGGTTGATGCGGACCTTCCAGACGACCAGCGAGTTCTCGCGGATGACCGTGTTCGAGAACCTGGTCACCTCCGCTGAGGGCAACAG
>JAJYXT010000054.1 GCA_021801645.1 bacterium
GTCAGCCGCCCAGGAGCCGGCGGATCCGCCGCCAGAGGACGCCCAGCAGCAGGCCGAAGGCGCCCACGGAGCTCGCCTGGGGCACCGGCCGGGGTTGAGGGGGGCCGGCCGGCGCCTCGGTTCTCGGCTCCTGCGCCAGGGTCTGCTCCAGGCAGGTGGCGAACTGGGAGAGCAGGCGGTCCGCGACATCCTGCATGAGCCCCCTGCCGAATTGGGCCACCCTCCCGGTGATGGAGACGTCGGACTCGATGCTCCCCACCGACCCGCCGGCGCCGTCGTCGCTCACCGTCATGGTGATGGTGGCGGAGGCCGTCCCCGCCCCCTGGGGGTCGCGCCCTTCCCCGCGCATGACCAGCCGCCGCGCCGCCCGGTCCACCTCGACAACCGTCATCACCCCGTCGTACTTCACGGTGACCGGGCCCACCTTCACCGTGACCCGGCCCTTGTAGGTGCGGTCATCCACCCGCTCCTGGATGGAGGCCCCGGGCAGACAGGGGGCGATCCGCTCCAGGTCCTCCAGCAGGGGAACCAGAACGTCCGGGGCGATGGGGAGCTTGAGGGTGTTCTGGAGCAGCAAGTGCGGCCTCCTGAGGTGTTGACGGCACCGCGATGATCCCAGAGGCGGGCGGGTGGCCGCCAGCCCCGGCGTCAGGCGGCGGGCTCGCCCATCACGTCTGGGGGCCGCACCCGGAACACCAGCCAGCCGCCCAGGACCAGTGCCAGGGCGAAGAAGCCGAAGATCAGGGGGAAGCCCAGGTTGTGGCGCAGGCCGTTGCCGTAGTCGAGCAGCGGCCCGGCGATGGCGGTGGCCAGGATCCCCGAACCGGCCGTGGCCAGGTTGGAGATGCCCATGTAGCGGCCCTCAGAGCCCTCCGGCACCAGGTCGGCCACGAATGCCCAGTCGACTGAGAGCAGCATGCCGAAGGCAGAGCCCACCAGGGCCCCCAGGAGGTAGACCTCTGGCAGCGAGTTGGCCAGGATCAGCCCCGCGGTCCCCACGGCGCCCACCCAGCAGGCGGCGCGGACCACGGCGCGCCGCCCGACCCGCTGGGAGTAGCGGGCGGCCGGCAGGGTCACCACGATTGCCAGCACCACCACCACGGCCAGCAGGACCGAGGTGGCCCCCGAGGCGCGGTCGGCCACTGCGCTTCCCGATCCCGGGAAGTAGTAGGCCTTGATGTACAGCAGGGCGAAGTCGGTGAGGCCGGCGATGCCCATGAGGGCCAGCAGGCGGGAGGCCAGGAGCCAGGTGAAGTCCGGGTCCTTCCGGGGCCGGAAGCTGAAGATGCCGAGGAGGGCACGCCGGCGGCTGGCGAGCGGCTGCCGCGCCGGGGAGTCGGGCACCAACCACAGTGTCACGGCGAGGGTGAGCAACAGGACCGCTCCCGCGCTGGCCAGGGCGAGCTGGACATGTCCCAGGGCGATCAGCTGGCCGGTCAGGAGGAAGCCGAGGGCCGTCCCCACGAAGACGGCCATCCCGTAGTAGCCGGCGGCCCGGCCACGCTGCCCTCCCGGCACCTGGTCCGGAAGCAGCCCCTGGTAGGCGCCCTCCGCCGTGTTCGAGCAGACCTGGAGGGCACAGTAGGGGAGGAGAAGGGCGGCGTAGCTCCCAGCCAGGCCCAAGCCCAGAAGGCAGAGGAGGTCGCCCAGAGTGCCGGCCAGGATGTAGGGCTTGCGCCGACCCCAGCGGACCCGGCAGCCGTCCGAGAGAGCTCCCGCCGCCGGCTGGACCAGGATCGCCAGCACGGCCCCGGAGACCGAAACCGCTCCCAGGGCCAGCCCTCGGTGGGCGGTGGGCACCAGCTGGATGATGAGGCGGGGGAGGATGAGGGCCCCCATGCCCTGCCAGAGGTAGTTGATCGCCAGCCAGTAGGCGGAGAGGGCGAGCAGCCTAGGAGCGGAGAAGCGCACCGTGATCCGGGAGGCGGGCTGGGCGACGCTCATGGGGGAAGGCTGGCGCGCGCTTCCCGGTATGTCAACCGTCTCCGGCCCCCTGCCGGTACCGGCAGGTAGGGGCCCGCTATCCGGCCAGCTCCAGCGCTCCTCCGAACTGGCTCTCGTAGAGGTCGCGGTAGACCCCAGGGCGGGACATCAGCTCCCGGTGCGAGCCCTGCTCGACGATCCGCCCCTCGGCCATGACCACGATGGTGTCGGCATTGCGGATGGTGGAGAGCCGGTGGGCGATGACAAAGCTGGTGCGCCCGTGGCGCAGCCGGGCCATCGCCTCCTGGATCAGAACCTCGGTACGGGTGTCGACGCTGCTGGTGGCCTCGTCCAGGATCAGGATGGGTGGGTCGGCCAGGAAGGCCCTGGCGATCGTCAGCAGCTGGCGCTGGCCGGCGGAGATGTTGGTGGCGTCGGCATCCAGGAGGGTGTCGTAGCCGCCCGGGAGGGTGCGCACGAACTGGTCCACGAAGGCGGCCCGGGCGGCCGCGATCACCTCCTCGCGGCTGGCACCCTCGCGCCCATAGGCGATGTTCTCCAGGATGGTGCCGGCGAACAGCCAGGTGTCCTGGAGGACCATGCCGAAGCGCCGCCGAACCGAATCGCGTGACAGCCGGGCCGAGTCCACCCCGTCCAGATAGATGTGCCCGGAGTCGATCTCGTAGAAGCGCATGAGGAGGTTCACCACCGTGGTCTTGCCGGCCCCCGTCGGTCCCACGATGGCCACCGTCTCCCCCGGCTGGACCTCCAGGGTGAAGTCCTGGATCAGGGGCCGGTCGGGCTGGTAGCGGAAACCCACCCGGTCCAGGAGCACGTGGCCGAGCGCTTCGGGCACCGCCGCGGTGTCGGTGGCCGGTGTCTCCTCGTCGGCGGCCAGGAACTCGAAGACCCGCTCCGCCGAGGCCAGGCCGGACTGCAGCATGTTCATCTGGCTGGCGATCTGGCTGATGGGGTTGGTGAACTGCCGTGAGTACTGGATGAACGCCTGGATGTCGCCCAGCGACATCGAGCCCGTGACCACCCGGTAGCCGCCCACCGCGGCGATGGCCACGTAGTTGAGGTTGGCCAGGAAGAACATGGTCGGCTGGATGATCCCGGAGAGGAACTGAGCACGGAAGCTAGGCTCGTACAGCGCCTGGTTCTGGCGCGAGAACTCCTCCACCGTGCTGCGGCTGCGCCCGAACACCTGGACCAGGGCATGGCCGGTGTGGGTCTGCTCCACCAACGCGTTGACGGTCCCGGTGCGCTCCCACTGGCGGCCGAAGTGGACCTGGGAGCGGCGGGCGATCAGCAGGGTGGCGCCCAGGGAGAGGGGCACGGTGATCAGCGACACCGCGGCCAGGAGCGGGCTGAGCAGCAGCATCATCGCCAGCACCCCCAGGATGGTGAGGATGGAGGTCAGCAGCTGGCCCAGCCCCTGCTGGATGGTGGTGGTCAGGTTGTCGATGTCGTTGGTGACCCGGCTGAGGACGTCGCCGTGGGGGTGGCTGTCGAAGTAGCGGAGAGGCAGCCGGGTCAGCTTCGCCTCGACGTCGCGACGCATCCCGAAGATGGTCCGTTGGGCCACCCCGGCCATGATGTACCCCTGCCCCCAGGAGAACGCCGCCCCGGCCAAGTACAGGAGGGCGGTCAGGCCCAGCAGCATCCCCAGCTGGTTCAGGTCGATTCCCCGGCCGGGCACGGCGGAGGTCCCCTGCAGGAGCTGGGCGATCTGGCTGTGGCCATGGGCTTTGAGGTAGGCCTCGGCCTGGTGCAGGGTCATCCCCTTGGGGAGCTCCTTGCCCAGCACGCCATCGAAGATGACGTTGGTGGCGCTGCCGATGATCCGGGGTGCGATCACCACCAGCGCCACCCCGGCCGAGGTGAGGACGGTGGCCAGCGCGATGGCGAGGGCCTCGGGGCGCAGGCGGGCCATCAGCTGGCGGAGGGTGGCCCGCAGGTCCCTGGCGCTCTGGGGCGGGCCCGGCATCATCATCCCCCGGGGCCCGCCTCCCCGAGGCCCGCCGCCCGGTCCCCGCATCATGCCGCGGCCTCCTCTCCCAGCTGGGAGGTCACGATCTCCCGGTAGGCGGGGCAGGTGTCTAGGAGCTCCCGGTGGCGTCCGACCCCCACCACCACCCCGGCGTCCAGGACCACGATCTGGTCGGCGTCGAGGATCGTGCTCACACGCTGGGCCACGATCACCACCGTGCTCTCCTGGGTCTCCTCGCGCAGCGCCGCCCGCAGACGGGCGTCGGTGGCCGCGTCCAGGGCCGAGAAGCAGTCGTCGAAGAGGTAGATTTGCGGGCGCCGCACCAGCGCCCGGGCGATCGAGAGCCGCTGCCGCTGCCCTCCCGAGACGTTGGTGCCCCCCTGGTCGATGAGGTAGTCCAGCTGACCAGGCATCGCGGCCACGAAGTCCCGGGCCTGGGCCACTTCCAGCGCCTGCCAGAGATCGGCTTCGGTCGCTGACTCCCGGGCGAAACGCAGGTTGTCGCCCACCGTTCCGGAGAAGAGGTAGGCCTGCTGCGGCACCAGCCCGATACCCTGCCAGAACTCTTCGAGGGGCTGCTCGCGCACGTCCACCCCGTCCACCAGCACCCGGCCGGAGGTGGGGTCGTAGAAGCGCGCGATCAAACCCAGGAGTGTCGACTTGCCCGATCCGGTCCCCCCGATGATCGCCGTGGTCCGGCCGGGGAGGAGCTCCAGGTCCAGCCCGGAGAGCACCGGCGCCTCCCCACCGGGATAGGCGAAGGACACCTGGCGGAGGACGACCTCACCTCTCCTGGCCCCGGGGAACCTGGGGGTCTCCGGGGAGGCGAGGCTGGGCTCGGTCGACACCACCTCGCGAACCCGGTCGGCGCTGGCCTGGGCCCGGGGCACCAGGATCACCATCATCACGGCCATGAGCACCGACATCAGGATCTGCAGGATGTAGGCCAGGAAGGCGGTGAGGTTCCCGATGGGCATCTGGCCACTCCCGATCAGCCCTCCCCCGAACCAGAGGACCGCGACGCTGGTCAGGTTCATGATCCCCATGAGGGCGGGCAGGGCCAAAACGAAGATCCGGTTGACCCTTAGGCCGGTGGAGGTGAGGTCGGTGTTGGCCGCGGAGAAGCGCTGGCTCTCGAAGTCATTGCGGACGAAGGCCCGGATCACCCGCACGCCGGTGATCTGCTCCCGCAGCACCTGGTTGATGCGGTCGATCTTCACCTGCATCGCCTGGAAGAGCGGCACCGCCCGCGACAGCATCAGGGAGATCACGACTGCCATCAGGGGCACCGCCACCACCAGTACCAGGGAAAGGCGGACGTCCTCGCTGAGGGCCATGAAGATCCCCCCGACCATCATGATCGGGGCCCCCACCATGAGGGTCAGAGCAATCTGCAGGAAGATCTGGATCTGCTGCACGTCGTTGGTGTTGCGGGTGATCAGGGAGGGGGTGCCGAAGCGGTTCATCTCCCGGGCCGAGAAGGCCATCACCCGGCTGAAGATGGCATCCCTGAGGTCCCGGCCCACCCCCATCGAGACCCTGGACGCGAAGTAGACGGCGATCACCGCCACCGTCCCCTGGACCAGGGTGAGGCCGAGCATCACGGCGCCCGTGCTCCAGATGTAGCCCACGTCCCCCTTGGCGATGCCGTTGTTGATGATGTTGGCGGTCAGGTTGGGCAGGTAGAGCCCCACCGCCGTCTGCAGGGCGGTGAGCAGCACCACCACGGCGACCTGGCGGCGGTACGGGGCCAAGGCGCTCCGCATCAGCCGCACGAGGTTCATGGGCGGCCCACTCCGTCGGCCGCCGCCACCGACTCCCCGTGGGTCATCGTTCGAACTCTAGCCGGGCGTTCTGGCCTCGCGCCGTGGAAAACCCGACTCAGCGGAGCACCAAGGCCAGCCCACTGCGGGGGAGCACCCGGTAGGGGGCACGGTCTCTCCCGAGGTCGCCCAGGGCCGCGCTCGGGACGATGACCCCCAGATGGGACTGGAGGAGCCGCAGAGCCTGGCCCTGGGCATCTACCGTCTCCGGGAATCCGACTGTCGCGCCGTCGTCGACGACTCCCAGATCAGAGCCCAGATCGACGGCCAGCACGTCGGCGACCTCCCAGAGGTCCGCCTCGGCCACCGTCTGGCTCAGCTCCTGCCAGGGGGGAAGCCGGAGCGTCACCTCGGCGCGCGGCTCGTTGGCCGGGGCGCAGACCTCCAGCCAGACAGGGCAGCCCAGCCAGATGAGGGGCTCGCCGTGGATCTGGGGAGTCCCCCTCCCGCCACCAATGGCGTACCGCTCCCTCAGCGGGTCGGCCGTGACCCGGGGGGGGGCACCGAGCGCGGCGCAGGCCCGGGCGCCGATCCAAGGTCCGGCCGTTCGCAGGACGCTGAGCGAGACCGTGGTCTCACCGGTGGTCGGAAGGCAGCACGACCAGCGGGGTTCGGGTGCAGCCGGTCCGGACACACCTGGCGCCACCTCCAGATCGTACGCGGCCGGGGAACTGCCCTCTGGAATGCCCATCCTCGGCCCCCCAGCGCGGCCGCAGCCGCGGTACCCTTGGCAGGCGCCCGGCGGTTCCGCCACGCTGCGGTCCTGGCCGCCGGTGGTTGCGGAGGCAGAAGTCGTGAGCGCACAGGTGGAGGGCCCACCCCGGGCACCCGAGTATCGCGAGACGCTCCTGGAGGGCGTCGACCACATTGAGTTCTTCGTGGGCAATGCCCGGCAGGCCGCCCACTTCTACCGGTCGGCCTTCGGTTTCGACGTGGTGGGCTATTCCGGCCCCGAGACCGGGGTGCGGGATCGGGCCTCATACGTCCTCCGCCAGGGGGAGGTGGTGCTGGTCATGACCGCCCCTCTGGGGCCGGATGGCGAGATCGCCGACCACGTCCGACGCCACGGGGACGGGGTGCGGACCCTGGCCTTTCAGGTGGAGGATGCCGGAGCCGCCTTTCAGGACGCGGTGGCCCGCGGGGCCCGTCCGGTGGCCGAGCCCCACGTGGTGGACGACTCCGAGGGAGCCGTCCGCCTGGCCACGGTTCGGACCTTCGGCGACACCGTGCACACATTCGTGGAGCGGGAGGAGTACCAGGGGGTGTTCCTCCCCGGCTACCGGAGGGAGTTCAAGGCGGGTGCCGGCTCCGGCCTCCACGTGGTCGACCACTGCGTCTGCAACGTGGAGCTGACCAGGATGGACGAGTGGGTTTCCTGGTACAACCGGGTCTTCGGCTTCGACGTCTTCCAGGAGTTCGACGAGAAGGACATCGCCACCCAGTATTCGGCCCTGCGCAGCAAGGTCGTCCGGGGGGGCCGAGGCGGGAGCATCACCTTCCCCATCAACGAGCCGGCCAAGGGGCTGAAGCGCTCCCAGATCGAGGAGTACCTCGACTACTACCACGGGCCGGGAGTCCAGCACATCGCTTTGCACACGGGGGACATCGTGGAGACCGTCGGCTGGTTGCGCCGCCAGGGCGCCGAGTTCCTCGCCGCCCCCAACGCCTACTACGAGTCGCTGCCGGACCGCGTCGGGGACATAGACGAGGACCTGGAGAAGCTGCGCGAACTCAACATCCTGGTGGACCGGGACGAGCACGGCTATCTCCTCCAGATCTTCACCCGCCCGGTGGAGGACCGGCCCACCCTGTTCTTCGAGGTGATCCAGCGCAAGGGCTGCCGGGGCTTCGGCAAGGGCAACTTCCAAGCCCTGTTCGAGGCCATCGAGCAGGAGCAGGCCGCCCGGGGCAACCTCTGACCTCAGGAGGTGTCGGGAGCAGGTGACCGTGGCAGCTCAGCCCGAGGAGGCGGTTAGGGGGCCGCTGTCGGTCGCTGAGGCGCGTCGCGAGATGGTCGTCGCCGTCCCCCATCTGGGCTCCGAGAAGGTTCCCGTGGGGGCGTCCCTTGTCGGGCGCTATCTCACCAGTCCGGTCAGCGCTCGGGTGACCCTGCCACCCTTCGCCGCCAGCGCCATGGACGGCTACGCTGTCCGGGCCGCGGAAGTCACCCGGGTGCCGCTGGCGCTTCCGGTGCGCGGCGAGATGCAGGCGGGCAGCGCTCCGGACTCGCTGGTGCTGGCTCCAGGTACCTGCGCCAAGGTGATGACCGGGGCACCCCTCCCCCTGGGAGCCGACTCGGTCGTCCCCTATGAATGGACCGATAGGGGGGTTGAGACGGTCCTGATCCACGAACGGCCCCGGCGTGGCAACGCGGTGAGAAGGGCCGGCGAGGACCTCAACCCAGGCAAGGAGGTCCTGCCGAAGGGCCGGCGGCTGCGGGCAGTGGACCTGGCCCCGCTGGCCGCGAGCGGGCACGGTGAGGCCGAGGTGGGCAGGCAGCCTCGGGTGGCTGTGGTGACCACTGGCGACGAGATCCGACCGGCTGGTTCGACTCTTGGCCCCGGGGAGATCTTCGACACCGCCGGACCGGCCCTGGAGGCGCTGATCGTGGGCGCCGGCGGCCTGGTGGCGCGGCGCTCCAGGGTGGGGGACGACCCGCTCCTGGTCCGCCGGGAGCTGGAGTCGGCGGCCGAGACTGCCGACCTGCTGGTCACCGTGGGTGGGGTCAGCATGGGCGACCACGACCATGTTCGGGCCACGGTGCAGGCCCTCGGCCAGCTGCAGTTCTGGCGCGTGGCCATGCGCCCGGGGCGCCCCCTCGCCTTTGGCCACTTCGGGAGGGCCGCCTTTCTGGGGCTGCCCGGGAACCCGGTCTCGGCCTCGGTCACCTTCATCCTTTTCGGCATGCCCCTTCTGGCGGCCATGCAGGGGGCGTCCGACCCCGACCCCCGGACGGTGGCCGTCGAGCTCCTCGAGGACGTAGAGAAGCCCGAGGGGCTGGAGACCTTCCACCGGGCCACCCTCCGGGTCCGGCCCGGGCGGCTCCCAGGAGCCAGGGTCGCCGGGAATCAGAGCAGTGGCGTCACCCTCTCCCTCGCCCGCGCCGACTGCCTACTGTGCCTTCCCGCCAAGGGGGCGTCGGTGACCCGGGGATCCGTAGTGTCGGCTATTCCCCTTCCCTGAACCGCCGTTCTCAGTCCAGCTCGAGGTCCTCGCCGGCCGGACCGGCCGCCGCGGCGCTGCTGACGGCCAGCTCCAGCACCCGGAGCCGTCCCTCGCGGGAGAGGCCGGCCGCAGCCCGGCCGGCGAGATAGGCCGCGAGGGGGGCGTACGGGCGCGCGCCCGATGTGTGCGCGGTCTCGCCGGCCAACTTGAGCACCAGTTGGGCCTCATCGGAGTGCAGGACGGAGTCCCCGGCTCCCAGGGACTTCAGATAGCGGTCAAACCAGCTGTTCATCTCACTCCTCCCTTCTCCCGGCGGCCAGGCCCACGGCGACCGCCAGCTCTCTCGGGGTGTCGCAATCGGTGAAGGAGGCCCCTATGGGGTCCAGCCGGCGCCACTCCGGCTCCGGCACCTCGTGGACCTGTACCAGGGCGAGCGCCTCGCGCATCGACGGCCCCCTGGCCGATCCTCGCCGGCCCGCGCCCTCCAGCTGCGCCAGCGCACGGCTTCGGTAGACGGCGAACATCGCCTCCGGCCCTCGACTGGTGACCGGGACCACCACGTCGGCTGCCGTGTCGGCGGCGGCCAGCTCCAGGAGGTGGGCGGCCAGCTGGGGCTCGGGGCAGGGTAAGTCGGCCGCCACCACCAGGGCCAGTTCCGTCCTACACGCGGCCAAGCCCCCCAGCAGCCCGGCTAAAGGGCCGGCGAAGGCCGGGTGGTCGGCCACCCTCCGGGCGGGCAGTCTGTAGGTCTCGGGCGCGGCCACCAGGCACTCATGCGCCTCTCCGCTGAGCCGGCGGTAGATCTGGTGGATGATGGGCGGGTCGTGGGGACCCGGGAAGGGGATCGCCGCCTTGTCCCGCCCCATCCGGGAGCTCTGGCCGCCGGCCAATATGAGTAGCGAGAACTCGGGTGGGCTCACCTAAGCACCCCCGGCTGGCAGGTCAGCTTCTCGGCGTGGGTGTAGACGTTGCCGCCCCCGGGCCGCAGGAATCCCACCAGGGTGATGCCGGTTGACTCGGCGACCTCGACGGCCAGTGACGAGGGCGCCGAGATCGAGGCCACCACGGCGATCCCGGCAGCCGCAGCCTTCTGGACGATCTCAAAGCCGGCCCGGCCGCTGACCACCAGGCAGGAGTCGGTCAGCGGGAGACGGTCCGCCAGGAGCATCCGGCCGACCAGCTTGTCCACCGCGTTGTGACGGCCTACATCCTCCGCCACCTCCAGCTCGTCCGACCCCGGGAGAAGCAGACCGGCGGCGTGCAGCCCCCCGGTGGAACGAAAGAGCTGCTGTGCGGACTTGAGCAGATCGGGCAGCCGCTGCAGACGTTCCACTTCGAAGGTCCCGCTTCCCCCCACCCACTGGTGGGTCCGGCGAATGGCGTCGAGGGTGGCGGCGCCGCAGATGCCGCAGGCGCTGCTGGAGGGAAGGGCCCTCTGCCAGCCCGAGGAACCCTGGGTCCAGGGGTGCAGCAGGTGGACATCGACGAGGTTCTCCGCCTCCGGGTCGAGCTCGACCTGGAGGCCACCTCTGCCAAGCATCCCCTCACCGCTCGGCGCCAACCGCACCTGCGCCACCTCGGCCCGGTGGCGAACGATCTGCTCGGAGTGGAGCAGGCCCAGCGCCAGCTCCAGGTCGGAGCCGGGGGTCCGCATCAGGATGCCCAGTGGCATCGAGTCGACCAGGACCTGCAGAGGGTCCTCGCGGACCACGTGGTCCATGGCCTCCAGAGGTCCCTGCGGCGACAGCCTCTTCACCTTCACCGCGACCTCGCCGGCTCGAGCCACAGGGTTCGGGGATTGCACGCGGCGATCCTACATCGCCGCATGGGCGCGGCCGGTTAGGTGGTCTCGTCGTGGGGGCAGCTGCCCACCGGCTCGGCGTGGTGGCAGCCACAGCTCTCCCCGAGCTCGAGCAGCAGGAGGTCGCCGTCCGGGTAGTGGAGACGTGGGCCCGGGCGGCCGTCGTCCGCCGCCACGGGGACGGCCCGGCGCACATAGGCGAGGCGGCCCTCGTGAAAGGCGGCGGCCAGCATGTTGGGGTCGCCAGCCCGCACCATGCGGTCGGCGGTGATCACCGAGTCCAGGCCGTCGATCCGCCGGTGGCCGACCGAGGTGTAATAGGAACCCTTGGAGATATCCATCGGCTCGCCCGGCGCTCCCCGCAGCGCCTCATCCACCACCTGGGATACGTGCCGCCACGCGATCTCGGTGAGGCGCCGGGTCAGGGTGCCGGCGGTATCGCGGGGGCGAACCGCCTCCCGGGCCTGGAAGAGGAGGGGGCCGGCATCGATTCCCGCCGCCACCCTCTGGAAGCTCACTCCCGACTCGGGCTCGCCGTTGGCCAGCGCCCAGTACACCGGCTCCGGCCCGCGGTAGCTGGGGAGGAGCGAGGGGTGGACGTTCACCCACCCCATGGGCGGGATCTCAAGAGCCCGGCGGTGGAGGATCTGGTCGAAGCTGGCGACCACGAACAGGTCAGCGTCCAACCGGCGGAGCAGGGCCAGGGAGTCGTACTCATTGACGCGGGCCAGTCGCAGCAGGGGCACCCCAAGGTGGTCAGCCACCTGACTCAGCGCGTTCTCCCCGGCAATGGCGGGGTTGGCCCCGAGGCTGGTGGCCAGTCCGACCAACTGCACCTTGGAGCGGAGGAGGCCCAGCAGGATGAGAAGGCTGTAGTCCGAGGGGAAGCCGACGAACCCCACCCGCCGGCCACGGGCACCGATCGCCCCTGTTCCCTGGAATGGGATGGGGATCACGAGGTCGGGGACCATCCGGAACTCGGATTTGGCCAAGAGCCACTCCTCCACGCTGGCGAGCCAGGGGGTGAGGGCGTGCGGGGTCGTTGGAGATGTGGGCAACTCCGCCATGTTACCGGTGGGTGGGCCGGGGCACTGTCCCTCCCGTCACCGAACCGTTTAGCTCCCGAAACTCGATTGCGGTAAGGAGCTGTCACACTGCGGCGCAGATGGCTCAGGAACTGCGAGCGCACGCCGCGACCAATCCACTCACCCAAGGTCTGACCGACATGGCCCAGTCCTGGGGGCGTCTGGCCGCGGAGCTGGTGCCCCAGGTCCCTGAGCTCCCCGGCCTCATCCAGCAGTCAGTGGCCTCCCTCGACGGGCAGGACATCACCGAGGAACGGCTCGAGGCGGCGGCCCGGGACATCGCCTCCCACGTGGAGGAGGCGGGCTACTCCGCGGAGGCCGCCCAGCTGCTGCGCCGGATGGGCCGGGCGATGTACGAGCTGCTTCTGGTCCTCGCTACCCAGGAGGAGCTGCGCGCCATGGGCATGCTTCTCGCGGTGGCTCCCAACCCCGTCGTCGAGGCCCCGCGCCCCAGGCCGCCGGAATCTCAGCCGTCGCGCCCGGCCACTCCGATGGCCGGCCCTGGCGCCGTGCCAGCCCCATCGTCGGCTCCCCCTGCCACACCGCTGAACGGGGCAACCAGCGGGCCGACCGCCTCCGCCACTGTGAAGGCGGCTGCCCAGGTCGTGCCCGCCCCTCCGCGCCCTGCGGCGGCGCCTATATCCCCAGCCGCGGCCGCCCCGGCACCCCCCCGGCCCCTGACATCCAGGCCAGGCCCCACGCGGCCCGGCCCCGTGTCCGGCCCGCAGACGGTTCCTCCGCCCGCCCCCCCGGGGGCTACCCTCCAGCCGGTCCAGGCCACCCAGGCGCCGGTGGCACCGCGTCCCATCGCGGTGCCACCCCCGCCCGCCCCGGCGGGCCAGCGTCCGCCAGGTGCGCCTCCCTCCACCCGAGAGCCACTCTCCTCCAACGCGCCCCAGGGTGCGAAGGCCGTTCCACCCCCTCCCGCCGCCGGCATCCCCCGGCCCCCGGCGCCGGTCGCCACTGGGCCGGTGCCCACCCCCACGGCCCCCCGGGCGCCGGAGTTCGGGCCCGGCCCGGTGGCCACTCCCCCCACCGCGTCTCGTCCGCCGACCGCCCCTCCGGCTGGGGTTGTCCCAGCCTCGCCGGGCCCGGTGCCAACCCCGGCCTCCCCGATGTCATCGTCACCCGCCGTTCCGCCCACTGCCCCCATGGAGCAGGCGGGCGCGGCGGAGCCGACCGTGGTGGCTGCCGCCGCGGCGTCGATCCCGGGTGCTCCGGAGGTGCCAGAGGCCGACCTCTGGGGCTTCGACCCTTCAGAGCGGGAGCCGGAGCCGGTGGTCGAGGCTCTGCCTCCCGGACCCCCGTTGGAGGTCGCCTCCACTCTGGTGGAGCCTCAGTCGCCTCCGGCCGTCGAGCGTCCGGCCCTCGGCCCCGGCGTCTGGACGGTTCGTCTCTCGCCTCGCCGGGCTCAGGCGCGGGACCGGAAGGTTGAGGCTCGGCGTCACGAGCTGAAGCCGCTGATCGAGGAGATCGTGCAGCAGGTGCACGAGCAGCGCCGCGCCGTCTCCGACCGGGGTCCGGCGAAGCAAGCGGTTCGAGCCTCGGCCGAGGCGGTACCACCGGCCGACCTGACTCTGGCCACTGGGCAGCTGAACGACCTTCTCGAGGCGGGCCAGCACGAACGCGCCACCGCCCTGGTCCTTCGGGTCACCGAGGCCTTCCCCGGCGAGGCGTCCGCAGAGCTGGCCTGCCGTGCCGGCGAGGCGTGCCGGGCGGTCAAGCAGGACGATCTGGCCGTCCTCAACCTCACCACCGCCGTGCTCGCCGCGCCTCCCTATGAGCAGGCCTGCTGGCAGCTGGCGGGGATGGCGCTGGAGAACAAGGATCCCCAGCTGGCGCCGATCTGGCTGGAGTTCGTGGCCCGCTTGCTGCGGGTACGTGGCGCCGACGAGGACGCGGTAGTGGTGTACCGGCAGCTGGTGAACCTCTGCCCCCGACGGCAGGACGTGCGCGAGATCCTCAGCTCGGCCTCGCTCACCGGAAGTCTGCCCGACTGATCCTCGCCCCGCATCATGGGGAGGATGGGATCCTCACCGCGGGCCAGATGGCGTCCGAGAGGGGCCGGGATCCGGCCGCTGGTGGTGGCCCACCGCGGCCTGGTCGGCCCGGCCCCTGAGAACACCTTGGAGTCGATCAGGGCCGCCATCGCAGCCGGCGCCGACGCGGCGGAGGTGGACGTCCGCCGCGATCGGGGCGGACGCCTGATCCTGGCTCACGACCCATTGCCGGTGGCCAGCGGAGCGGTGGATCCCTCGCGCCTCCCCGGGGGCGCTCCGGAGCCGGTCGCATTGGCAGACGCGCTGGCTCTGGCGCGGGGCCGGCTCGGTCTAAACCTGGAGGTGAAGGAAGCGGGGCTGGCGGCCGAGGTGGCCGCCGCCATCAGCGACCTATCGTCACCCCAGGAGATCCTGGTCAGCTCCTTCCTCGAATCTGAGATCGAAAACCTGGCACACGTGCTGCCGGAGTGCCCGACCGGGTTGGTGCGTGGTGCCCTGGGCGTAACCGGGCGACGGCTCCCCGGCGTGGTACGACAGGCCCTGGCCTGCGGGGCGACCCATCTGGTGATCGAACGGCACCGGGCCCGGGACAGGGTGCTCGATGGGGCCGGGGACTCCGGCCTCGAGGTGCTGGTCTGGACCGTGAACCAACCCAGGCAGCTCCGGCGCTTCCTCCACGATGACCGGATCTCGGGAGTGATAACCGATCACGCGAGGCAAGCTCTGAAGCTGCGCGCCGAGGGCTGACTGGCCGGCGCTACCGGAGGCGGGCAGGCAGCCGGTTGTCGTTCCACCCGGCGCGTGGTACATTTGTTCGATGAGCGCCGGACAGCGGGTGAGCGCGATCCCCGGGCCGACCCCACAGCTCTGGGACGCTGTCTTGGACGATCCCAGGATCCAGGAGCTGATCGTCCTGGACCGGGAGCTTCCTCCCCAGCCCGCGCGCACCTTGCCGTTCCCGCTGGCGCTCCACGACGTGGTCCGGGACGCGCTCGTGGCCCGGGGCATCACGGACTTGTACAGCCACCAGGCGGAGGCGATCGCGGCGGCCCTCGCGGGGGAGGACGTGGCGGTGGTGACGCCCACCGCGTCGGGCAAGTCGCTCTGTTATTTGCTTCCGGTACTGGATGCTGTGGCCCGGGACCCGGACGCCACGGCCATCCTCCTTTACCCCACCAAGGCTCTGGCACAGGACCAGTTCCAGGCGGTGCGGTCGCTGTCAGCGGCGGCGGGGATCGAGCTGCGCACATTCACCTATGACGGAGACACCCCTCCGGGCGCGCGAGCAGCCCTGCGCCAGGCGGGTCAGGTGGTGCTCACCAATCCTGACATGCTGCACACCGGGATCCTGCCCAACCACACCAACTGGGTCCGGCTCTTCTCCGGCCTTCGCTACGTGGTGCTCGACGAGCTGCACACCTATCGCGGCGTCTTCGGCAGTCACGTGGCCAACGTGCTGCGCCGACTGGGCCGGATCGCCAGCTTCTACGGGGCCAGCCCCAGATACATCTGCACCTCCGCAACCATCGCCAACCCCGGCGAGCTGGCGGCCCAGCTCCTGGGCCGGCCGGTCCGCCTCGTGTCACAGAGTGGGGCTCCCACCCCCCGGCGCCGGCTGGTGGTGCTGAACCCGCCCCTGGTGGACCGGAGTCTAGGGGTCCGCCGAAGCGCCAGCCTGGAGGCGCGCCGGCTGGTGCCCAAGCTGGTCGAGTCTGGCGCCCAGGCCATCGTCTTCAGTCAGACCCGTCTTCAGGTGGAGCTCCTGGTGAACTACCTGGGGAGTGAGATTCCCTCTGTGCCAGGGACGCCGGGACCGACCGTGCGTGCCTATCGGGGAGGGTACCTGCCGCTGGAGCGGCGGGCCATCGAGGCCGGGCTCCGCTCCGGTGCGGTGCGCTGCGTGGTCGCCACCAGCGCTCTCGAGCTCGGTGTGGACATAGGGCAGCTGGACGCGGCGGTGCTGGTGGGATTCCCCGGCACCATCTCCAGCTGCTGGCAGCGTCTGGGACGGGCGGGACGCCGCACCGCCGACGCCCTCCATCTGCTGATCACCGGCGGTGGGCCGCTCGACCAGTTCATCGCCCATCACCCGGAGTACCTGCTGGAGCGGGCACCAGAGCGCGCGGTGATCGACCCGGACAATCTGCTGGTCCTGGCCGGACACCTTCAGGCGGCGGTTTTCGAGCTGCCGATGCGGGATGGCGAGGCCTTCGGCACCACGGATGTCTCGGGGCTGCTCCAACTGCTGGCGGAGGATGGGCTGGTGCACCTGGGAAGCGGCAGCTGGCATTGGACGGCGGACGCCTTCCCAGCCGAGGCGATCAGCCTCAGGACCGCCTCCAGCAGCAACGTGGTCATCATCGACACGTCCGGGGCCCCCGCAGGACCGTCCCAGGGGCCCCAGGGACAGCGATCAGGGAGCTCCATCGGCCACTCGGGCACCGGGGCCAGGGTGGTGGGGGAGCTGGATGAGTGGTCCGCTCCCATGCTGGTCCACGACGACGCCATCTACATGCATCAGGGCCGCCAGTACCACGTCGAGAGGCTGGACTGGGAGGAGCATCGGGCGTACGTTCACCCCGTCTCCGTCGACTACTACACCGACGCCGACCTGCGCGTCGGCCTCCAGGTCCTGGAGCGGATGGCCGGCCCGCTGATTGACCCTGGCCGGGCCACCTCGAGGTCTCACGGCGAGGTGCGGGTGAGCGTGCTGGCGGCGATGTACCGAAAGATCCGGCTGCTCACCCATGAGACCGTCGGGGCCGGTCCCATCCGGGTGCCGGAGCGCGACCTGCAGACCAACGCCTACTGGTGCTCCCTGCGGATCGGATCGACCTGGCCTGGCCTGGAGATGGGAATCGAGGGATTCGGCCACCTGCTCGGTCAGGCCGCCTGCCTCTTGGCCATGTGCGACCATCGGGACCTCGGTGTCGTAACCGAGGTCCGCGCCGCGCTGGGGGCCGTCCCGGCGGCCCGCCGGGCGACAGCCCCCGCGGAGTTCACGGTGGAGCCCGGGCAGGAGGCTCAGCCCGGCGGGCTGTCCTCAGAGTCCGACGCCGCCGCCGTGTTCATCTACGACTCCCATCCCGGTGGTGTGGGTCTCAGCGCCAAACTCTTTGACCTGCATCAGGAGCTGCTGGCCGCCGCCACCAGCCTGCTGAGGGAGTGCGACTGCGCGGCGGGCTGTCCCGCCTGCGTCGGTCCGATAGCCGGCCTGGAGCAGGGTGCCAAGCTGCTCACGCTGCGTCTGGTTGAGGAGGCCGGGTGGTGACCCAGCCACTCAGACTCCGGCTCGCCGCCCTGCAGGGTGATTCCCGCTTGCGGCTGGCGCCGCGTCCCTCCGGCCACGGCCATGAACCCAAGGGGACCCCCCCAGAGGGAGCTGTGGGGATTCGTGACCTAGGCTTCGCCTGGGACGAGGATCGGGGGATCTTCGTGCTTCGCGAAGCCATCCCGCTTGCGGAACTGGGGCTGCGCCCTGGCGCGTTCGAGTTCTCTCGCCTGGGAGCGGTGTCCGCCGCCGTCCCGCCAGAGGGCGGCCGGCTCCTCCTCTTCGATCTCGAGACCACTGGCCTCCAGCGGGGAGCGGGGACCGTGCCCTTCCTGTACGGGTGGGGGTGGCTGGACGGTCCACGCCTGCAGCTGGAGCAGTGGCTGCTGCCGCAGCTGGGCGCGGAGGAGCGGCTGGTGGAGGCGGCGGTCAGCCAGCTCAAGGCGGCGGAGCTGCTGGTCACCTACAACGGGGGAAGTTACGATCTGCCGCTGCTCCGCTCCCGCATGGTGATGGCCGGGGTGGATCGCGCCTGGCCGGCGACTCCCCACCTGGACCTCCTCCCGGTGGTGCGCCGCCTCTTCCGGCATCGCCTGGAGCGCTGCACCCTGAGGGCCGCCGAGGTGGAGCTGTTGCACCTCAAGCGGGAGGGCGACCTGCCCGGCCGAGAGGCCCCAGAACGCTTCTGGCAGTTCCTTCGAAACGGCGATGCTGCCCCGCTGGCGGCCGTGGTGCGCCACAACCGAGAGGACGTGATATCCCTCCTTCGCCTCCTCGACCATGTGGTCCAGCATCTGGCCGTGGAAGATCCGGACCCCAGCGACTGGCTGAGCCTGGGGCGCTTCGCCGAGGCCCGGGGACGTCTGGAGGAGGCACACACCAGCTACCACAGGGCGGAGCAGCTCTCGCCGGCGCCGCTGGATCGCGTGGGTGCCCTCAGGCGAGCCCGGCTGCTGCGCCGACAGGACCGGCCGACAGAGGCGTTCGCTGCCTGGACCTCGATTTGGGAGAGGTGGCACGACCCCGAGGCTGCCGAGGCGCTCTGCGTTGACCTGGAGCATCGGCAGGCCGACCCGGCGTCCGCTCTGGAGCTGGCGAAGCTGGCCTTTCGCGAGGCACCGGTGGGGTGGGACCAGCGGTTTGCCCGCCGGATATGGAGACTCGAGGGCAGGGTGGGCGGGGTCCCGCAGCGGCCTGAGCCCGGCGCGGACCGCCCCTGGGCGGCCTGGCTCCCAGGAGGGGCGTCGTACCAGGCCTGGCTAGCCCTCCGGGGGCCGGAGCGGGGGAGGCGGGAGCGGCGGCTCACCGCGGTGGGGTAGGGGAGGGCGCCGGTCTTTCTCCGACGGGGGACGAGGGGGCAGCCGCTCCGCTATTAGCTGGTGGAAGTGGGGCTCCGCCGCCTGCCGCTGAAAGAGCAGGCGCAGGCGGGTGAGGGGGTCCTGTAGGGCGGCCTCCACCTCTCGTTCGGCCATCTCCCGGAGCAGCCTCAGGTCTGAGATCGAGGCCCCCGTTGATTCCAGCAGCTCCTGGATGAGCGCCATGGCGAGCAGGTCGTGACGGCTGAAGTGGCGCCGACCCCTGGGGTCCCGTGACGGGCGGACCACCCCCAGCTGCTCCCAGTACCGCAGTACTCGGGCGCTCACGCCGATCTCCCGGCTGGCGTCGGCGATCAGCCGCTGCTGGTCCTGGTCCAGGGACTCATCGTCTTGACGCATCACTGTGAGGCCACGTCTACGACCTGAGAACGTGCATGCGATACACTTTACACAGATATGTTAAGTGTCATTCTGCTGGGGGCCATCTTCGCCGGAGTGTGCCTTGCCACCCTGGTCCGGCCCCTCGGCCTGGGGGGCGGGTGGTGGGCGGCTGGCGGTGCCGCCATCGCCCTGTCAACGGGGCTCGTGCCCATCGCCTCGGCAGTGACCGGGTTGGGGGACACGTGGCAGGTGTTGCTCTTCTTCGCCGGGCTGGTGCTCCTCACCGTGGCGCTGGCCGAGGCCGGAGCCGTGGAATGGCTGTTGGACCGGGCCGAGCGGTGGTCGGGCGCCAGTCCCAGGCGGCTCATGGTCGCATCCCTGCTGCTGACTGCCGGGGTCACCGCGCTCTTCTCCAACGACGCCGCTGCCCTTCTGGTGGCGCCTATCGTGGCGCGGAGGGTGGCGGCACGCGGGCTCTCGTCGGTTCGGTTCCTGGTCGGGATCGCGGTCATGGCCAACGCCGCCTCCCTGGTCCTTCCGGTCAGCAACCCGGTGAACCTCTTGGTCCTCGAGCGCGATCATATCCCCCTCTCCAGCTACCTGCTGCAGGTGACCCCGGCGGCCTTGCTCGCGGTGCTCCTGGCCGGCCTCGCCCTCACCTGGTTGCTCACCCGCCGGCTGCCCACGGCCTCGTCACCGGCGGAGCTCGCCCGCCCGGACCGGGACCTGGGCAAATTGCTCGCGCTCGGCGCGCTGCTCGGCGTCCTGCTCGGAGTGGACCTTTGGTCCGGGGCGAGCGGTTTGTCTCTCGGGCCGCCGACGTTCCTCGGGGGGATCGTGGCAGTCATCATCGGGTGGACCAGGGGTGGGGTGTCGCCACTGCGGTCCGTGCGTGCAGGCCGGTGGTCGCTGATACCCCTCGTGGCCGGGCTCGCCGTCCTCGGCGCCGGACTGCAGTCCGCTGCGCCGCTGGCCGCCCTGATCCACGAGCTGGTTGGCCAGGGCGGCGTCGGGGCGCAGGTTCGGGTGGGCCTGGCGGCCGCGGGCACGAGCGCGATCGCCAACAACCTCCCGGCGGCGTTCCTCGGCATGGCCGGTCTGGGCGCCATCGGACAGCTCCGGCGGCTGGGGATCCCTCTCATCGCCGGGGCTGACCTGGGAGGCAATCTGGCCCCGACCGGGTCACTCTCCACTCTGATAATCCTCGCTCCCGGCGGTGGGACAGCTTCCGTGCGCTCCAGGCACTTCTGGGCCGCCGGATGGTTCGCTGGGCCGCTGGGCCTCGCCGCGGCTCTTTCCATAGTGGCGCTGGCGCGGTGAGGCGTCTGCTATCCTCGACGAGGCCGCGGGAGTGGCTCAGTGGTAGAGCGTCTCCTTGCCAAGGAGAAGGTCGCGGGTTCGACCCCCGTCTCCCGCTCCAGCCCAAATCGTGAAGTGGGCTGAAGTGAGAATTGAGCTGGTGGAGACTGGCTCTCTACCATGATCCGGATCCGTGAGAGAAGAGGTCCCGGTGACTAGACGCTTTCCTATACCAAAAGTGCTCTAAGTCTGATAGAATGGGGTCATCAGACTGGCGCTGGAGGACGGCCCATGACCCCATCGAAGGCGACCGCCCGACCAGAGCTGGTGGAGTTGCCCCGCAGCAGGTTCGCGGATCGCGTGGTCCCGGCCGCACCGCCCAGTCGGGGGCTGACACCCTGGGAAGCGGCGTGGGCCGCGTTCCTGGACCACAAGCGTACCGAGGTATCGGAAGGGAGCATCCGCGGGGTGTTCCTATGGGCGGCAGTCCGGATTGACCAATACCGGCAGGCGGTTACGCCGACGATCCAGACGCCAGCCGACTTCACTGACGAACACATGTACCACTTCGAGGAAGCTCTGGCGAAAACGGGGCTGACCGCGGCATCTCGAGTGAAGATTGTGCGGGGAGTGCTGGGGCCATTCCTGCGGTGGTGCCAGAAGGGACGCCATGGGGTGCAGGAATGGAAACGGGACGTCCCTGAGCTGCCGAGGATCAAGCTGGAGAAGTGGCAGCCGCCCCGCTTGACCGACGACGAGATCGCGCGGGTGCTGGTGCACTGCGGGAACGAGCGCGATGACTTCCTGATCCGATTCGGGCTGATGACCGGGCTGCGTGTCGGAGAGATCGGGGCTGCCCGTGGCCCAGACGAGCAGAATCACCACCGCGACAGCTTCCTCAAAGTCTCCAGCGTCAGCCGCGACTACACCAGCATGTACGTGTATGCGCCCAAGACCAAGACCCACAGGACCGTGCCGATCCCCCGTGAGCTGAGCCCCGTTCTCAGGGACTATGTCGATCGGGTCCGGCCGAAGGGCACCAGGTGGGAGGGGTTGTTCCTGACCTTGCGGCGGAACGGGTCGGAGCCGGTGCCCTTGACGACCGACGGGATCAAGGTTCTATGCACTCGCCTGCGCCATCAATCCGGGGTGGAGCGGTTTCACTACCACAATCTGCGACACACCTACGCTCGCGTCATGGCGGCAGCCGGGATGTCGCCCTGGGACCTGCAGCAGGTCATGGGCCACGCAAGCATCACGACGACGATGCGCTACGTAGACCTCGAACACCCAGCCGTGGTACGCAACGCACGAGCGATCGTGTGGGACGTGCCCTGGGTCCACACCCAACGGCGGCTCAGGGCGCGAGAGTGAGACGTGTACGTCCCTTCTCGGGGGCGACGGTTTCAACGCGGAGGCGCGCCCAGACCACAGTTGGCGGGGTGAGCCGCCCGTGCTCCACCGAGGCTCGCAGAGCACGAAGCAGCCGCTTGCGCGGCTGGACATCCCGCTGGGCCTTGTCGTCCAGACCGTCAATCGCCTGGGCGACCTCCTCGTCGCCGGCGTTCGGGTCAAGAACGAGCACCAACAGGTTCAGGGTCACCCGGAGCAGATAGCGCGTGATCGCCGTGGTCCGGCGACCCTCAATCACTGCGGTGACAGTCGACGGACCCACCCCTGCGACGAAGGCCAGCAACTCGCGGGTGACACACAGCTCATCCAGCCGCCGCGTGATCTCGGCAAGCTCATTGGCTTGGGGGAGCTGCATCCGTCCGAGCGGTGTCGGGCCCGTGGCGGAGCCAATCACGTCGTGCTGCGGTAGGTCGGCGCCGACGACCCCAACCTCTGCCAGCAGACGTGAGGTTGGGTGGCTGCTGAGTGGGTGGAGCTGTCGCATTGACCTCACCGTAACTGATGGGCGCGGACCACAAACGGACAATTCCGTCTGTTGTTGGGCGTCGCACCAGGTCGCTGGAGTGATTCGAGGTGTTGTCGAGTCCCAGTAAGGCCCGAGTACCCACCGACGGGCCGGGCGGGCTGTGGGCAAGGATGATCTTCCAGCTCGCGACGCACGAGATGGGCGCGCTTGCGCTCGACTGCGGGACAGGTGGTGCGGTAGTCTGCCATCCAAGCGGGCTCGGACAAGCACTACCTACTTGGCGTCCTCGATCTGCGGCCCCACCCCGGCCACCTGCCCTGCGAGAAGTACCAGCCATCTGGAGAATGTCCGCGGGCTGTCCGCCGTTTCGAGGCAGACTGGGATCGAGATGCTTCGCGGTAATTCGAATCGCCTGATCCCTCGGCTGGCGGTGACTTCGATCACCGTCCCGCAAGTTTACTTGGAAGCGTGTCGTGCTGACCCCTCGCTACGCTTGCTGCTACTGGCGGGCTTTTTGGTGGGCTATCGCAACTCCGGCCACAACCAAGCCCGCCATGAGAGCGCGATGACCACTGATTTCGAGGATGGTTGTCGGCCCCTTGGGAGTGGTGCCTCGGCGAGCTCAAGTGTCACTTCGCGATCTAGGCAAGGATCGGCTGCGAACGACCCGCAGCCCCAAAGCGGCAGCCCGACAGCTCAAGCGGCCGCCCGGATCGGCGGAAGACGCCGATGACGCGACGAGCTTCTGGCCACGGCGCCATTCCATGGGACCAGCTACCTCTCTTCAGGGAAGAGGGTAGCGAGGTGCGGTGCGATGAGGGCAATCTTCAACCCGACAGCGCCAGGCGGCTTCGTGAGTCGTGTGCCCGAGGTAGCGGCTTGAATTCGGAAGCAACTTCGAGTGGAAGCGTCAGGGAGCTACATTCCGACTGCGACGGGCTGGGAGAACCGGGGGACCCGGACACATCATGCGCATTCTCAGCCACTGAGACCCTTGCCGCGCTCGAGGCGCCTGTGCCGGCGCGTGGGGGCGAGAGACAGGCTACGCACGAAGAGGATGACACGCTGGTCGATGCGACAACCACGGGATTCGGCGCCACCGATCGCGAACTTTGTGCGGTGCCAGCAGGCACCGCAGACGTTCTAGTCGATGCTGACCAGGCCTGTGCTGCTGCGACATCCATTGAGGAATCGCGGCCTCCGGTCTCCGGGGCTGGCACCGGGAACCGCGCACACAGCGCCGCCGCACCGGTGGCTGGGAACGGACACGATCACGGTATAGCGGTCAGCACCGACATGCCAGCCCCTGGCGAGCGTCGCCCGCACGGGTACGACCGCGCTCTGGAGCGCGTGCGCCGGGCCGAGCTGGCCATCAGAGACGACGTGACAGCAGGGGAGCGAGCACTCGTGGCCCACAATCACGCTCTGCTGGTCGCGCTCCGGCTGGGGACGCGAGCCGGCCGATCGCTGACCCGGGTCGCGGCCGACGCCGGAACCTCCGCCTCCCACCTGAGCCGGCTCCAAGGCTGCCGAAAACTCATTCTTGAGTACGCGCGGACACTGGACATGTCTCCCGGGCAGCGCCAGGAGCGTTACTCCGTCTCCTGCCTCAGCCATCTCCTCGGGAAGGCCCCCGAGATTCAGCGACGGGGCATGCACATGCTGGCGGTGGGGCCTTGCTCGGAGCGGGCCATGAGCGACTTCGTTCGCGCTGAGCGGGCAGCGAGTGGCTCCCGGCCGGACGTTTCTCCTGCTGACCTGAGGAAGCACGCACGGGACACCATCAACAAGGGACAGGTGATCTCAGTCAAGACGTCAGACGGGTACGACCCCGGGCACGCCCTCGTGATCATCAGGGTGCTGCTGCCAATGCCGCCGAGCGAAATCCCGGGGGCGTTGCCGCGCGGCAACGGTACCCATCACCGAGGCCGGGCCGCGTGCGCGTAAGTACGGACCGCTCGCCCGGCGCCATCGCGATCGGCCTCCAAGAGGCGCTCGGGGGCACTTCGCTCAGCCTCGACGAGATCGACTGTGTGGTTGTCCACTGCGTTTCGGCGCGAGCCCGAGGATTGGTCCCTGCGATCCGGGGGGCGTTGGCCCTCAATCCCCCTCCTCCGAAAGGAGCGCTAGAGCTGGCTGCCGCATGCCAGAGATTGGCGGCCGCCAAGCCGGCCCGGAAGCGCTTGATCCTATCCCCCTACGCGACCCAGGACCCACTCGCCCACTTCCTCGCGCTCGGTCCTGAAGCGCTCCCGGAAGCGGTGAAGAGCCGGATAGCAGGCAGAATGCGCGAACTGCGAGATGGTGAAGACGGCCAAGACCCGCCCAAGGTCACCGGCTACACCCTGGGGGTTGCCGCTCAACACTTGGCTGCAGATGCTCGAGCCGTCGCTGCCCTCGAGACGGGGGATTACGCGCAGGCATGCGCGCTGGTGCAGTTCCCCGGCCTGAAGTCGAGCACCGCCGATGCCTACCGATCTGCCCTGCGGCAGGCGCTGGGCGTTGAAGCGACGCGCAGAACACCTTCGACGCGGGGAGCCGGCGACGTGGGTCCTTCTCCTGCCTCAAGGCGCGGGAGGCGATCACTCCTCCAGATCCTGCTCACCGAGCCCGAGTCGCATGAAGCGCAGGACTCAGAGTCTCCGCAAGCCAAGCCCGTGCCTGCTCGCCACCAGGGTCTGACAACCCTGGCCACGATGCGGACCCCCCGCGGCTTGCGGCCCTGCCCCCCGCATCTTGTGACTCAGGCCGCCGTGGCGATCAACGACACGGACCTGACCGTTGAGGTCACCCAAGTTCTCAGGGGAGTCCTTCTCGCCGCTTACCTCACAGGCTGGCCTGGGGCGGCGTTCGAGGGATTCGGAAGTCGCCTCGCCGTGGTCGCTCCCGACTCCGATTGGATCACTTTGGACAGTGCTTTGTACCAGGGGGAGATGGGCCTGCGCGGCACCCCGGTCCGGGTGAAGGTGTGCCACATACTCGCTAGCTGGCTACGAGCGGCCGTGGGCCCTGACGGGATCACGGTGCCACTTCCGGGTGGGAGCCGGCCCCTGCGAGGCTCGGACCTGAGCCGTACCCTCGCCTTCGTCAACCTCGATCTCCGTCAGCCCGTGTGGCTCGCGGACCTGGCTGGAGCGATCTGGTTCTCGGGTCGGCCCGATTGGAGCTCGAGTCACCTCGTCCTCGCGACCACCCGATGGGACCGCATGTTCCGACGACCGTTTCATTACTTGGGCTTTCTTCCGGAGGTCGACGTCAGCCGCCTCCAGGAAAGAATGTACGGTGAGCTTGAACACTCCTGGGCTCGCTACTTGGCCCCCCTCAAGTCGATGTGACGGGACTTCAGTGAACACTCAACGGGTCGGCTCGGTCCGGGTCCCGGAGGAGGCCACCGTGCAGGCATGGCTCGGCAGTCTGGGCGCCACCGCAGCGGCAGCCATCGGCGGCGGGCCGCAAGTATGGAACGCCTGGGCCGTCGGCGCAGCCTTCGCGGTATCGGCCGGTACCGGCATCCGCACCCAGGAGCTGGTCAAGGTGCGGGCCCGGGATGTCAGCCTACGGTTTGGCTGCCTCACCATCTGGGAGCCCAAGGCGGGAGCACCACGGGTGGTCCCGCTGGGGAGGGTGCTGCTCGCGTGGCTGGATCCGCTGGTGGATGCCCTGCGCCGCACGGGCCAGAACGAAGCGCTCTGCTTCTCCATTTGGCGCGATCAGTTCCTCTCCACGCCTACTCCGCGGGCCCTCAACTCCCTGGCCCGGGCACTCGTGGGGCCGAGTCTGCCCCCACTCGCCATCGGCCAGCTCCGCCACTGGTACATCAGTCGCATGGAGGCTGAGGCGTGGGAGCGGGAGGGTGGACCCGGAGACTTCGAGATGGACCGCTGGCGATCGGCGCTGGTCGGGCACGGGCAGAGCGGCGGGTGGAGCATCCACCTGCCTCAACGCTTCGCACGTGCCCACAGGGACCTCGTGACCAGGCAGGACCACTGGTTCGGACAAGCCCCCCATCTGGGGTCGCGGCCACTGGTCCCACCGCGATTCGCTTCAGCCCCATCATTGGCGCCAGCCGGAGAAGCCGCCCAGGCCCGCAGCGCCCGCGACTGGGTCCTGAGCGGGCTCGATCGTAATTCCCCCTCGCTGGACCGGATGTCGCAGATCCGCCGGGGCCTGTGGGAGACGGCCGCTGATCTTGGCGTCGGCACTGAGCGGCTGCGGACCATGGCAGCCCTGGCGGCGATCGAGCTGGTCGCATTCGGCGACATCCTCTTCCCGGACTGGTACGACCGGCTCCGGGCGCTCGAATGGTCCCAGTGGCTGCCGAGGCAGCACGAGGTGGGGCTACGGTTCGGCTCCGGCGACAGTCCGCCGCCCCTGTTGGTCTGGGGCGGACTGACCGTTCAGATGCTCGGCGAGTCCCTCCGACGTCAGGGGGAGCCGCGACCCTTTGCGTCCCTCGATCTCGCAGTTGTCCGCGACCTTCTGCGGCGCAGCGCAGACCTTTCCGGACCCGATCCCATGGGCCAGCTACAGCGGGCCAACACCGTCCTCCATCTCTTCACGCATGCCACCGACGAGATCGGGTACCTGATGGGCAGGCTGCCAAGAACGGTCAGCCTCGGGGAACCACGCTCGCCGAGGAGTCGGCGCCAAGTCCCTGACTATGGGCTCAGCGGCCTCCGACAGCGCCTCCAGGGATGGGGCCGGCGTGTGAGCCCGTCGGAGTTCGGGAAGCTGTGCACAGAGTTTGCGCGACCCGGGACCGACCCCGAAACCAAGGTCAGGAAGAAGATCCTCGGCTCCATGCGCCTTGTCTACCAAGAGCGTGACGAGAGCCCGAAGCGACGGTCCCGAAGTCCGCACACCCTGCTCGGCTACCTGACCGACCTCTGTCTGATCGCTGCCGCCGACAGCGCAGGTGACGATTCAGCAGCCGCCGGGGACAGTGCCATCTGGGGGCCGTCGCCAACTGGTGGAGCCCGCCGCCGCGCAGCTGAGCGGGTCTGGCGCGAGTACCACACGAGCGCACACCTGCCGGTGGCAGAGGGATCGACCGCAGTCGCTGGTCCAGCGGCCAGAAGCGTTCTCCCGCTCACCTGGGATGAACTCGACCGGGGCCTGGCCGAGACGCCCCATGACATCCGCCCCACCCTGGCACTCTACCTCTGCATGGCGACCCACGTCCGATCCGCTGAGCTACCCAGGGTGCTCAGCCAGGACATCGTCTCGCGGGACCCCACACATCTCTGCGTGTGTGTTACACGGGCCAAGGGAGGCCGATCCAGGTGGGCGAACATTACCGTGCCGTCGAACCTCCAGGAGTTGGTCACTCAGGCCTTGTCCAACTTTCAGGTCGGCGAGCCAGCCGCGCCTCCCGTCGTCGCGTCGCTGCTGAGCGGTGATCTCTCGGCGAGGAAGCTGACCACGGCTGTCCAGCGGCGGCTTGCCCGTGCCGGGTGCGCTTTCCATCCGCATGCCATGCGCACTCTGTGGGCCACCACCGCCGACCGGGAGGGGATGGACCGCAGCCAGATCTCGGCCGAGCTGGCTCACGTCCTGGTGGAGACGACCACCACCCACTACGTGGTCCTCGATAACGACCGCCTGCGTGCATCCGGTGCCGACCTGACCGCCGCCACGGACTGGGTCACGGCCCTATCGATCACGAACCTCATGTGGGCGAGAGGCATTAGCCGGCGGCAGGCTGAGCGGGATCACGCCATCCTGGTAGCAGCAGCGGTGGAGCATAACCATGGGCGGCGTCCTCTGGCAGCCTGACCAGTATCCCAGACCGCGAGGTCGGCTCCGGGTTCAGCCTCCCTCTTCCCAGTCCACAAGCCACCACCCTGGTATTGCTCTCCCGCTTCTTCACCCTCACCACCATGGAGCTCGGCCGGCCCACCTCTTCAGCTGCGTCAGCCCCTGCGACGAGGGAGATGCAACCAGACGGGTAGAGCTCCCTGGGGTTGGTCGATCCGCATGTCCGGCCATCACCCAGGCTGGCGCCACGGCATGGGCCCAGCCTCAACTGCCCCTCGACCCGGAACGGCCTCACCGCCGTCCCGTCGCCATGCGGCAACTATCCGGCTCACACCTGTTGCCGCGTGGAACCATTGTGGCTGCCGGGCGAGACCACGCTGGTTGCCGCTCGGAAACAACCGTCATGAGTGCAGGCGGGGTGAACTCGAAAGAGATGGTAATTCCGGGCAGCCCTAAGATCAGTCCGATCTTGGGCGGCTTGTGAGAGAGGAACCTCCAGCAACTCGGTTGCCTGAGCTGAGGAGAGGGGCGTAGCGGTGCCGGCCCGAGAAACCCTTGAGGGCCAGTTCGGGCTCATGATCATCGCCACCCTATCCGCCAGGGTGTCTGAGAAGAGTTCCCAGCGTGTACCCAGTGGCGCACAAGACGTTGGCGGCGGCTCCCTCGTGCGGTTGCGGGGGCAGGCCGTCGGCCACGGTATCTCCATCTCACGCGACGGACATCCAGTACCGATGATCCGTCGATCCGTCCGTGGCTCGGAGCCCAGCGTCCATCGCGCTGAGGGTTGGCTTACGCGTCTGGGCGCCGATCCTGGTGCCTGTGCTGAGGACCAATGCGGAGGCCAAGATCGGATACGGAAAAATCCCCATACGCGCTCGGCACAGCCCTTCGCGTTGGAGCGGCGAACTCGGCTAGCTGGTCTCCATTCCTCTTCGCCACTCCGCCTTCGGACACCTTTCCGGCTTGCCGGGCCATCACCCTGATGACTGATTGACGCCCTCAGCGAAGTGTGCCAGACTCATCCCGGATGAAAGATTCTGTGCGCGCGGCTGTAGACCTGATCTCAAGCAGCCGATCCTACGCGAGCGCCGGTAGTGAGGTGGCAGCAGTCCGCGAAGTCTCGCTGACCATTGACGGCGGTGAGTCAGTAGCCATCATGGGACCGTCGGGATCGGGGAAGACCACACTTCTCAATCTGATCGCGGGCCTGGATCGAGCGACGGCGGGCGAAGTGGTTGTGCTGGATCAGAGCTTGACAGGTCTGTCTGAGTCGGATCTGACCGCCTTCCGCGCCCAGAACCTGGGGCTGGTGTTCCAGGAGTCCCACCTTCTTGCCGGCCTCTCCGCTCTGGAGAATGTGATCGTGGCTCGGCTGCCTTGGGAGAAGCGATCGGCACTAGAGCCTCGAGCCCGCGACTTACTTGCCGTGCTGGGTCTGGAGACGCGCGCCGACCATCCGCCCTCGAAGCTGTCAGGGGGCGAGCGTCAACGGGTTGGTGTCGCGAGAGCCCTGCTGGGCAACCCCGCGCTTGTTATCGCGGATGAGCCAACTGGCAATCTCGACGTGGCGGCTACCGGCGAGCTGCTCAAACTCTTGGAGGATCTGAGGCGGCGCCTCGGACTGACCCTGATCGTGGCCACCCATGACGCCGCAGTTGCGGAGACCATGGACCGGACAGTGCGGATGTCCGGCGGCCGAGTCATCGCGGCGTAGTGCTCGCCACAATGGCGACTCGGCCTCTTGGTGATCGCTGATGTGGCGTCTGGCCCGCCACGAACTCCGAGGCCAATGGCGGCTCACTGTCCTAGTCTCCTTCGGCCTAATCTTGGCAGCGCTGGCCTATGTCGCGCTGTTAGGGACCGCATCCGGAACAACGGCGGTGCTTACGGGAGACATTGGTAAGGCGTGGAACACTCCCTATGACCTCCTGGTCAGGCCAGCCGGAGATGTCAGTCATCTGGAGCGGACCCAGGGGTTGGTGAGTCCGAACTTTATCAGCAGTATCAACGGCGGCATCACCGAGGGGCAGTTGAACAGGATCCGAAAGATTCCAGGGGTCACGATGGCCGCTCCAATCGCCATTGTCGGATACACCACTGTTGATTATCAGTTCTCGGTTCCCAATGTAGCGGCGATTGTGGGGTCGTCTCCGCTGGTCGTTCTGCGGTTGGGAGGCACGGCCGTGGCCAAGGATGGTTTAGCCAAGTATCCTCTCCCTGCACGGTACTTTGTTATCGCGCCGGAGGGCACTCTAACCGCGGGGAACGGTTTCAGCAGTCAACTCTCCTACGGCGGCAAGACCTATCAATGTGATGGCGCGAGCGTGCTTTGCGAAGCTGGTACCGTCATCTGTCACACGTGTAGTGGAGGTGCTACGCCGTACCATCCGAGTGCGACAATGAGCATTCCGATACCCGTATTGGTGGCGGGAGTAGATCCTAGTGCGGAAGCACGGCTGTCCGGCACTAACAGGGCAATGGTCTCGGGTCGGTACCTTCCGACCTCGGAACGTGCAATTGTTGCCACTCTCCAGAATGGCGGAGCCCCCATTCCGACGGCCGCCATTCCGGCCATACTCAGCACCCAGTCATACATTTCGGAGGGGCTGAGCCTGACTGTCTCTGTGGCCAGGCATCCCCAAGACATCTTGGTTGGAACCCCGCCGACGAAGTTAGCCCAATGGTCGACGGTGAACACCACGTCGACATCCGTCCAGTCTCTCTACGCGCGCGCTGCCGCGAGGCTTGGCCCGATGCTGAGTGACTTCTCCAATATGGTCGTGCCGGGACAAGTGCGGTATCAGGCGACTGCGCCAAATGTGTTGAGCGCGGTCCCAGTGAGGTCCACACCGAGTGTCCTTGACAACCCGAGTTGCTTTGGGTGCGCGCAACAAGATGTGCCACCGGACGCGCGCGACACGTGGTACCGGAACTTGCACGTGTCATCACGTGCGCTCAATGGGTCATTCTTCAACTTCAACATTCTCGGGACCTTCGATCCCGCCCACATACCGGGCTTCAGTCTCCTGGCTGGCGGTGACCTGAGTGCCTATGCGCCACCTGAGGCGACCCTTCCCGACGGGAAGCCCTTGCTTCCCAATCGCAACCCCGCTGGATTCATCACGAGTCCGCCGTTGATGCTCACCACCCTGGCGGGTGCTCAGTACTTCGCCGACAACTTCAATGGTGGGCAAGGGAGTGCCTTTATAAGCGCGATCAGGATCACCGTTGCCGGCACTGGCAAGCCTTCGAACGCCGCGCAGGCGCGTTTGGAGGCAGTTGCGGCCGCCATCACTCAGACGACTGGCCTGAACGTGAGCTTGGTGAAGGGCTCATCAGCACTGCCAGTGAGGATCAGCATACCCAAGGGCAAGTTCGGTGAGCCAGCGATGACCGTGACGGAGTACTGGGGCAAGGAGGGAGCGGCGATCACGTTCTTGCGTGGTTTGAACCTTGAGTCGTTGGTGCTCTTCATTCTGACGCTGGGTGTCGTGCTCGCCCTGTTGGGTGTCGTCGGGCAACTGGGCGTACGGCGTAGGAGCCAGGAATTCGCGATGCTTCGCGCCATTGGATGGTCCTTGGGGCAGGTCGTGCGGCTGGTGCTCACCGAGATGGCACTGTTGGGCGCCGTCATCGGAATGGCTACCGCGGGGATAGCGGTTGGCGTCAGTCGGATCGTGGACCCCGCGATCCCGATCGGGCCGTTGCTTCTGGTGGTGCCACTGGTCATCGCCATGTCCTTGGGGGCGCCGCTGCCCGCCCTCTTGGGCGCGTCGCGCAAGTCGGCAGCGTCGGGCCTCAGGCACGGTGGTTCCTTGGGCCGTATACGAATACGCTCGGTGAGGTCGCTGGCCGTGAGGGAACTCCTGGGGCCATGGCGAGTGGAGTCGCTGTTCTGCGCTGGTTCGAGTGCGATAGGGTCGGGCCTTGTTGGAGGGGTGGTGCTGGTGATTGGCGGCTTCGCGGGGCAGTTGGGTCCGACCACGCTCGGGCACTACCTGGGGGCCCAGGTCGGACCGCTGGATGTGGTGCTGGTCTTGATCGCGGCGGTAGCGGGAGCGGCAGCGTCGGCCACCCTGCTGACCCTTGCCTACCTGGAGCGTCAAGTGGAGTTCTCGACATTGCGAGCGGTCGGATGGCCCCGAGGTTCGGTCACAACTGTCGTTGCTATTCAAGCCCTAGTACTCGGCTTGGGCGGAGGACTCGCCGCTGCGGCCGTGGTCGCAATTGGGGGAATGGCCATAGGGGCACCAGTGCTGGTGGTCATCATCGCGCCGCTGCTGAGCGTCGCGGTCGCGCTGGTGACCACTGCGGGCGCTATGACTGGAACAATCTCTCTGGCCTACAGGCTGGGTCCAGCAGAGGCACTGAGGGCGGCTTGAGCCGGTGCCTAGCCCTCACCACTTACCGCGTAGGCGCCCCGGCCAGCTGGCTGCGCCACACCGGGACCCTCTAGGCGGGCTGGTCGGTACTTGCATCTTCTGTTCATCCCATTTGTGAAGCACCCGAGACACCTCAGCCCATCTCCGTTAATGCGAGTCCTGCCGTGCGAATGACGAGGTCTAGCGACATGTTCGCTCGCTCACACTGCGGACACCTCGCTAGACCTCTCCGTCGAGCGGCCGCCCTTGGCACTGCCAGCGGACTCTTCCTGCTTCTGCGCCGTAAGCTTGTTGTCGTCACCATCTCTGGCACCAGCATGGAGCCGACTCTACGCACCGGAGACCACGTCCTCGGCCTCCGAACCTCTCCGCGTCGTCTACTCTTGGGAGACATCATCATAGTTCGGCCCCCGACACCATGGGACAAGCAACTTCTCGCCGAAACTGGCTCGCTCTGGGCCGTGAAGCGAATAACCGCCGTGCCCGGCCAAAGAGCACCCGCCACCCACGACCCGATTTCCTCCGTTCTAAGGAGGGAACCTCTCGTCCCCGATGGCCACATCTTCGTAACCGGTGACTCCCCTACGTCCGCCGATTCGCACCACTGGGGCTACGTTCCGACTGACCGTGTTCGCGCAATCGTCATCGCTACCGTCCACCAGCGCGGACAGTATCGACCTCCGGCGCACCGGCTCCGCTAGACGTTCCCATCTGCGCCCGATAGAGCGTAGAATATAGGCCGTCTGGTCGGCTCATTAATTCCGCATGCCGTCCCTCCTCCACTAACCTGCCATGGTCAATGACCGCGATCCGCTCAGCATGCACTACTGGAAATAGTCTATGCGAAATCATCGCCGTGGTCCGCCCTGCGCGCATCGCCACTACCTTACCGACGAGTTCGGCCTCGGCGGTTGCATCGAGGCCGCTGGTCGGCTCATCGAGAAGCATCACATCCACGTTGCTCCTCATCATGGTACGCGCCGCCGCAACTTTTTGCCACTCTCCCCCAGAGAGCCGCACCCCACTCGATTGTCCGCCATCCCCGCTCGAAAAGATCCGGCTGAGCATAGTCTCCCACTTAAGGGGCAGGCTCTCCGCTGCCCCCTTTAGCCCGGCACCTTCAAGGGCTGCTCCGATGGCATCATCGTCGTCTATACTAGACACATCCCCAAGCCCGATGTTCTCACGTAGGGTCAGGTCGTAGCAGACATAGTCCTGGAACATCGTCGCCAAGTGAGTACGGTAATCACGCACGTCGAACGTTCGAATGTCTATGCCATCCCAAAGGATGCGTCCCTCAGTTGGTTCATACAGTCGATTCAGCAACTTTATTATTGTGCTCTTGCCCGCACCATTCAATCCGATAATGCCAGTGAACATCCCGGCAGGCACCACAAGCGATAGACCCTCTAGAATCCATGGCAGGTTCGGGCTGTAGCGAAACCAGACATCATCAAAAACGATCGCCCGGGTCAGCCGCGGTACACTGGTGCTCACGCTTTGGCTCACCTGGGCCTTCGCAGTATCCATCAGTTCTACGTATCGGGCGTAGACTCCATGTGCCCGTACCAGGTGGCTGGCAGCTCCCGCCAGAATCGCTAGGCCGCCTTGTACGCCGCTTGCGGCAGCGACGTAGAGTGCGATATCACCGATCGATATAAGATGTCGCACAGCTAGGTTGACGGCGAGTAGCAGGCCCAGGGTCGCCATCGCAACGGACACCGTCGCGGCGGCGACTTGCAGAAAGCGCTGCCGTTGATCAGCATGCCGTTCGAGGCCATTCATCACGCGCAATTCCGAGAGCATGCGGGTTCGCACGAACTCACCGACCCCGTAGGCTCGCATCTCCTGCGCTGCACTTGCCGTAGTCTGCAGGCTTGCGTAGAACAGGCGGCGCCGGTCGTGTCGGGCTGCTAACCACTGATTGCGAACCCGTAGTCGCGTTACTGCGAAATTGGCGAATACAGATGGGAGCGCAGATGCAGTCGCGAGGACCGCCAGCGGCCAGGCGAAGAGACTCAGCTCAGCAACGAATCCTGCAAGTGTAATGGCTCCTTGGACGCTTTGCATGAATGCGCCGAATGCCTGGGCCGGAGCCGAAGGCCCGTGCTCTTGACTCAGGCGGAGCCGATCCAGATCCATCGGGCTTTCGAAGAGACCAATGCCTGGCACAGCGTTAAGTTGTGCGAATAGATCACCCTGGGAGGCAAGAGCCGTAGAGCGACGGAGATTGGTGGTCGCAAACGTCCCTACGCTGGGGAAGACCGCAAGTGCCAACGTCGCGCAACCTATACCGAATATGAGGCCGACCGCAGTGGGCCACCCTCCGCGGGCGGCCACCACCGTGTCTAGGAGGGACCTAATGAACCACGCGGCAGCCAGTGGCGCAACTGCGGAGCCAATCGTCGATCCCACGAGAATCCAGCACTGCAATGCATCAGCCCGATATGCACTGACCAAGACTCCCGTCCAAGCTCGCACTTGTGGGTTGGCCCTATCCCGGCCGGCGCGCTGCAGACGCACTGGCTGCGCGCACCTCTAATGTACCTGGTGAATGCGCGGTCGCAATCACCCGGCGTCGCCCGTCGGCGAGGATGAATGTTGGATACATCTCGATTCTGCAGGCCCGAACAAGTGGTCCTCCATCCGGTTGGGTCACAACAACTGCAAAGGCGCTTGCCGCTAGACGCAGGTCAGCAGCGACCGCTTCGTCCCCAACGATGACTGTTATCGCTGACAACGGACCGAGGGATCCACGGGCCACCAGATCGGCCAAGCCCTGCATATGCTCGCGGCAGGCTTGACACGTGGCGTGGAAGTAGGCGATCAAGACTTGGTAACTCAAGCGTTCAGTTCCATCGCCCGACTGTACTAGAGCGCTGAGAACGTCGGGCGGGAGAAGCTCCTCGTCCCGGAGGGCTCCGATTGTGGGGCCAGCACGCATCCCCACTGACTGCCGACTCAAGTCAGCAATGGCATGCGTCATTACTCTCAAGCGAGCAGCAATGGCTGCGTAGAGAAGCAAGAGCCCAGCGACTGTAATGGCCAGCACGCCAGTAAAGATCCAGAGCGGCGTCACTCTAGAAAGGTCTCCCTCGGTGTCGTTCCGTAATGACCACGGGCTCGAGCTGTCGGACCAAAGAGTGCCGTCAGAAGCCAGGACAATTCCGACGCCTTTACTGTCATGAGTCCAAGCACGAACGCGCTGAATACTACGGTGGGTAAGTAAGCCCCCTGAACATGCAATCCATGTTCCAGGTTAACCATCACAATGCCGACCAATGCAATCATAATGAGAATGACATTTCTGGCGATATCACCCGCAGAGATCGGACTTATCGGAATAGAGGTAAAGCAGTGGCAAGCCGTCAAGGAGCCAGAGAGGCGAGCCGCTAGCAGGACGCTAGTGTAGGCGCTGAGAATGATCGCCGCCAAGACGAATGCTTCGTCCTGGGTAGCAGGAATGACCACCAGTATGATGCACAATGCCTCGGCGGCAAGAGACAGCGGCGCAAGGACATAGGACCACCTTGCCGGTAGGAGCGGCAAGGTGGTCAGTGACTGTCGGAAGGCGGAGTAATGGCTCCGCCGCGCGACCTTACTGGCAACTGCGGCAGAGAAGATGACCCCCAGGAGTACACGGACTCCTATAACGATGTAGGGTGGCACCATCATCTTCCTTGTTGCCGAAGAAGGCTATGTGAGGCGCACTAACAGGGCTCGTTGCAGAAGTAGCCTACCTGGCAGTCGCACTCGATGCAGCACGTTACGCTTGCACCGCCGCACTGCGTTGAAGAAGTACAGCAGCCGCAGATGCGCTCGCAACACGCGGTGGCCTTCAACTGGGGAACTGCTGCTCTGAGGAGGCGCTCTCCGATCGATGCGAAGACTTTCATGGCGACCCTACCTATATACAAAAGGTTCCACTAGGGATATACGTGATCGACCATTACTCCGGCGACTCTACATAGGCACGCCCTCCATTGGCACCTTGGGCCGACGCTAGCACTTTGTGGAGCGCCTGTCAACTGTTCGTGCGGGGTTCGCCAGGTCCAGGTCGAAGTCCCTTCGGCGAGGTCGGAGCATTGCGGCGGAATCCGGTTGCGGGGCGCTCGCGAATACACGAGTGAACTCGGCCAGCTAATGGTGTTCGCCCCTCGTGTTGCACTTTGACGTGGATCTGCAGGGTTCTCCACGGGGAGCTCTTGGGCTGGATTAGCCCCCAAAGGCCGCGCGCTGCCCGCTGGACATTGCACGGCCCTTGGCGGAGGACCACTATCCTCCAGGTTGAACCGTGCCCCCGAGAGCTCCGAACTGGTCTCGACTCCACCTCATGCGAAGGCGAATCGGCCGTGCTGTGCGCGAGACGGGGACAGAACTCAGTTGGGTCTCGATCAGCTCAACGATGTAGGTGTTTCCTGCTACGTAGTGGGAACCAGGGCCGCGGGCCCCATGCTTCCACCACAGCCCCCGTTCTCCGATCCAGTCGCCATCCATATAGGTGAAGAGCATGGGCCCGACGACCTCTGCCAGCCAGATCCACATGGCAAAGAGGACCCCGACCGTTTCCGGAAGGGGCGAGCCGGCGCTGCAGACGACCACCATCAGGTAGCCTGCTCCGGCGCCCACCACGGCCGCGATCGGAATCCAGAGCAGTCGCTTCCAGTTGAGCAGCATCGACGGCCGCACGGCGGCCCACGGACCCTCAGGCGGACCGATCGGGGGGATCAGGCGGGTGCAGTGAGGGCGTGGGGGAGGGGGAGTTGGGGGCAGATCCATCTCCTCGCTCAAGCCAGCCAGGCATAGGACCGTACCCATGTCGGTCCGGGCCGGTGCTGACCTGGGCACCAGAATCCTGCCCGCCCGGCCCACAGCCGTCGCCATGAGGACGATCAAGATCGCGAAGGGCGCGCAGCTCAGGGCGACCCAGTACTGGTGACTGTGGACGGGTCCCGTGATCTGGCCGCCGATGACCAGGACCCAGACCGCGGCCATCCCGAGAGCGCTGGACAGTGGTCCGGTGACGGCGACCCAGGGGTAGACCTGAAGGCCCGCTGGTCTGGTCCTCGGCCACGGCAACCATGCCATCGAGACCGACCGGACCAGGACGATGGCGAGGACGAGGATCGGGATAGCCGGATTGGCCCCCTTCACGATCTCGTGCATGGCGTCGGCCCCCGCCACGGAGGCGATCACGGAGCCATCTCCCACAAAGGGGTAGTGCCAGCGAGGGACCAGCCATCGCTTCAGGTGGTACCCGATCTCCCCGGGCTGGTCGTCGTGCCAGATGTCCACCAGCCACCACAGGGATGGATTCCGTGATCGTGAGGATCGCGATCAGCCAGAAGACGACAGCCACCAGGTTCGCCGCGGACATCACGATCACCAATAGGACAGACCAATCGCCGCCGCCACCCTGCATGCCCATCTCAGCCCCCGGAACCGCGGAACCCGGGAGCTTGCACTCTGAACACGTGGCTGGTGGCGCGGTCAGCCGGTTCGGGAGCCGCGAACCCCAGGCGCTTGGTTCTGCTCCCGGGGGCGAGTGCAGCCAGCGCTACGCGGATGAGCCCCCGGGAGATCGGTATGGGCCAGAGCTCGTCAAATCCTCTCGTGGCCGCCCGGAGCAAGCAGGCCTCCAGCCGGCTCTCGACTCCCCGCAGGCCTGTCTCGCCAGGCCGGGCGCACTCCAAGACCAGGTGCCGGAGCGCGTCGTCATCCAGCGGGAAGAGGCCCTTGGCAAGCCCGTAGTGCGCCAGTAGTTGCGGCCAGATCTGCACCCGGGCAACTTCCACGCGTTCGGCGGGGCTCAGGCCCTGAAGCTCGACGACCAGACAGCGATCCACCAAAGCATCGGGGACACTCTCCAGGGAGTTGGCGGTGGCTATAAAGAACACCTCCGAGAGATCGAAGGGGACTTCCAGGTAGCGATCAGTCCAGGTGGCGTGGCTGCCGTCGAGCAACTCCAGCAAGCAGGAAGCGGCCGAGGGGCCGGTGGAGCCCGATCCTTCGAAGGTCTTGTCCAACTCGTCGAGCACGAGCAACACCCGGGAGGTGCCCGCGGACCGGACCGCCTTGATGATCACGCCTGGTTCCGCGCCTCGGTACACCCTGGAGCACCCCAGCAGATAGACGCCGTCTCGCGCCGCGGTTGGGACGCTGATGAAGACGCAAACCCGCCCCATCGCTCTGGCGGCTGCGCGAGCCAGGGAGGTCTTGCCGCAGCCGGGAGAGCCCACCAGCAGCAGGGGCTGGCCTCGATGCCTGCTTCCGGTCTTGCTGACGAGCCAGCTGCCGAGAATCCGATCGAGAAGGAGTTGCTTGACCGGGTCATCACCAAGATGGGCAGCGTTGAGGACCCTGGCCGCCTCCTTCATGTTCATCGGCTCACCGGCTGGCAACTTCGCCCACGGCAAGGCGGCCACCCACTCCAGCCATTGGTTCAGGGCGCCGGAGTCCTCCGGATTGGCCGTTCTGGCTTCGATCGTGGACTCGACCATCGTCCGCACCGGTCCGGGCGCCTCCGCGACAGAGTCGCGAGCTCGATCGGCGAGAGACATTGGAATCTGGGCGTGCCACGGGTTGTTCTCATGTGAGGGTTGAGCCTTGGCTCTGGGCTCCTGGGTCACGCCATTCCCTCCGGCCCCGCGCCAGGCGGATGGGCAAGGGCCTGTGGTGGGTCTCCTTCGCTCCAGAGCGGATCTGAAGACAGACCGCGAGCCAGATCGCTGGCCATCGCTCCCGCGTAGTGGTCCAGCGTTGTAGAGGGACGGGAGTGACCCAGGGTGGCCGACACCACCACCAGCGGAACTCCGGCTCGAAGCCACCGGGTGGCGGCCGCGTGCCTGAGGGTGTGAGGACCCCTTGGAGCTAGCTTGGCCCTGCGGCAAGCGGCGTATACCAGATCGCGGGCCTGCCGCTCGGACAGCCGCCCCTGCCGACTGGTAAAGAGCGGGGCTGCTGGGTCCAGCGGCTGGCGGTGCCGCAGATACCAGTCGACCGCGTCTCGCGCGTCCGGGGACAGCGGCACACTTCTGGTGCCGGTCTTGCCGGAGAGCCGGAGCGTCTGGCCGTCGAAGTCGCCAACCGTCGCGTGAACAACCTCTCCGATCCTGGCACCGGTGGATGTCAGGGCCCAGAGCAGGGCTCTATCCCGCCAAGTCTCAGTGGACGACAGCAACTTCCGGCAGTCGTCCTCGCTCCAGGTGGGGGACGTGGCCCGCCGCACTCGCCGGCCCGGAGGGATGAGCGCTGCGCAGGTTGAATCACACCAGCCAGCCTGGGCCGCCCAGCGCAGGAAGGCCTTGACCACCGCCAGCCGGTGGTGGCGGGTCGCTGCCGCCAGGCCCGTAAGCGAGGCCGGGAAAGCGGCCGTGACCGACGGATCGATCTCAGAGCACTGGGTCACCCCTTGATCGGCACACACCCTGGCGAACGCTGATAGCGCTGCTCGGTACGACCGCGCCGTGGCGGGCGTGGCGCAACTTCCGCAGGCCAGCTCGACCGCTTCAGCCAGGGAAGGCCTGGCATCTCTCCTCTGAGGGACTGCTGTCTCTAGTCGGGTCAGTTGGTCGGGAGCCGTCTTGCCGATGCTGGTCGATATCGCCGGCGTCGTACTGCGGGTCGTGGTCGCTTTGTTCATGCGGTCACGGTCTCACCGGTTCTTGGACTGGAAAAATGGATTTCGGCGGGCAGCCGATAGCGCATGGGCGGGGACGAGGCATGTCGCTCTTGCCACGGCGTTAGCGAGAAGTGGCCCCCAGTGAAGTGGTGAGGAAGACAGGCGTTGGCAGCACCTGTCCAGCTCAGGATGCTCACTTTCGCGGGGCCAACACTGCCCACTTCCAGGTGGCCGTTGACACCCAACGAGCGGCACGACCGTCACGTTCACGGGCGGTACGGGATTATCGAATTGGTGGCTTCGAATCCGCGCCACCTAACCTGTCAATGTTGAGGTCTCCGGTGATCTCCAGGGTAGTCACCGTGTGAGCCGCGCCGGTTGACCTCGCGCTTACGTCACTGGAACAGCCACCGTGCCCGTGCTACCTCGCCTGAGCGCGCGCTGGCGGCGGATAGCGGTGCGCCCCCGTCGTGATCGGAGCTGTGCCAAGATTCAAGGGTGGAAAGTAATGAGCGCCAGAATCCCCTCCTGCGGCCTCTTGCAGACGAACAGACTACCCTGCTGAGCACGATCTACGAGGGCCTAGCTCTGTCTGGGCACTGGCCCGTGTGGCAGTACGTGGAGCTGACCCTCGATCGAAACCAGGGCCTCGACGCTGGTGAGATCTTGCAGTCGCTTCCCTCCCTTCCCCGCGTTCCGCCAATGCTCGGTGCGTACTACCTAGTTTCCGGGCTGCAGTTCGGGAACGTTCCAAGCGAGGACCGGCAAATCGGTCTCACGGTCGGTGGTATGAGCCATCTGGTACCGCCGCCCCCTGCTATGGGCCTCTTCATGGTGGCGCTCCGAAAGCTGTGCGATCGTTACGTCCGTCTAGTGCCGGACCCTGACAGGGTGGTGAGTGACGAGGTTCCGCTGACGTCCCTCCTGCAATCGAGCCTCCAAGGGCCGCGTTTTGGAACCAATGCGGAGCTCCTGAAGTCGATTCTCGAGACCGAGCCGCCGACATGGGGACTGGTCGTACCTGGTGGTGGAGCCACGTCTATCAGACTCGAAGCACGGCTCAATAGGTTTCGGGGACTGGGCGATGATGTAGGTGCCTACCTGAATCGGATCTTTGATTGGCTGTCGCCAGACCAGCCTCGACAGGCTCCAAAGTACGATGCACCTCTGAACTTGCCCGTGAGTATCGAATACCTGGACGAGGCATGGAAGGCGTTCGACGGTGAGCACCTCCTCGGCGGGATGCGGGCCTCCCGCATGGCTATCCTGGCCTTGGACTGTGAGACTCCAGAAGAATTGGACTCGCGCCTGAGCGCTCTCTGTGAGGTACTGAACCGAATCCAAGTGCCTACCAGGCAGGGAGCGCCGCGTAGTCCCAAGGCGACGGGAACCCTTTATCGACTTGAGGCTTATCTAGCTTCACGACTTCCCCCCGAGGCGATGGATCGAGTGGGGGCGGGTATCCGCGACCTACAGTCCATCACCCGCATTCGCGCATGGCGCCAGCACGGCGCGGAAAGCAAGGCAGCCTTTGCCGACCTCCACCTGCCATACCCACCCTGCGATTGGGAGGCTCTGTGGGATGCGCTGAGAGTAGCCGCGGTAACGGCGTTCGACGCCATCCGGGAAGAGGTCCAAGCCACAAGTGCCTAGGTTGTTGTGCTGAGCAAGAGATCTCTCGATGGCCGTGATGTCGTCACCTCGAAGCCCTCGTCCGCGGGAACTGCCTCGGCGCCTCCCGGGACTGCGCGGTGCCGCCGACCCCAGGTCGACCATTTGCAGACCGGGCGACCAAAGGCCTCGTGAGTCGTGGGGTGCGCTTCCAGATGGCGACCGACGGTTGCATTCAGGCTCGCTGGGCGATGAGGTGGCGGAGAGTAGCCCAAGGCTGGTCTCCGGTCGGTCCCCTGTACGGTCTTTATCCAGACGCGCCCGTGCCTCCAGTCGGCGAACTGCTGCGCTCTCAGGTTCTCATCGTCCCCATCGACTGGGACGGGTGGGGGCGAGCTGACCGGAGCGAGTGAGAGGCTGACTCCGCCCGTCCGCCTACACGGCCCGCCCTGCCCGGAATACCGTCGTCCCCGAGCCGCCGAGAGTACCTCTTACCGGCGGCTCACGGCGGCAAACTCGTTGCTCTGATCTCCCACCGGGGCCATTTGGCGTCGCGATGCTTGCGTGACGCGGTCCCGGGTCAGTTCCCCATATCGGACCGTTCCCCGCACGGGACAGGTGAGGGAGCCGGACGGCAGTCGGCTTGCGTGAGGTCAGGCGGGCTGGAGGATGAACCCCTCGGCCGACGCGGCGGTGCGAAGGTGCTGGTCGAAACAGAGAAAGACGGTGAGGTCGGGTATCAGCCGTCGAGTCAGGATCGCCGTTGCGAGTTGGATGGCATCCCCGGCGGTCAGCGGGTGACGGTCGAGAATCAGGATCGCTTCGTCCAGGATGTCCTGCCCCAGCCGAATGACGGTGAAGTCGACGCCGGCCGCAGTTTCCTGCCGGCTGAGGTCGTTCTCGAAGGTTGCGATCAAGATGTCCGCACTTGCTCTGGACATCCCCTCAATTCGGCTCTTGCGTCTAATCGCCGACGCCACCTCGACCCGGGCAAGTTCGGAGATGATCAAGGCCCCCGCGCCCAGCACCATCGCGGTCTCGGGCTCCTTGGCGTAGATCTTGACCACGGCCGAGCTGTCGGCGAAGGCGGTCAGGTCCTACCCTCGATGACGTAGTCGCTGAGTGAGCGCCCCAGCGAGGCCTCAGTGCGCGCCTCACCAACCTTGGCCTCGGAAGGGCGGAGCTGGCGTGGTGGTGGCACGTTGGCCAGCAGTCCCGCCCGCCTCAGAACTTCCCGGGTCGTATCCTCGTCTGGCATCCGCTCTGATTGCTTCCGCCGGGGCTCTCCTGTTGCGTCGGTGCGGGGCTGGGCGACGTGCCGAGTCTCGAGCCACTGGATCACTCTTGCCCACCACTGCCCCAGCACCTTCCGGGGCTCAGCCGCCGGACCTCGAAGGGGCGTACGGGGTGGTGTCGTGATCATCCCAGGGACACCCCGGTGGACTTGCGCAGGCGATCGGCGGCTTGGGGCCAATGTTGCGGCCCGTCGAGCGCGAGGACCGCCACTTCCAGATCCATTTGGATGACCTCCCGCCGGGTCGCATGCCTGATAGATCTCAAGGCGTGGACCATGGCAATCCCTGTTGGCCACTGGGGACCTCAAGTGCCACTAGGGCCACAATCGACCTCCAGCGAAAGACGATGCTCGGCGTCACAGTCGGGTCTCCATTGCCTTGAAGCCTCTGCGAGCACCTTACCACTGAGCAGCACGGCCGGAGCCCGATCGGACCAGCCCTTGAGCTGGTCAGCGGTCCCGAAGGTCCGACCAACTGGGAGCCACGGTCCTACAGGGCAGTCGCATCCCTACCGCCCACCAGTCGTTCACCAGCTCTTTGATCTCAAGCGCCACCGGCTAGACAGTCAGCCGAGCTAATCATGGAAGGATGGGGGAGGGGGCTGGTCGCCTTCCCTTGGAGCAAGATCTGTGATCCACCGCCGATGGCTGAGGGGCTTCGGTCCGTCGACGTGAGACCCAAACCCACCCGCCCTTGGGAGGGAGCCGTAGCCCAGCTTCGGTAGTCCGGAAGAGGCAAGGAGTCGAGCTGGTGAAGAGCCGCATCGGCTCATGCCAGCAGCTGGCATCGCCGGACCCGATCAGCGTCACCTGCACCGGCCCGCCTGCGCTGGGCGCGGCCCCGCAGGTGCCGTTCCTCACGCCATGAGTCCTCGATGGTATAGCGCACCGCGTCCGAAATAGTGGGCCTCCTGTACCCGCCGAGTTCACCGTGCCGACTTTGACGGCATCTGGGCGAGATGGATGTCTGCCAACTCGCCCGGATAGGGGAAAATCCCCATATGCGCTCCCCCAAGTGCGTATAGCCTCGTGGCCGACTGGGGCCTTCAGGCGGGCTGAGCGAGCGTTTGCCCTCGTCGGGGGTGGTTGGGGCGGAGGTGGCCCCTGCTTTGTGGGCGGAGGGGTCGCGCCGCGCCGTACCCCGTCTGGTGGGCGCCCCCGCCTTGCACCATGGACGTCCCGTACTGACGGCGTGCCCGCGGGTCGGAGGTCGGGGTCGACCGGTTGCTCCGCCCTGGAACCCGTGCCGTCGCGTTCTGGCACCGGTGGTACTGCTGGCTCTCGCCTGCGATCGACATCTGCTACGGGAAATTCCTGAGACGCGCTCTTCTAGGAGCCGAGGCATGGCTGGCGATCCGCAGCTACCTGTCCACGGCTGCCAAGAATGGCGTCAACCTGCTCGACGCTCTTCAACGCCTCTGCCTCAACGATCCGTGGATGCCGGTCCCCACCGCCGCCAGCCCCTGAGTTCCCGCTCCCATCGAACGGGAACGCCTGCCCCGGGTACCTGAATGGTTACGTTGCCGAATGGGACCACGCTGGTTGCCGCTCGGAAACAACCGTCATGAGTGCAGGCGGGGTGAACTCGAAAGAGATGGTAATTCGAGGGTGCAAGATCTCGACCGCTACGTGCTGGTAGGAGACAGCTTCGGTGCTGCGGTGGCGCTGACGCTCGCTGTTCGCCGGCCACCCCAACTACGCGGTCTTGTGCTGTCAGGTGGCTTCGCCAGCGACCCGCTCAAGGGTGTCCTGCCGAAGATTGGCTCCTACATGGCACCTTTGATGCCGGGGTTGCTTTATCGCCAGCTGACCTTGAGGACCCACGCTCTGCTGCTTCGCTCCCCGCACGACACCGGCCCCGGAGCAGAGATCCGTTGGCCGTTGAGAGCCAGTCGCCAGCTGTTCGTTCGCTCTACAAGTTTGCCGAGCTATGTCGGGCGCGTACGAGCCGTACAAGCTTGTGACCTCCGGGATCGCTTGCCAAACGTCGAGGTTCCTACCCTGGTCCTATCCCCGTCCTATGATCACCTGGTCGGAGAGGACGCGACAAAGGAACTGTGCCGCGGCATCGCACGAGCCGAGCACGTTGTTCTGCCTGACACTGGGCACATGTTCAGGTTCAGCCATCCTGGACTGTACGCTGCGGCTGTGACCGGTTTCCTCGAGCGCGCTGGTGTCACCAGCTTAAAGGCGGAGGCGCGGTGAGACGAGCGGAGGAGTTCCGCTATGTCGTTCTTGCTGCCCAGCGAGAGGGTGATCGCCGTCTTTGCGCAGCATTGCAGGACCTCGGCGTCACTCCCGCCTGGGCGGAGGCAATCGAGATCCTCAACGAGGGCAGCCCCCTGACCGTCAAGGAGCTCGGTGACCTCCTGGTATGCGAGAGGAACCATCCGAGCCGTCTCGTTGAGCGGATGGTACGGGCCGGTCTGCTCGAGCGTGCAGCCTCTTCAGCTGACACCCGTGCCGTTGAGTTGCGCCTCTCGACCGTCGCCCAGGACCTGGTCCCAAGGGTCCGGGCGATCGAGGAGGCCCTGTATGACCTTATCGACGCGACGCTCCCCGACCCCGCCGTCGCGACGGTCATCGAGAGCTTGAACACCCTTGTGTCCGGAACACCCTCGGGCGCCGCTCTCGAACGGCGCAGACGCCATCAACAGCTCCACCACGCTGGACCGTAACTGGGAAGGAGGTGAAGTGACAGACACCCATCTCGACCCCGCAAAAGTTGCATCGCGCCAGGCAGCGTTGAATGGCGCCAGGTCCCGCAGAGCGGTCCGGCGAATTGCCCGCCATCGCGATCCCGGCGTCGACCGGCCGGAGCGACTGATGATCGGCGGACATCCCCACCCAGTCTTGACCCGAACTGCAGCCCCGGGGAGACCGGTGGTTCTCCAGGTGCACGGCTTTCTGGATCCAGCGTTGGCCGCGGCCAGGCGGATCGGAGGGCAGTGTCCGATAAGCGGTGCTTATCGGACAGGGAGGAGCGTTGGCTGCGCCTGAGGGGGATGCGGAGATCGGTGGCCTATCCGCTGAGCCTCTTACTTGACCATGCCGAACGGATCCGCAACAGCGTGCTGGTTCGCGTTGTTCCAGAACCCCTGGATCACGAAGCCGTATTCGGGCAGCTCGTTGGTGAACGGGTCGAACATGGCGTTGCCCGAGGGCAGCTTCCAGTCCGCCTGCAGCTCACATCCCAGAGCGAAGACGGTCACCAGCTCGGCGCCGGCCCGCGCCATCCGCGACGTCGCGGCGTCGGCTTCGTAGGTGTTCCAGGCGCCGCAGGCGTCGATGACCGGATACACCGGGTAGCCGTCGTTGCGCATGGCCAGGGTAGGCATCGAACAACAGGTGCCGATGGTGACTCCCGAGATGATCACGTGAGTGCGGCCGGTCCGGGCGAGGAGGTCCTCCAGGGCGGCGCGGAAGGTGGGGTCCTCGTAGCAGTTGATGATCCCCGTACGCCGGTAGATCGGCTCGTCGACGAAGATCTCCTTCAACTCCGGCAGCGTGTCACCGTTCTGCCACTGGGCGTTCGAGGAGCTCAGCAGGACCGGGATGTCGAGCGCCTTGGCCATCTTGGCCAGCCCGACGACGTTGGCCTTGTAGGTGGCGAGCGACGGGTAGTCCCGCACCCCGACCATCAGGCCGATCTGGTGATCGATGAACAACATGACCGAGTTCTCAGGAGTTGGCTTGTCGTAGGGAACTCGCCCTGCGGCGAGCGCATCCGCTGTGCTGGTCTTGGGCGGCAGCACCTTATTTGTGATTGGGCTGATGATGTCAGCAGGGCGATCGGTCATTGGACTCCTCCGTTATTTGGAACCATTTGGAAATCTTCCACATGGAACGCTACACCCTTCTGCTCCCAATTGCAAGACTTCCAGATGGTAGAGTTACGGAGTGAGCTTCCCACGGCAACAGCGAGATCTCGTCACCACCGTCGGCCTGCTCGTCGAAGCGGCCAGCTATCTCCAGCGCGGCATCGCCGCCGACATCGAGGACGAGACGGGCCTCCCTGGCATGTGGTTCGAGACCTTGGTCCGCCTCCACCGCACGCCGGGGCACCGCCTCCGGATGAACGAGATGGCCACCCAGGTCTCTTTTCCGCCAAGCAGCTTCTCCCGGCTCATCGACCGCATGGAGGCACGGGACCTGGTCGAGCGGGTGCCGGATCTGACCAACCGGCGCGCGACGCTCGTCCAAACCACGACCAGCGGCGAGACCCGTCTCCTTAAAGCGCTGGCAGTGCACGAGCAGAGCGCCCAGGCCCGTCTCGCCGACTTTCTCAGCGAGGACGAGATCGAAGCTCTGGAAGCGATCACCCGGAAGATCCGAGACGCCAACGCAGCCGGGCACTCGAGCCCAAGCGGGAACGCGGCAACGCCCACATCCCTGGCCGGCTAACGGACGGCGGCCACGCGATGCGCCCTGCTCCGAAGACCGACGCCGAGACCAGGTGAATCGAGTAGGGGCCGGGGGGAGTCACACCCCCCGGCTCTCTCAGAACGTGAACGTCGCGTGCTCATTGGGCTCCCAGCATCCAGCCTCACGGCGGCACGCCCCACTTCCAGTGGACAAATAGGCCTGTGACGAGGATCGGTACAGGATCCTGAGCGCAGGAGGTCACTCGCCCGTGCGCAGGGGACGGAGACGGCCCGTGGGTGCGCGGCCGGTCGCTTGGTAGCGCCCCTGGAGGTTGATCGTGGGGTGGCCGAGGGGTGAGAGCCGGGCGATGTTGGCCGGGTTGGCCGGGTGCCCCTTGGTGGCGAGGTGGTCGAGGCCGGCCTGGATGTACACGGTCTGCCAGAGCACCAGGACGTTGACCATGAGGCCGAGGGCATCGAGCTGGTTCTCCTGATCGACCTGGTAGTGACGACGGACTTGGCCCCGGTGGCCGTGGAACACGTCCCGGGCCAGGCTGTTGCGGGCCTCACCCTGGTTGAGCAGGTGGTGGATGGCCCGCATGTACTCGTGGTCATGGCAGTAGTCCAGGATGTGCAGCGTCTTGACCACCCTGCCCAGCTCACCGAGCGCCCGGGCCAAACTGGAGGGGTTGGGGCCTCGCTGCAGGGACCGGAGAATGGCCGAGGGGGTGACGGGGTGTGAGTAGCAGTGGCGCAGAATTGAACGCTAAGCCGAGCACGCGGACCCCGGCCTGTGCTTGGGTGTGGGGGTGGGCGTAAGGGCCGGTTGGCACCCATGTTGCACAGCGCAACACCTTGGGATAGTATTGCGTCGTGCAACATCCAAGAGACGACGGGGTCTCCGCTGACCCGGCGAGGACGAGCCTGGAGGCGTTGGAGATCGAGCTGTCCATGTTCGTACGCCGGGCCGCGGGCCACTACCTGACCGGGTCGGCCGGGCAGTCGGCCGAGGGACCCTTGGACGGGTGGCGCTACCCGCTGCTGGTGCGCCTAGCCGAGAACGGCCCGCAGCGTTCGGCCGATCTGGCCCGGGCGTTCGGACTGAACCGGTCGACGCTCGGTCGGCACCTCGCCCGCTTGGAGGAGGCCGGACTGGTGTGCCACTCGGGCGACGAGGGACATGTCACAAGCTCACAGTTCGTCGTCACCGCCGCCGGACAGGCCGCGTTGGACATGGCCCGACGGGCACGGATGGGCCCACTGAGCGAGCTGCTCGGCACCTGGCCCGAGGCGCAGCGCTCCGAGTTGGCTCAGCTCCTGGCCCGGCTCAACCACGACCTGGACGCCCGTGACACTGGCGTCAGGCCACGACACCCTCGGAGCGACAATGCGTAGAGGGCACGCGCCCGGCCGGCCGCGTGCTCGGGCAGGGCAGCCGCGCGGAGGCACGCTGTCGCTCTGGTTGGTGCCGACGGCGGTGGTGGTGTGGACGGGGCTCTTCGGGTTGTCCTACCTGGGCGCCCTCGCCCGACCTGTCCCGCACCACATCCCGCTGGCTCTCGTCGCGTCGGCGCCCGCCACGGCTCGCGTCGTCGATGCGCTTCAGCATGGCGCTCCCGGGACGGTCGACCCGCACGGCTACCGACACCTCCGCCCAGCCCGCGCCGCATTGCTGGCACGCCGCGTCGACGGGGTGTTCGTCAGCGGCCCGAGCGCGGACACGCTGTATGTCGCCGGGGCCGCCGGTCCACCGATCGCCACCGTGCTCGGCGAGGTGGCCAGCACCCTGGCTGCCCATCGACACGTACCGCTGGTGACCCATGACGTCGTGCCACTGCCCGCCGGGGACTCTTCGGGTCTCGGGCTGTTCTACCTGGTACTGGCCTGTGTGCTCGGCGGCTACGTGGGTACCATCATGATCCTGGCCCACACTGGCCCGCTGCCCCCCGGCCGGCGGGCCATGCAGCTGGCCGGCACCGCAGTGGCCTGCGGGGCGGCCCTGGTCACGCTGGCACGCTTCGTCCTGGACTCCGATCCACTGCCCGTGCCCGCCGCGGCCGCGGTCGCAGCCCTCACCGTCTTCGCCGTCGCCGTGTGCACCTGGGCCCTACTCACCGGACTGGGCCGGCTCGCGGTCCCGGTCGCGATCGGGGTCTTCGTTCTCCTGGGCAGCCCTTCCTCGGGCGGGGCGATCCCCCGCACCCTGCTGCCCGGCTTCTACTCTGCCGTCGGTCGCTGGCTGCCGAACGGAGCCGCGGTGTCTGCGCTGCGGGACCTGACGTTCTTCCCCACCGCCTCCACCGCCCGCCCGCTACTTGTCCTCGGCGGCTGGGCGCTGGGGGGGCTGGTCAGCGCGCTCATCCTTTCCCGACGCCACCACCGCGCACCCGAGCACGCGGTGGCGCAAAGCGGGCCGAGCCCAGCGTGATCCCATCCCGCCGGAAAACCAACAGCAACAAGTCGCGCTGGCTCGCTCCGGGCCGGGCCACGCCGTCAAGGAGGAACAACATGGAACCGACACGTAGTATTGACCTGGCGTCACCGCACCAGGATCCGCCGGGCCTGGAATCGCGTATGGACCCCAGGCCGGTCTTCGACGACCCGAACTATCGCCCTTCCCGCAGGCTGGAGGACAAGGTCGCGGTCATCACCGGCGGGGACAGCGGGATAGGCCGCGCGGTGGCAGTGGCCTTCGCCAAGGAGGGCGCGGATGTCGTGATTGCCTACCTCGACGAGCACGCCGACGCCGAGGAAACCAAGTCCGCGATCGAAGCCCACGGGCGGCGCTGCGAACTGATCGCCGGGGACATCGGCTACGAGACCCCACATCCCCAGGCAGTGATCGACCTGGCGCTCGACGCCTTCGGGCACCTGGACGTGCTGATCAACAACGCCGGGGTGAAGATGCCCAAGGCAAGCTTGCTCGAAGTCGACTCAGCCGAACGCGCGGCGGTGTTCCACACTCTGGTGTTCTCCCAGTTCATCCTGGCCCAGAAGGCCCTGCCCCACTTGCGCCCGGGCAGCAGCATCGTCAGCACCGCCGCGACCGAGGCCTACACCGGTGCCAGCCAGGCCATCTCCTACGCCGCCGCCAACGGCGCGATCGTGTCGTTCACCCGCTCCCTCGCGCTCTCCCTCGCCTCGCACGGCATCCGCGTCAACGCGGTCGCACCAGGGCCGATATGGACCCCGCTCATCGACGCCTCCCTGCCGCCCGAACAGCTCGGCGACTTTGGCCGCCACGTTCCACTCGGGCGCCCTGGACAACCCGCCGAGGTCGCCCCCGCCTACGTGTTCCTGGCCAGCCAGGACGCCTCCTACATCACCGGGCAGGTCCTGCACGTCAACGGCGGCATAATCGTCAATGGCTGACAACCGCCCGGCGATACCGGGGTGTGAGTAGCAGTGGCGTCGGTCCCTCATGACGCCGTAGCGTGTGCCCGGTGACAACTGGGACGGAACGCCAGATCGGGATCTTTCTCTTCGACGTCGAGGAGCTGGACGCGATCGGCCCGTGGGAGGTGCTCTCCTACTGGTGTCGGAGCTTCCCCGAGGACGGCTGGGCGGTGTCGTGCCTGTCACACTCGGGTGGGCCGGTCGCGTGCGCCAACGGGCTCACCGTCCACGCGCACCACTCCTGCGGGGACTGCCCGCCGCTCGAGGTCCTGATCCACCCCGGTGGGCAGGGCACCCGGTCCCAGATCCACGACGAGGCGCACCTCGACTGGGTGCGAGACCAGCGCGCACGCGTGGCGACCCTGGCGAGCGTGTGCACCGGGTCGTTGGTCTACGCGGCGGCTGGGCTGCTCGCCGGGCGTCCGGCCACCACGCACTGGGCCTCACTCGACCTGCTCGCCAGGCTCGATCCGACCATCGAGGTCCGAGCCGAGGAGCGTTTCGTCGACGACGGAGATGTGATCACCTCGGCGGGGATCTCCGCCGGGATCGACATGGCCCTGCACCTGGTCACCCGCCTGGCTGGGACAGAGCGCGCCCGCCAGGTTCGCCGCGGTATCCAGTACGACCCGGCGCCGCCGGTGTGAGTGCCCGCCGGAGCGTCCCAGGGGCTGGATACCGCCTCACAGACTCGATCGGGTCATCGCGACGAGAAGCTTTCGATGCGGTGAGGCAGCCTGGCGCTCCCAGGCACCAGCCACCTCGTCGAGGGGGATGACGTCTGAGGCAAGCGACAGCTTGCCTGCTCCGGCGTGCTCGAGAAGGTCCTCGATACCCGAACGCTGCTCTGCGTTCGAGAGAGCGAAGTTGGTGTAGCCGATCAGCGCGAGGCTCTTGGAGCGAAGAAGAGACGAGGTCAGCTCAAGGCTGGCGCCGGCAGAGTCGCCGAGGTTCACGAGCCGAGCCCGCGGAGCCGCAGCCATGAGCGCGGCCATGGCGGGGCTGGCCCATAGGGGGTCGACTATGACGTCCACCTGCCCCCCGGCCGCCTCTGTGATCGCCTCGGCGATTTCCTCTCGCCCCCTTGCATCCAGCGCGACGAGACCATCAGGGGCGAGAGCGTCTGGTAGGGTCCCGAAGCTCGCCGTGTCCCTGGCAGCCGCGACCACCCGGCCTGCGCCGAGGATGCGGGCAAGCTGGGTCGCAAGGCGGCCAACCATGCCGGTCGCCCCGAGAATGAGCACCCTCTCGCCTGCTTGGAGACGGGCCGCGCGCAGGCTTCCCCAGGCTGCGAGCCCGGCTATCCCGATGCCAGCTGCGAAGGCGTCCTCGACGGCGTCCGGGACCACCACCAGGCTTTCCTCGGGAACTGCCACCAGCTTTGCGAGCGCGCCAGGGCGCGAGGCGCCGAAGCGCACCCTGGTGCCAGCCTCCAAGCGCTGCGAGGTGCGTACCACGCCCATACCCTCACTTCCTGGCACGTAGGGAAGCGAGGGGGCACGCCCGTAGAAACTGCCCGAGGCGACTTTGATGTCCACGGGGTTCAACGCCCCAAGACGCACCGCGACCAGCGCCTCTCCATCTGCTGAGACAGGCTCTTCGACCTCACCTGGCCTCGGGGACGACCCGAAGCGCTCCAGCAATGCTGCTCTCATCGACTCCTCGCTTCCTGCTCGTTCTTGGCGCTTCGTAGCTGTCTCGACGCGTCCGACGGCAACTGACGCTTCGGTCCCGGATGGGCCCTCGTTGGGGTATCGCAGAGCCTCACATTACGCCTGTGACGAGGATCGGTGCAGGATCCTGAACGCGTGAAGGTCACCGGCCGTTCGGAGGGGTCGGACCCCACCGTTCGTCTCCACGGCCAGGATTCCCAGTTCGGAGGTTCCCCAACGGGTCGTGCCCGAACCCGCCAGGAGGCCCGAAGTGCCGGGCATAATGGGGACGATGGCTCAGGGCTCGGCGGTCACGGGACGGCGTATCCTCCGAGCGCTCTGGCTGCAAGACCGGGCTGCGGCCATCCCCCGGGCCGCTCCTCTGGCGGCCGCCATCGTGGCCAACTGCCGGGAGCGCTTCGGCGTCGGCCCCACGTGGCAGGAGCTGAGCCTGAAGCTGGGGATCCCGCCGATGGCAGTCGCGTTCCCGCTGCGTGGCTCTTCCGAATGGATCGCCTGGCGCGCCGCCGTGACCGAGCTGATCCCCGAGCTGATCGCCACGGGATGGCTCGCTGACGTCCGGGGGGTGGAGCGAAGCCTGGACGTGGGCCCTCGCTGGGAGGCTGCCGGGGCTTCCTGGCTGGTGCATCAAACGGCCGTGTCCAACGTCCGCGCTTACTACTTCCAGCACGGACCCCGCCCTGGCGTTGTCATGCCGCCCATTCCTTGAGCGGCAGACGGCACCACCGAGCGTGGATCGAGGCTGTGACCGTCGTCGCCCCCACGCCATTGGCCGGCTCGATCACTGCCTATGTCCCGCTTTTGCACCCGCCTCGGTCAACGCGTACTTGGACCCCACCCCATCACCAGCTCACCCCCTCTCCCTCTTCTGCCCCTCCATACCCCAAGACACCGCCAATCCCCTTCCCCCTCATCCTTCTCCAGAACTACTTCCGGCTCTTTTACTCATGGACCAAAACATCCCTCTCTCACCCTGCATCCTGCCCACCGCCCGATAGCGGCATCTCTCTTAGGGGGTATTTGAACTGGGAGCACCCGAGTGCCAGTACGCCATGCCTATGGCCGTGAAGTCAAACAGGGAGCATCGCCGCCACCCCGCTAGCACTCCCGCTAGCGGCTGGAGTCCTCCCCCAGACTTCGGCTTCCCAGACGGCTCACGAAGCACTGGATCTGATCACACGCGCGAGGTGCGGAGGGGCGCTCTCCCCTCGCGTAACCCTGCCGCCATCGGCGCTGGGGACCCGGAGGACATCCGAGGCCTGGGCAGCCTGAGCCCCGAGACCGCCCACACGGCCCCCTCGCTCTCTGGCTCCGCCACCATCCGGGGCGGCCCGAACCCCATGGCGCGCCGCCCGTGGGAACGCGGGCCCAGCCGGGCCGCCACGAACTCCGGGGTGATCCACACCCGCCGGGCCGGCGCGCCCTGAGCGATGGCCCGGTACAGCAGAGCCTCCATGCGGGTCTCCACTCCCCGCAGCCCCGCCTCGTCGCTCCCACCGGCTGAGCCGGTCCTCGCATAGCCGGTGACCACCAGCTCCAGGGCGTCCGGCGGGAGGGGCACCGTCCCGGCCGGGAGGTTGTACGCCTTCAGCAGCCGGGGCCACACATGGGAGCCCGCCACCTGCACCCGCTCGGCCGGGGTCAGGCCGGGGACTGGCAGCACCTCGCAGCGGTCCAGCAGCGGGGCGGGGATCGGGTCCGGGGAGTTGGCCGTCGCCACGAAGCTCATCGCCGACGTGGGGTAGGGCACCCCCAGGTAACGATCGCTCCAGGTGGTCGAGCCCAGCAGCTCCAGCAGCCACGCTGTGGGCGAGCCGCCGTGCCGGGACCAACCCCCACCCAGCTTGTCGATCTCGTCCAGCACCAGCATGAGCCGAGAGGTGCCCGCCCGTCTGACCGCGCGGACGATGGCTCCAGGCTCCGCCGAACTCCACACCCGGTCGGCTCCGGCAAGATACACCTCATCCATCGCGGCCATGGGCACGGACACCACCTCGCACGGAAGGTCGAGCGCGGAGGCCATCGCGCGCGCCAGGGTGGTCTTGCCCGTCCCCGGCGGGCCGACCAAGAGCAGGGGCCTGATGCGATGCTCGCCATCGCCCTGCATCTCCAGGTGGATGGCGGCGGCCACCCGATCCGCCAGGATGGCCTTCACTCCGGCGTGACCGCCATGGGCCGCGTCGAGTGCCCGCTGGGCCATCACGGCGGCGGGCCTCCGCCGGGTGGGCGGCTCGCCCCAGGGCAGCTCCGCCACCAGCCGCAGCCAGTTCCGCTGATGTGACGACCCATCCTCGTCGGCCACCACTCGCTCAGCGACCGACTCCACCTCGGCCCGCACCACTTCGGAGGCGCCGGCCACCGCCGACCGGGCCGCGGCCGCCAGCTCGGCATCGGCGTTCGCCTGACCCGGCTGCGCCTTCTTGGTCTCCGATCCCATCGCGGCAGTGATCGCGGCCTCTTCCTCTCGTTCCTCTTCCTCGGCCCTCACCGCTTCGGCATGCAGTCGGACCGGGCAGTCGTCTCGGGAGAGCGTCGGATGCAGCAGACCACAGCTGGAGCACGGGCGGGGGTCGAGGCCCCCACGAAAGCGGGACATTTAGGCACCTCCTGCCAGCCACCAGAGTCGGCGCACGGAGCGCACATCTGTCCCCTGGGAGACTGCGATGGCGCCGGCCCACTGGGCGGCGCCTGTCTGGAGTCTGCCGCGAGGCCACGGCGGGAAAAACTCCGCTGGGCGAGCCAGATGCGGGTCAGCCGGACTGGCCATGGCGGACTCCCAAAATAGGCCGCAGGCTCGTCGTCCCAGGTCCACTCCTATGGCGAGCCGGGCCAGGAGGGCCGCGAAGGCCTCCGGTGGCAGGTGGAGCCACATGCCGGGGAGCCGGTGGCCGGAATTGCGATCCAAGGCCATTGGCAGGGGAGTCCCGTTTGGGAGACCGCCCCCATGAGTATTCCCCACCGCGTTGGTGGCTGCCGACCACGGCCGCGGCTACATCGTTCGGCGGGACCGGAAATCGGCTCCGGCCCAGCCGCCGAGAATCCCTCTTACCGGCGGCTCACGTGCCCAAACTGGTCTTTCTGATCTCCCACATGGGCATCGCGCCAGGGGAGAGCACGGTGCTCCGCCGGCCCACCAACCAGCCTGCTACGGCTGATTGCCGTCCTAGTGATCGCTGGCATCATGGTCTCACTTTGTTGCGAAGCCGCGTCGGTTCGGGAAAATAGGGGCCCACCTGAGAGAGGCCGTTGCCACGCCTTGATCGGGCTTGTGACAGCGACGACTACTGGGCCTTTTAAAGAGAAGGGCGGATCGGTTATGGGCCATGAATCCAATCGAGCGCTGGCGACAATCGGGCGCGCTGGTGGAGGTGGGGAGCGGGTCGAGCTTGAGGTGCGTAGCGCGGGCCGGGCAATTGGTTGAGGGCAGCATCCCGGGACGGCAGCGCCGAGGGTCCGGCCCAGCTACGGCGCTCATCGGGAAGGCCGCTTCCGTGGCCGATGACGAGACCGAGAGGCACACCTGCCCAGGCCCAGGCCCTGGGCCTGCGGCGGACCACAGGTGGGGTAGATGCAAAACGGCCCGCAGGGGATACAGTGGGGGGGTAAGGAGTAGCCATGCAGGTCACGCGACAGATCCTGATTGTCGAAGACGACCCTGAGGAGATGGCCGTGGCGGTGGCAGGGCTGGCACCGCTGCAGATGGACTGCCTCCAGGCCCAGTCCGCCCAAGAGGCGGCCCAGGTGATCCAGCGCCGCGAGGCGCACCCCCTGATCGCGGTCGTGGACTGGGATATGAGTCTAGCTCCTGACCAGCTGTGGTCGATTCCGCAGCTTCTGCGATGGCTGCGTGATCGCGAGCCGAACCTCACGGTGATCGTCTTCAGCGCGTATGCAGATCAACTCAACGTCGCTGCCGCTGTCCACGACGCGGATCCCAGTGCCTACCTGCACGACAAGAGGCATAAGATTGAGTCACTCTTGGAACGACTCCGGCGGATGTGCACCATCCAATTGGGGGATCTCACGGTCCAGGGGGTCTGTGTGGTCCACGTCCCGTCCCAGGCCAAGTTCCCGCATCCGATCGGCCTGAGCCTCCTCCTTGCCTACCCAGCGCCTGTCCCGCTTGGCCCAGACGGCGCGCGGAGCCGGGCAGCCCGTCGGTTCAACGCATGGCTCATCGAAGTGGACTCGTCGATGCGCGCCTGCTCATCCGGGAAAAGGTCGTACAAGTTGGTGCCGACCCCACCACCGAGCACGGTCGCTGCGACGCTGCCATCAACCCGCCACGATCTGCCTGCTCGTACCAGGATCCGGACCGACCATTCGCATGAGCTGGCCCGCAGTCGCAAGAACTCCGTCAATTCCAGTGCCCCATGCGCCTGACCGACGCCGCCGTCGCGTCCCTGCCCCTGGCGGCTGCGGCGGTGGAGCCAGGCGGAGAGATCCTGGCGCAGACCCCGGAGTGGAGCGGGGTGGGGCTGGGCACGGCGGCCTACGTCGCCGGGTCGAGAGCGCTCCTGGTCACACCCCTGGACCAAGCCGACGCAGCCGCCCCGCTCGTCGACAGCCTCATTGACGCGATCGCCCGCGCGGCGGCGGCGAGTGAACCCAGTCGGCAACAGCAGCTCCGGCTACTGGGCGCGTCCCTACAGCTGGTGGCAGGACGGCCGGCGACCGGGGCAGGCACGGTGGCCGACGTGATCACCGACCTCGTGTCTCTGGGCCCGCTCACCCCGGACTGCGAACTCGTGGTCAAGCCCCACCCCAGTCCAAAGTGGCCCATCACCGTGCCGACCGCGGTGGCATGGGCCCTCGGCCAGCTCGTCGGCGACGTTGTGGAGTACGACCACGCGACAGCGATCCGGCTCACCGTCTCGCGGGGACCGCTGTTTCTGCTGGACTGGCGGCGCAACGAGACCCATGACGGGGACACCATCCCGACCTCCCGAGCGCTCCAGCGCCAGCTCGACAGCCCTACGGGCGAAAGGAGAGACGCCCGTCAATGGCGGAGGCGCGGTTACGTCAGTCTGGCCGCCGATGTCCTGGGCGCCAACCTCACCGGACCGCGGCGAGCCGAGGACGGGTCCATGATGGCCAGCTTCGAGATGGGCGTACGACGCCTGACCCTGCCGATCGCGGCAGTTGAAGCCGGCCGGGTGATCGACACGACTCCGGGATGGGAGAGCGAGCGCGGCTGTCCGTCGGCTGGGTCCCGGACCACGGCCAAGATTGATCGGATCGTGCGTGCCGCTGGCGAGATGCCAGGGCAGATCATTCGCGACGGTGCCTGGCAGGCGCGTCAGGTAGGCGCCCGGACCTGGATCGCGCGACCACCCGATGGGCGGATTGATCGGCTGCGCGCTGTCTTGGCACGGTGCTCCCATGACAAAGCCGTCTGGGCCGCGGCCAGTCCCCATGACATTGAGATCGATGGGCTTGCCATCCTCTGCAGCCTCGCCACGGGGATCCCGCTGGACGCCTGGTTGTACACCCAGGCCTCCTTTGAGCGGGACTTTCCCGCGGCGACAGCCGCACTGGGCCACCCCTTCCCAGTGCCCACTCTGACCCGCCCGGTACTGGGGGCCCATGCCACGGCTTACCTTGCCGTGCACTATGGGCAAGGCTGGCGCTTGGTGGACGAGCAGCTCCACTTGGTACTTCGTGACGATGTCGCGGACTTGCCTGTCCTCCGCACCCTGGGGGCACAGTCGGGGACGCTTCCCATCGGCGGTGCGCCCGCTGCGTATCCCGCCTCCTGAGCCTTTTCGTGGGGGAACCGCGTCAGTTGCGATGGGAAGGCGCGTGCTGTGGACGGGCGGGAGCTGACCAGCGGCGCCTCGGGCTCGAGTTTGGCCCCGGCCGCGCTCACGGGCTGATTGCCGGGGTTGGCTCCGGCCCCGCCAGAGACGGCAGAGGGCTCACGCTCCCTCGGTTCACCCCGGCCTCGCACAAGTCCCCTGACCCCGTCTCCAACGAGTTGGCCCTGGTCATGCCTGACACCCGGGATGGCTCCAGTGATTGCTCGGGCGCTGAGCGCACAGCCACGACACGGGTGAGAGGCCGCGGCCTCCTGTACACGTTCCCCGGTGGCTGTCGTTGCAGGAACGGGGCCTCGCCACGTCCAGAGCGCGCTGGCCGTCCAGGGGGGCGCTTGGCTCACCGTGCTGTCACCGTGCCTGGTTCTAAGGCCGGTCTTAGGACGATCTCTCTCGTCTTGCGGTGGTAGACGAGAAGAGGTCTAACTACACGAACATGACAAAACGAAGTCGATATCCTCCGAAACGGGACGCTCTCCTTGCCAAGGAGAAGGTCGCGGGTTCGACCCCCGTCTCCCGCTCCGGTGATCTCAGCCGATGGGCTTGGGTCGCCACTGTGGAGCGCCGCGCCGTGTGCTAGCAGGGGCGCCGCCTATACTCCGCCGGGCGGCTGGGCGGTGCGGAGGGATGGACATGCTTTTGGATGGTCGGGTCGTGGTGGTATACGGTGGGGGTGGTGCGATCGGCGGCGCGGTCGCTGCGGCATTTGCCGAACAGGGGGCGCAAGTCATCGTCGCCGGCCGCACTCTTCCCTCGCTCGAGAGTGTGGTGCAGCCGCTGAGTGCGCGGGGCCTCAGCGCCGAAGCGGTCCAGATCGACGCCCTCAGCTCGGCCGAAGTAGAAGCGCACCTCGACCAAGTGGTGGCCGAGCACGGCGGCATCGACGTCTCGTTCAACGCCATCAGCGCCAGCTACTTCCTGGGAGGCCCGCTTCACGACATCCCCGTCGATGACTTCACGGGGGGAATCGCCGAGGGCGTCCGAAGCAACTTTCTCACCGGGGTCGGAGCCGCGCGGCGCATGGCCGGGCGCCATCGGGGAGTGGTTCTCGGGATCACCGCCAGCTCCTGTCACCGACCTCTCGCCGATCAGGGAAGCTTCGCCATTGCCGGGGCCGCCATCGAGGCGCTGTGCCGCCAGATTGCCGCCGACTATGGGCCCCAGGGTGTCCGCGCCGTGTGCATCCGGTCCGCTGGTTCGCCAGATGCCCCCGGAGTGGACGCGGTCCTCACGGCGCTGGCGGAGGAGGAGGGCATCTCTCGCGAGGCGTTCGAGGCGCGCATGGCGGAGCGAACCCTTTTGAAGCGTCAGCCGCTCCTGCGTGAGATCGCCAACCTCGCGGTGCTGGCCGCGTCCGACCTGGCGTCCTCAATGACCGGCGGAGTCGCCAACGGTACCTGCGGCGAGACAACCGACTGAGGTCACCTCGGCCAGGTGTCTGGAGTCAGGGCGTGCCCCTCAGCTCCCTAGCCGCTAGGTGGTTCAACCGTGCCGCGCGGGCATCGTCCCGACTCATGGCGGAGCGGGCCGATGGCCGTCAGTGGCCGGGGCCTTCCGGATCCCCGTAACCCCTCAGCCAGCTGACGCCGTCAGTCGGGCAGCTGGGGGACGTGAAGGGGGGGGCGGTCCAGCATGCGCGCGTGCGCGAGACCGGTCTCGTTGATCCGGTCCACGAGTTCGCTGGCCATCGCCACCGAGCGGTGCTTGCCCCCGGTGCATCCCACCGCCAGGCGCAGCACTGATCGGCGCTGGGCACGGTACAGCGGGAGAAGGTTCAGGAACATCGGTAGGAAGGAGTCGATCAGCTCCCGTGCTCCCGGCTGGGCCAGAAGCAGGGCGCGAACTCGGGGGTCACTTCCGGGCAGGTCCCGCATCTCCGGAACCCAGTACGGGCTGTCCAGGAACCTCGTGTCCACGACCCAGTCGGCCTCCGCCGGCAGCCCGTCGCGATAGCCGAAGGTGAAGCAATCCACCCGCACCACCTCTCGATCCCGCCAGTCATCCAGAAGCTGGGTGAGGTAGGC
>JAJYXT010000037.1 GCA_021801645.1 bacterium
GGGGAGGACGAGCTCGCTGACATCGCCCTGGTGGGCAACTACGGGCTCAAGGTGGTCTGGGCGGACGGCCACGACACCGGCATCTACCGCTTCGAACAGCTTCGCGAGCTGGGACAGCTCAGCTAGGGCCTGGCGCGGCCCTCCCCGCGGCCTCCAACAGCGCCCGCAGCCGGGCGGCCACGATGGTGGGCTTGAAGGGCTTGATCACGACCTCTCGAGCGCCGGCCGCCCGGGCCATGGCCTCCCCCGTCGGGTCGCGCTGCTCGGGCATGAGGACCACTCCGGCGGGAGGCTCGTAACCCGACGCCAGCAGCCTCCGGCAGAGGTCCCGGCCATCCTCCTCCAGGCTGACGTCGCAGAGCAGGAGGTCGACCCCCCCCTCGCGGCACAGCGCCTCCGCCTCGGCCGCCGACCGGACCCAGGTCACGAGGTGGCCCTCCTGGGTGAGCTTGAACTCCAGGATGCGGCCGATCATCGGCTCGTCCTCTGCCAGCACGATACGGGCCGGGTCCACATGTCGAGTTTAGGTGGCGTCGGCTTGGCCGTTCCGGGGCGCGGATGTCGGCCACCGGTGCCACCATAGGGGGCGGCGAAACAACCCGGCTGCTGGGAGCGTTGCAGGGGGTGAGGGGTGCGGGGAGGCTCACCCCTGCCCACCCCGGACGCAATCCAAGCAGCCCTCTATCGGATGCCTTCCATGCCCCGTGGCCGCCACCGCCTGATGAGCCACCCCCGCCGGAGCCCCATGGCCCCGGTGTCGAGGCTCGGCCCGGCGATCGCCCAGGCGGCCCCGGGCATCGACCCCCTGATGATCGCGGCGATCGGGGTGCTGGCCGTTCTGGGGGTGATGAACCTGGTCGCGGTGGGGGACTCCTCCCTCGCCCTCCACCAGAGCGTGGCGGTGGTCCTGGGGCTCCTGGTGATGGTCTGGGCCTGGCGCACCCCCGGCCGCTGGTGGCCCTGGCTCGGGAGGCTGGCCTACGCCGGCTCCGTCCTCCTGCTTCTGGGCGTGGCCGCCCACGGGGTGGAGGCGTACGGGGCCAAGCGCTGGCTGGACATCGGCTCCTTCGTCCTGCAGCCGTCCGAGCTCGCGGAGCTGGGGCTGGCGCTGCTCCTGGCCGAGGTGATGTCGCGGCGGGACTGGCGCGAGCGCACCCGGGTGGGCGCGGCTCTCCTGCTCACGGTGATCCCCGTTGGCCTCACCCTCCTCGAGCCCGACCTCAGCACCTCCGCTCTCCTGGTCCTGATCGCGGTCGCCGCGCTGGTACTGGGCCGGGTACGCTGGCGGGTGATCGGGGGCCTCGCCGCTCTGGGGTTGGTCCTACTGCCGCTGGGGCTACACTTCCTGCGGCCCTACCAGCTGGCCCGGCTGCACAGCTTCCTCTCCGGGGCGGGCGGTTCCGGCGGGGGCTTCACCCTGGAGCAGGCCCACATCGCCATCGCCTCCGGCGGGCTCCTGGGCATCGGCCACTCCACGATCGCCCAGCTGCTGGCCTCCTACCTCCCGGCCCGGGAGACGGACCTCGCCTTCGCCAGCCTGATCGAGCAGTACGGGCTGGTGGCCGGGGCCGTGGCGCTGGGAGCGGCGGCGCTGCTCACCTGGCGGCTGGCGTCGGCCGCGGCTTCCGCCAGAACCCCCCAGGTGGCCCTCATGGCGGGGATCATGGCGGTCCTGGTCGGCGGGGAGGTGGTTCTCTCGGCGGGTGGCAACCTCGGCCTCCTGCCGCTGGCCGGGGTCCCGATCCCCTTCCTGGCGTACGGCGGCACCGTGACGGTGGCCCACCTGGCCGCCTTCGGGGTGATCCTCGGTGGCCGCGTGGACACCGAGCGCCGCCACCTCTGGAGGCTGCCCCCGCGCCTCCGCCAGCGCCCCCGGCTGGCCCGGACCCTGGCCATCTGCCTGGCGGCCGGCCTCCTGCTATTCGCCGGGGTGGCCTATCACTTCCAGCAGGCAGATGGCAGCCAGGCTCGTCAGGCGGCCCTCACCGAGATGACCAGATGGATACCCATCACCCCGGAGAGGGGTCTGATCGAGGACCGGCACGGCACCGTGCTGGCGGCCGACCCGGCCGCCGACCAGGTGGTGGCGGTCCCCCAGCTGGTGCCGCAGGAACGCTGGTCCCAGCTGGCGGCTCTGCTGGGGCAGCCGCTCCCTCAACTTCGGCGGGAGATGGCCGAGCCTACCAATGGCGGCTGGGTGGTGACCCTGGCCGCCCAGCTGCCAACAGTCCGCGCGGTGATGCTTCAGGCCGCCTCCGTTCCCGGGGTGATCGTCGAGCCGGCGCTGGGGAGGGTCTACCCCTACGGCGCCATGCTGGGTCCAATCCTCGGCTACACCGGGGTGGAGACTCCCCAGCAGGTCAAGCAGCTGGGCCTTCTCCCCTATGGGGCGCAGCTGGGCCAGGCGGGGCTGGAGGCCCAGTACGACTCCGTCCTGCGCGGCACGTACGGGTGGCAGGAGATCCTGGTCAACGCCCAAGGGGTCCCCGTGGGCTGGGGCCGGACCATCCCCCCGGTGAACGGCCGAACGCTGGTCACCTCACTGGACCTTCCGCTCCAGGAGCTGGCGACCCAGCTCCTGCAGAAGGCTATCTCGGGTGCCTACCCCGGCTCCCAGCGGGGGGACGAGGGGTCGGTGGTGGTCCTCGACCCGCAGAACGGCCAGGTGCTGGCGATGGCCAGCTGGCCAGCCTACAACGACCAGATCTTCGAGGCGCCGCGGGACTCCGCCGCCATCGAGCAGCTCCTCAGCGCGCCGGGGAGCCCGCTCCTGGAACACGCCACCCAGACGGCGATGCCCCCGGGCTCGAACTTCAAGCTGGTGGTCTCCTCCGCCGATGTCTATCACGGGGCGATCCCGCCCTCCGAGGTGATCCCCACCGGCTACACCTTCACCTACGACGGGCACACCTTCGACAACTGGGAGTCCCTGCCGCCCCAGGACCTGCCGGAGGCGATCGCTTGGTCCAACGACGTCTACTTCTACAAGCTGGCGGTGGCGCTGGGGGCCCAGAACCTCATCAGCACCGCCCAGACCATGGGTGTCGGCCAGACCACGGGGATCGACCTTCCCGGCGAGAGCCCGGGATACCTCGGAACCCCCAGCTCGGTGGCAAGCCTGGGCGAGACCTGGTACCCCGGCTCCACCGTGATCCTGGGGATCGGGCAGGGCTACGTGACCGCGACCCCCATCCAGGACGCGGTCTGGACCGCCGAGGTGGGGACCGGGGCCAAGATCACCCCCCGGCTGGGCATGGCCCTGGAGACCGACTCCTCCCTCACCCCGCTCCGCACCCCGGCGCCCCAGCCCCTGCCCTGGGCTTCGGAGCTGGGCCCGGTGCGCCAGGGGCTCCGCCTGGCGGTCACCCAGGGGACGGCCGACATGCTCGACCCCCTGAACGTGGACGCCGGGGGCAAGACCGGGACCGCCCAGGATCCCACCGCCCCTAACGGCGGGCCGGACGCCTGGTTCACCGCCATGGCCCCGATGTCCTCCCCGCAGGTGGTGGCGAGCATGCTGGTGCGGGGCGGCGGGCAGGGTTACTACACCGATCAGCCCGCGGTCACCCAGCTTCTCAAGTACTACTTCGCCAACCAGGCGGCGATCACCTCCACCACCCCCGGCCCCATCGGCAGCCCCACTTCCGCCACCCCGCCGGCCCCGCCCACACCTAACGGGCACTCGGCGCTGGCGGTGGCTCCCGGGGCCGACCAGGCGGCCCGGCTCCGGGCGGCCGCCGGCCACCCGTGAGCCGCGAGCGTCAGGCCTGGGGCGGGGCCCCCTTGAATGCGGCCAGCACCCGGGGGGAGGAGAGCGCCTTCGCCGCTCCCTCAGCGACGCAGGTGAGTGGTCGCTCCGCCAGGGTCACCGAGAAGCCCAGGGCCTCCTCCAGATGGCGCTGGAACCCCTCCAGCAGCGACCCGCCGCCGAAGGCCAGCACCCCCCCCTGCATGATGTCGCCCACCGCCTGGGGTGGCAGCCGGTCCAGGACCTCGGCCAGCGCCTCCACGATGCCGTCCACGGTCGGGCGGATGGCCAGCGCCGCCTCGTCGGGGTCGAGGGTCTGCATCCGCGGCTTGCCGGTGAAGACGTCGCGCCCCTCGACCACGATGGGGTTGGGGGTGGAGTCCACCTTGCGCAGCCGGATCTTGATGTCCTCGGCGGTCAGCTCGCCGACGATCAGGTGGTGCTCCTGGCGGAGGTACTGGTTGAGGGCGGCGGTCATCTCGTCACCCGCCACCCGGCAGGAGCTGGCGGCCAGGATGCCCCCGAAGCAGATGGCGGTGACCTCGGCGGTACCCCCGCCCACATCCACCACCATGTGCGCCCGCGCCTCCAGCGGGTCGATGCCGCAGCCGATCGCCCCCGCCACCGGCTCGGGGATGAGGTCAGCGTGCCCGATCCCCGCCTCCTCGAGCGCCTCCACCAGTGCCTGCCTCTCCAACCCGGTCGCTCCGGCCGGGACCCCGCAGATCGCCCGGGGGCGGAAGCGCTCCCAGGGGCGGCGCGTCACCTGGTGGATCACCACGTTGATGAACCCCTTGGCTGACTCCAGGTCGGTCACCACCCCGTCCCGGATCGGCCGCACCGTGGCCATGCCCACCGGGGTCCGCCCGGTGAGCTCGCGGGCCTGGCGGCCGACCAGGATGGGGCGGCGGTTGCCATCCGCTCCCAGGGACACCAGCATCACCGAGGGCTCGTTGAGCAGGATGGTGCCGTCGCGGCGGCAGACCACGGTGTTGGCGGTCCCCAGGTCGATGCCCAACTCTGCCGACAGCAAGCCCATCTCCGTCACCCGCCTACTGGAACCTGAACGCCCGCCCGCCCCAAGCCTACCTCTCCCCTGCGTGAAGCAACGATGCGTGAATTGATCTCGTTTCGCGACGGGGAGACGATCCCGCTGGCCGGCGGCCCGGAGCAGCCTGCCGGAGGCCCCCTGACGGTGCAGGGGAGGAGTTGCGAGCTGAGCCACCGCCGGCTCAGCTCCACCCGGCAGGCGCTGGAGCTGGTGGAGCGGCTGCGGGGAGCGGCGCGCCTACCTGGCGCCCTTGCCCTCCCCCCGGAGGCAGCCGCGGCGGAGGGCTCGGAGGTGGTCTGCGCGTTCTTGGCCCGGCAAGGAGCGGAGCTGCGCTCCGTCCTTCGGTTGGTGCCGCTCACCCTGGAGCAGGCGGCCCTCCTCGGTGACGGGCTGCTGGCTGCGCTGGCCGCCCTCCACCGCCGGGGGGTGGTCCAGGAGCGCCTCGATGCGGAGCGGCTGCTCCTCGGCCCGGACGGCCGCCTCCGCCTGGTGGAGCCGGGGCTGTGGGGCCCGCTCGAGACCCGTCCCCCCGGCCGCGACCTGGAGCGTGCCGGGCGGCTCCTGGTGAGCATCCTGGACTCGGTCACCGGGGCCGCCCGCAGAGACGGGTCGGCCCTCTCCCAGCTGCGCTCGGTGGCCGACGGACTCGGGACCGCAGAGGCGGCTGCGGCCGCCGGGGCAGCGCTCGCCGCCTGGCGCTCGGCCCTGGCGCTGGATCCCCGCCAGCGCCAAAGGGTGCGGAGCCAGCTCGCAGCCCTGGGAGCCAGCCTGCCCCAAGCGCTCCCCGTCACCCCTCGCCTGCCAGCGGCAGCGGCAGTGGGTGATGTGAAGGCCCCAGCCCTGGCGCTCCCTGGCGAAGTCGCGGCGATGCCCCTGGACTCGGCCCCGACCGGCCGGCCCCAGACTGTCCCCCTGCCGCCCGCGGCCCCGGCTGGGCGGGCGCTGCGGAGATCCCGCACCTTGGCCGTACTGGGTGCGGCGGCGGTCCTCATCTCGGCAGGGGCGCTGGCGGCGCATCTGGGCGGCCACCCGGCCTCCCCGGTCCCCAGCCCCCACGCCACGGCCTCCGCTCCGGCGCCGTCCGCCTCCAGCTCACCGCCGGCGGGCCCGTCTCCCACGGCTACGCCGCGTCCCACGACCGCTCTTCCGGGGGAGATACCTATCCTCGGGCCGCCCGCCGTCCCCCCGGTCCAGCAGGTCGGCCTGACCGCCTCCTGTCCCCCAGGCGGTGGCGCCTGCCAGTTCAACGTCACCGCGCAGCTCGGCGCCCACCCCTCCGACTCGGTGCGCTGGGAGCTGAAGGAGGTCAACCGGTGCACGGGTGGCGTGGCCACCGTGGCCAGCGGGGTGGTGAGCGCCCCCGCCTTCTACACCTACGTCGAGGCCCAGCCCACGGTCAACGTGCCGGCCGGAGGTGCCGTGGCGATGATCGCCCTGGCCGGGGCGGGTGGGCTGGCGGCTTCACCGCCCCTCAGCCTGGGCCCGGCCCCGGCCAGCTGCCCCGGCTGATCCGCGATCGCCCGTCACAGACCGGAATCGGCCCTGCTACGAAGGGCTCGGATCTCCCGGCCCACGGCCAGAATCTGGACCCGTGGAAGGGAAACCCAGGATCTGGAGGTCGCTGGCTGCCCTGCTGGCGGCCGGGGCGATGGCGGTCCTCGCGATCTCGGCTGCCCCGGGCAGCGGGGCGCGGGCGGCCACTCCCACCTCATCCCGGGTCACCTCGCTCAAGGCGCTGGTCGCCCAGGCCCGGGCCCAGGAGCAATCCCTGCTGGCCGAGGTGCAGACGCTGCGGGGGCGCCTGGCCCGGGAAGGGACCGAGATCGGACGGGCTCGGTCCCAACTGGCGGCCCTCGTGGCCGCCGAGTACACCGGGGGCTCAGGGGGGATCCTCGATGTCATCGGCAGCTCCTCCCTCAACAGCGCCCTGGACTCCCAGATCGTGCTCTCTCGGCTGACCCAGGGGGAGCAGGCGGAGATCGCCCGGCTCCGGGTGGAGATGCGCCTGCAGCAGGCGGACGAGGCGACCCTTGTCGCCCGCCAAGCCCAGGCCCGGGTGACCGAGGCCCGTCTGATGGCGGAGGAGATCGCCGCCGCCTACCTGGCGGCCAACCCCCCGGCGCCACCGGCCAGCGTCCAGCCCAGCCGCAAGCCCTCGCCCGCCCCCACGGTGGCGAGCCGGCCGAGCACCTCGGCAACCCCAGCCCCACCGTCCTCACCCACCCCCACCCCGCCTCCCGCGCCGACGCCCACCCCCGCACCCGCACCCGCCCCGGCGTCCGGACCGTTCTCCACCACCACCAACCTGACCCTGCCCAGCGGGATCACCCTCAAGCAGATCCAGGAGTTCCTCCAGGGCACCCCGCTGGAGGCGGATTCGAACTACTTCCTAGAGGCCGAGGCCGCCAACCACGTCTCGGCCATCTATCTGGTGGCGGACGCGGTCCTGGAGACCGGGTTCGGCACCTCCCAGCTGTACCTGCAGAAGCACAACCTCTTCGGATTTGAGGCCTACGACGCCAACCCCTTCGGCGACGGCGCCACCTTCCCCTCGGACCAGGCCTGCATCTCCTTCGTCTCCTGGTACGTGTCCGTCTACTACCTCACACCACCGGGATCCCAGGTCCCCAACTACCCCGGGCAGCCGGGGACCGTGCCCACCGGGCAGTACTACAACGGACCAACCCCTGCCGGGATGAACGTCGACTACGCCTCTGACCCCCTCTGGGCCAGCAAGATCGCCGCCATCGGGGACCAACTCCAACAGATGCCCACCTGACGGACGGCCAGCAGGAGCCCGCGCGCCGATCCGGCTAGCAAGGATACCCTCAGCCGGTGAGCGCCCCCTCGCCTCCCCCTCTCCGCTCCCTCTTCTGCCTCTCGGACGGCCGGGGAGCGGCACTGCTGGACGGGTGGGGAAGGTGCTGGTTCTGGAGTCCCCCCGGCTTCGACGGCCCGCTTCGGCTGGCGCGCCTGCTCGACCCGAAGGGAGTCTCCGTGGGCATCCGCCCCCGCCTCAGCGGAGCCCCGCAGAGCCGCTGGCTGGCACCGGGCCGGGTGATGGTGGCCAGGTGGGGGGAGAGGGCCCGGCTCGAGGTGGCCGTGGCCGGGGGCGGGCCGGGAGGGCCGGCCCTGCGCTGGCATCTCACCGGAGAGCCCGGCCTGGAGGCGGTGCTGGAGCTCCAGGACCCCTCGGCTGGCTCCGGCTGGCGCCCGGCGCCCCACGGGGCGTTCCTGCCCTCCAGCCCCTGGCCCTCCGGACCGGGAGGCCCACTTCGGCTGGAGATCGACCCGGCCGGACCTGGCCCGGCGTCTCCGCTGCTGGTGCCGGCGGAGGGTCTCAACGTCACCCTGCGCCTGGGCGCGGATCCGGGGCCGCTGCCGGACGACCCGGTTCACCCGCTGCTCGCCGAGGTGGCCGGTTGGCAGCGGGCCGTGCTCCCCTCCGCCATGGCACGGCTGACGCGGGCCCCCACCTGGGCGCGCCGGGCGGTGGAGACCTCGCTGGAGCAGCTGCACGCCCTTCAGGATCGGGAGAGCGGCCTGCTGGTGGCCGCTCCGGTCACCTCCATTCCCCAGTGGCCGGGCAGCCCGCGGGCCTGGGACTACCGCTATGCCTGGCTGCGCGACAACGCCGACGCCGGGGCGGCCCTCACGTTGGGAGGCGATCTGGAGGGAGCGCGCCACCTGGCCCGGGGGCTGGCGGGGCTGCTGCGCCAGGGAACTCAGCCGGTGCGGCGGCTGGACGGCGGCCCCCTTCCTCCTGAGCGATCACTGCCCCACCTGCGCGGGTATCTCGGAGCGGTGGTGAGGGTGGGCAACGGGGCGGCCCAGCAGGCCCAGGTGGACACCCTAGGCGAGGTGTGCCGCTTCGCCCACCTGCTGGAGGGCGCGGGCGGGTGCCCCGAGGAGCTGCTGGAGCAGATCCCCCACCTGGCGGACGCGGCGGCGATCGGTTGGCGCCAGCCGGACCACGGCATCTGGGAGGTGCGCGGCCGGAGGCGCCACTACCTGCACAGCAAGATCCTTGCCTGGGTGGCGCTGGATCGGGCCCTGGACCTGGCCCAGAAGGGCCGGATCGACGCCTCGGGCGCCAGCCGCTGGGCGGCTGCCCGCAGGGAGCTGGAGGAGGCGGTGGCAGGACGCGGCACGGGGCCAGCGGGCGAGCTGACCATGGCCTTCGGCGAGGGCTCAGCCGACGCCGCCACCCTGGCGGCCTACCTGGTCGGCTACCCCCTCCCGGAGGGGAGCCGCAAGGCGGGCACGCTGGACTTTGTCCTCGGCCAGCTCGGAGCCTTTCCCCTGGTCGCCCGCCACCGGCCGGAGCGGGACGGAATCCCCCATCCATGCCTGCCCTTCATCTTTCCCTCCTTCTGGGCGGCGGTGGCCGAGGCGGCCTGCGGTCGGACGCAGGCCGCGGTGGCCCGCTTCCGCTCCCTGGTGCGCCTCGCCGGTCCCTCCGGCCAGCTCTCCGAGGTGGCCGATCCGGCAACACGGCGGATGCTCGGGAACTATCCCCAGGTCCAGAGTCACGCCGCCCTCGTGGAATCCGCCCTGGTCATCTGGGGGGCCGGGGCGGACCCTCGCCTCGCCGCGGGGAGTCGCCACCGACTGAGGCGACCGCCGGGAGCTTAGACTAGCCATCGAGCGACCGCTGCCCCGTTCGTCTAGTGGCCCAGGACACCGCCCTCTCAAGGCGGAGATCAGCGGTTCGAATCCGCTACGGGGTACCAGCTCCCCAGAGGGCAGCAGCAGATGGCAGACGTCCCACGTCCCCTCGGCGCCGTCCCCGTGGCGGCCCACGGGCACCAGATCGCCGCCAGCCGTCGCACCGTGCTACCGGCAGAGAGCCAGGAGGCGGAGCGGGAGCTGGAGCAGGCGCTGGCAGCGGGACCGCCCGGTAACCTCCCGGCACTGAGGGCGGTGTGCGCTCAGCATCCCGACTTTCTGGACGGGTGGGCCCGGCTGGGCCAGGCTGTGTACCTTGCCGGAGACCCGGTCCTGGGATACGCCTGCGCCCGGGCCGGGTACCACCGGGGGCTGGACCGGCTCCGCCGGAACGGATGGGGCGGCAGTGGGGAGGTCAGGTGGGAGGACGAGACCAACCGCGGCTTCCTCCGCTCCCTCCACCTGCTGATGGTCTGCGCCGCCGCCCTGGGGGAGGCGGAGGAGAGGGAGCGTTGCCGCTCCTTCCTCCTCGACCTGGACCCCCTGGACGGGATCGGGGTGGGCCGGTCGCCCGAGCTCGCGGACGGGCAGATAGTGACCTCCGACCGCCTCCCCTGAAGGGACCGGCCTCCAGGTGCCCCAGGACACGGGCCGAGACCGGGGCCTGGCCCCCCTCTGGTCCCGGCTGAGGGAGGGGCCGGTCTGGGTCCTGGTGCGGGCCCGCCCCGGGCTGGGGCGGCTCACCGAGGCGCTGGCCCTGATGGCGCTGCTGGGCGCCGCCGGCGCCCCAACCCGACTCCTCACCTCCCCTGAGGCGGCGGCCTATGCCCGACGCATGGCGCGAGGCCCGGTCTCCGAGTTCACCCTGGAGGGCGGTCCGGACCCGCAGCAGGCGTTGATCGACTCCCGTGACCTCCAGCGTCTCCTCTCCGCACTTGGCCGCGCCCGCCCGGCCGCCCTGGTGGTGCATGGTTACCCGCTGCTCCTTCCCCTCCTGCGCCGGGCCTTCCCGGGTCAGCTGGTGGCCATGGCCAACCTCCACGACCTGAGCAGCCCCGGGCACACGCCCGGGGCCCGGCTTCTCGCGGGCCAGCTGCACTCCGCAGCCGACCTGGTTCTGGTGGGCGAGCTCCGTCGCGGGGTGAAGCTCGAGCGGATAGGCCCCACCTTGATCCTGCGGCTGCCCACGCTGGTGCGGCCCGAGCTGCTCGCGGCCCCAGCCACCTCGTCCGGGCCAGCGGTGGCAGTGCTCGGCGGGGGGAGCCGCGGCGATCACCGGCTGGAGGAGTCCAACCGTCAGATCCTCGACCGGTTGGAGGCCGCGGTGGTCGCGGGGGAGCTCTCGCGCTGCCTCGTGTTCCCCGGGGACGATGTCGACCCTCAGCGGCACCCCCACCTGCAGGCCGGCTCGGACCGCGCCGGGTATGCCCGCCACCTGCTCGCCGCCAGCCTGGTCGTCGCCCGGGCGGGGCGCAGCTCCATGGCCGAACTCCTGGCCCTCGGGCGGCGGGGGGTGGTGATCCCAGCTCGCTCGGACACCCTGAGGGGGCTGGAGCAGCTGGCCAACGCCACTCGAGCCGCGGCGCTGTCCCCGGCCATCCGCGTGCTTGAGCTCGGCGAGCTGAGTGGCCTGGGGTCGGCGCTGGATGAGGTACGGCGCGCCCGGCCGCGGAGCTGGAGTCCCGGGAACGCCTACCTCCTGAAGCGGCTCACCGCGAGTGGCTGAGCCGCCTCAGTGCGGCTCGGGCACCGGCACCCGTCCGCCGCGTGGGGGCTCGCCCTTGAAGCCGGCGGCGGTTCGGTGCCCCCCGCCACCATAACGGGCGGCGATCTCGCTGACGTCCATGCCTTCGGGGGTCGAGCGAAGCGACCAGCGCGCCACCTCGCCGGCCCCCTGCCACCAGACCGCGGCGAAAGGCTGCCCCTGGGCGAGCCGGTCCCCCAGCTCGCTCTGCAGCACCGGGCTGTTGACCGCCGGCACCTTCACCCCGGCGATCTCCACCGGGCTGGCGTGGGCCGCCACCCGCTCCACGGTGCGCCGCTGGTAGGCCAGAAGTGCCCGGCCCTCGGCCCGCAGCTTCCCCACGTCCAGCTGGTCCCAGGTTTGGAAGTCGAAATCCCAGGCCCTCAGCGCCGCAGAGACCTCCTCGGACTCGGGCAGCTCGTTGCGCCAGAGGTCCCGGTCCTGAACGTAGCGGAGCAGCTCGGGAACGGGCTCCCGGTGGAAGTGTTCCCACGCCATCACGGCGCCACTGCGCTGCATGTCGAAGTGACAGAAGGGGAGGTCTCCTAGCTCTGACTGAGCGGAGACGTGGTGGTCTAGGACGATCAGCTCCGCCGCCCGACCCGCCAGGGCGATGATCGTCTCCCGGTCGTACGCGAAGTCACAGATCAGAACCCGCCGCCCGTCCACCGCCGGAGGCGGCTCCCCGTGGCTGACCCCGCGGTAGTCCGCGCCGTCCCCCATCGCCTTCCAGGCGGCGAAGGCTGCGCCGAACCCGTCGGGGCAGTCACCGTGGAAGAGGACCAGGGGACGCCCCGGGGGCTGGGCGAGCGGGGAAGGGGAGGAAGTCACCGGCTAACCGTAGATGAAACCTTCGACTCCCTGCAGGGTGTAGATCTCGCGCTGGTCCGCCAGCCCGTATCCGTAGAAGTTGTCCTCCTCGACGACGAAGGTGGTGGGCCCAAGGACCGCCACCACCCAGGCGACGTGCCCGTAGTAGTAGTCGTAGATCCCCCCCGGATCGAAGACCACCATGGAGTCCACCCTGGGGGTGGAGCCCACCGCGTAGGGGGTGCCCATGGAGTAGTCCTCCTGGATCCACTGGTCCGCGTTGCCCCGCGGCTGCCAGGGCACGTTCGTCTGCCCGGCCACGAACCAGGTGCACTGACCCCATGGGTACCCGTCGGGATAGGCTGGGGCCGGGGCCGGGAAGGTCTTGAGGATGGTTCCCTCCTCGGCGCTGGCGGGACCGCCATAGGAGCTGATCGCCGCCTCCTCCGCCTGGAGCGTCTGGATCTGGGAGGCGATCTGCTGGATCCGGGAGGCGATCTGCCCGGCCTGCCCGGAGAGCGAGCTGGCCTGGTTCTGGAAGCTCAGCTCCTGGGCCTGGAGCTGGTTGGCGGCCGCCTGGAAGGACGCCACCAGGGCGGTGACCTTCTCCTGCTGGGCCTGCTGTCCCGCCTGGAGCGTCCGCAGCTGGTCCTCCTCGCTGCTGAGCTCCTGGGTGAGGGAGCTGAACTGCTGGCCCACGGTCTGGAGCTGGAGCGTGGTGTCGAAGAACTGGGTCACCCCCGAGCTGTCGGCGATGGCCGTCGAAAGGTTGTTGGCGTTGCCGTGCTGGTACATCTCCCGGACCAGCTGGGCCAGCTGGTTGCGGTCCAGGACGATCTGGGCCTGGGTCTGCCCGATCCGGTCGTTGGTCTCGGCCAGGGCGGCGTTCGCCTGGGCCAGTTCGGCCTGCCCCTGGGCGAGCTTCGCCTGGGCGGTGGCCACCTGCTGTTGCGTGGACGCGGCCTGTTGAGCTGCCGAGGAGGCCTCTCCCTGGATGCCCGCCAGCTGACTTCGGAGAGCGCTCTCCTGGGCCTGCAGTTGGGCGATCTCGGCCCCGAGGTTGCTGGCCCCGGCCGGCCTGGCCACGATCGCCGCCGCACCCAGCACCAGCGTGCCGAACAGACCCAGTTGGGCGGTCAGGCGCAGCAGCCGCGATTTCAGTGGTCGAGACATGGGGAGGGACGAGAGCAAGTTTGTCTCGCCGCGATCCTAACAGCGATCGCGGCGGGCCGCAAGAGCGGTGACGTGCCGGCGACGGGATTCCGGTAGAACGTCAGCTCCCGTCGCCAGGGGCGACGGCTTCAGCCGAGCTTCTTGTCGGCCCCCGTGGGCGCCGGCAGCCGGAGGAGATCGGGAGGTGGCCCACCGGCCGGCCCGGGCCGGCTGCGAGCCAGCAGCCGGAGCCAGGCCGGCGCCCCCCTGCCCCGGCTCGGAGCCGGGGGCGCCGCCATCCACCTGGTGCTGACGACGCGCAATTTCCACCTGCCCGGCCAGCGCCTGGTGACCCACATCTCGGTGCGCTCGACGGAAGATGCCGGCGCTGCCCAGGTGGCCCGGGATTCATTCCGGGGGCGGGAGAGCCACCAGACCGCAAGCCGGGCCAGCAGCGGGAGCGCGGCCACCAGCACGGCACCGGCCGCCCGGGG
>JAJYXT010000003.1 GCA_021801645.1 bacterium
GGCCGGTGGCCAGATGGACCATGAGGAGCGCCAGCGCCACAATCACCAACCACGGCAGGGGCCACCAGGCGGCCTCCAGATCCCAGGTCCACTGGCTCATGGTGGTCCAAGGAACCTTGCCCCAGAGCGCGGAAAGCTCGAACACCCCGAACAGAGCGAGCCAGCCGAGCCAGACGATAGTGGACCAAATCATTGTTGTTTCTCAGTGCCCGGTCCAGGCCCGTAGTGCCCGGTCCATCTCTCAATCATGCATGATAGACCACACCCACGTTGGCGCGGTGGTGTAGGTAAGAGTTATGCTGTCCTGCGATCCCAACTGAACTACGCCATCACCGGGCAGGACGGTGGTGCCCCGTATGGCTATTGCGGTCACGGCCCCGCCGTTGACGTAGACCATGCAGGGAAGGCTGAATGGGTTTATCAGCGCGGTTCCCGATGCTGGAACGGTCGGTGCAGTCTGGATGCTATTCCAGTTGGTGAGGCCGACGGTCCTGCTGGAAGGGGCCAAGATATTGCCCCATGCAGCGACGACGGTACCCGTGTTGACGTAGTACCCGTAGCTAGTCTTGTTGACGATCCCACCATCCAAGGGGCCAAAGTAGTTCCCTACGATGCTTATATCTGAAAGGCTACCCGCTAAGGTTATGTCGGGAGCAGCACCGCTGGTAGTCTGAGAGTTGCTGTGAAACTGATTGCCAATGATCTGTGTGCCGCTGCCATTGACCAGGATAGCCTCGTGGTTGTTGCGGTCGAAGAAACACCCTAGAACGAGGCACTCCTGGGTATCGTTTCGGAGTCCGATGTTGTTAACCCCGAAGTCACAATTGATGTAGCGGTTGTTGTAGCCGCCGAGGTTGTAGGCCGCATAACACCCAGTACCAACGAATCCGTTGAAAAGGGTGTTGATAACAAATCCTGAGGACGTTGAGAAATAGACTCCGTTGCCTCCTGTCGCGGTTCCTTGATAGAAACGACAATGGGAAACGTAGACAGAGCCTGTGTTATTGCCGCCGTAAAGTCCGTAGACTCCAGTCCCGATGTTGGTGAAGTAGCACCCCTTCACATCAGAGAAGTAGTCATGAAATCCGCTGGTAGCGGGGAAGTGTACTATGTCCTGAGCGACCCCCGCCCCATCCAAGAAGAGGTTTTCGATGGTCATATGACCATCTGTATCGGCCATGCTGAACATTGGCACGGTCGCCCCGGAGTCCAGGAAAAGGCGAGCGCGATTAGCTGTTTCCGAGGAGCCCCCGTAGGACCATGAGGGTGATGGTCCAATGAGGTGCTGGCCCTGAGCCATGTTGATACCAGCCAAGATGCGGTAGTTACCTGGGGGTACCCACACAGGAAGGTTGAGCGCGAGCGCGCTATTGAAAGCCGCTGAGCTGTCGTTGGTCCCCGTAGGGTCGGCGCCGTAGTCCACGACGTTGTAGACCAATGGCGGCCCCGATCCTCCGCCTCCGCTGGGGAAGCCCATCAGAGCGTGTACTCCGCCTCGGCCCGGAGGAACTGCTGCTCATCCTGGGCTCCGCCCGACACCACGTAGAGGGCGCCCGAGGCGCCCCCCTTGATGCGGCACATGATGTGCAGGGGCGCCGGGATAACCACCTGGCGGGAGGTGTACCACCCCACCAGCGGCAGGGTAGAGGCGAAGTCGAACCACTGCGATGCGGAGAGCTGGGCGATCAGCTGCGAGGTGGAGGCGTAGAAGTACGCCGAGCCCGTGGCCACCGCGGTGGGGTCAGTGCCACCCACGGCCAGCCGGCGGAGCACCCACACCCTTCCCTGGGCCGGTCCGCCGCAGTCGAATACCACATCCCCCGAGGCGTCCGCGGTCCCCGAGCCCTGGATGGGGGCGTCGATGGGGATCCGCTGCCCGCGGGCGATCCGGCGCAGGAGCCGGTTCTGCTCGGCCTGGGCCTCCGACAGGCTCCCCAGCCCCGCTCGGAAGGCCACCACCAGCTCGGCGTCTGCCTCTACCACGGCCATGATGCGGCCCTCCTAGAAGGGGATTTGCGAGTAATCATACTTCGGCGCCTCCCGCTGCCGGCGCTTGCTCTCGGCCAGGGCGCGGTCGATCCGGTCCCGCTCCTGCTGGCGCTGCGACCGCTCCACACGGGCGCGGTTGGCCTGCCGGGTTCCCAGCGGGTTCTCGATCCGCCGCGGGGGCTGGGATCTCTGCCGGCGGTAGGACTCCCGGTTTCGCGCGGTCTCCCGGTCGGCCTGGCGCTTCTGGACCGCCCCGGTGGCCCGGGCCCCGCCCCGCACCGTGCCCCGCACCACCACCGCCGGCATGTTGGCGGCCTGGGCGACGGTCTTGGCCTTGCGCCCCGCTCCCGAAGATCCCAAGGCGGAGATCACCACGATCAGCCCCCCCACCAGGAGGATCACCCCGCCCGCCCCGATGATGAGGATGTTCTGGAGGTCCTGCACCTGGGCGTTGGAGAGCAGGCAGATCCCGAAGGGGAGCTGCATGGCACACCCCTGGGGCGTACTCCCGACGTTGGATCCCTGGGGCTGTCCGCTGGACGTGGGGTTGTAGCTCGAGCCGCACTCCTGCGCGAAGCTGCCCGTACCCCACGGGGAGTTGGCCACCGCCTGGCTCAGAGCCCCGCACCCGGCAGACTGGGCCAGGGCCTGGCGAATACCGGAGTAGTTGGGCAGACGCAGCGTCTCCGCCGTCGCCTGCACCCCCTGATCCCATGAGGTGTAGCTCTGCACCCCCGCGGAGTTGCCCCCGGACATGACCGTGGACCCCGGGAGGCGAAGCGTGGTGTTCAGCGGGTTGTAGCGGGCGGTGTTCTGCCAGTTGCCCCCTTCCTTCTTCTGCCAGGCGACCATCGCCTGGATGTTCGAGGGCGTCTGGGGCAGCCCGAGCTGCGACAGCACGGCCTCGGCAAACGTCTGGGGGGTCAGGTTGCTCAGCGCCTGAGCCACGGGTTACCCCTCCTGGGAGGCCGGGTGGTGCAGAGCGAATTCATACCCCGCGACCAGGACGGTACAGACGGCCGCCGTGGCCAGCAGGGGCAGCCAGTTGCCCGCCACCAGGGAGGCCCCCAGGCCCACCGACAGCGAGAGGGCCGTCGCCAGGATCTCCCCCTGGCGGATGCGCTTCACGTTCCCCGCCCGGCTACCCTGGCCCTGGAAGAAGTCAGAGGATATGGTGAAGAAGCTCGGCAGAGCCCCGGAATAGAAGTTCGCGGCGTCGCCGGCCGCCAGGATGGATATGCCGATGATCCCCGAGGCCCCGGCGATCTGGGCCCTCGTGGCCACTATCTCCGCCTCCGCCGGCGCCGTCCCCTGGAGCTGACGCCCATCGGCTGTGGCCGGGGCTCCAGCATGAAGTCCGGCATGGCCATGAGGCGGGCCGGGGGCGGCGTGAACTGAGGGATCTTCGAGGTGTAGGGATACGGCCCGAACGGCACCTCCAGGTTCATGTCCTGGGGCGTCAGCGGGTGGGTGTCCAGCCGGTCAGGGGGCCACACGTCAGGACCTCGCCGCCCGGATCTGGGGCGCCACGCCCTGCTTGGCCTGAGCCCCGGTGGTGATCTTGGTGACGTACTTGGTGTGGGTCACGTTCTGGCTGCCGCCGGCGCCCCTGGTGATCGCCGCGTTGCGCTGGGCCAGGGCCGCCGCGTTGAGCTGTTGGGAGAACTCCGCCGAGGTCCCGCCCGGGTGGGTGCCCAGCCAGCTCAGGAAGGCCTGGTTAAGCGCCTCGGCCGGCGTCTGGGCCTGCACCACCGGCTGGGAGCGACCGCCGAACTGGCGGATCTGGGGAGCCAGGTTGGGGTTCACGTTCTGGGCCGAATGCCCCACCGGGATGTGGTTCGAGTAGACGTTGGGGTTGATGGCCCCCTCGCCGGTCAGCCCGGGGATCCCGGAGGTGGAGGTTCCCCGGACGATCGTCTGCACCGCCGGGGCCACATGGTCGACCAGAGTGGTGATCGAGGGGTAGTGGGCGGCGGGGGTGGGCTGCGACGCCGCGCTTGGTGTCTTACCCCCGCCGCCGGGAGAACTGGGAGTGGTGGTGGGGATCATGCCGGGCACGGTCACCTGCGGCTGGGGGGGCTGGTCCGACCCTCCAGGGCCCGGGTAGGGCGGGAAGGGAGACTGAGGTCCGGTGCCTCCCCCGCCGCCCGACCCCGCTCCGCTTCCCGCCGGAGAGGAAGCCAGGGCGCCCGAGCCGCTCCCCTTCAGGAACAGCTCGTAGATCAGCACCCCCGCCCCCGCCACGATGGCCACCCATGCGTAACCGGGCAGCGGCCCGTACTTCCGGGTGAGAGCGTTTCCGCGCCCCTTGCCCTTGGCCCCGGGCTTGGCGCTCTTGGACGCCGGCTTGCGCCGCTCCTCGGCCATCAGCCGGCCCCGCTAGGCGATCCTCCGCCGCCCCAGATGGGCCAGCGGATGTTGGGCTGCGGCCAGGCCGTGACGAACCGGCCGCCGATCTGTGGCGGATCCTGGGCCCCACCCGGGCCCTTGTACTGGCGGAAGGGCACCGCCGGCACCGGAACCGGATTGTCCGAGAAGATCCGCACATCCGGGGTCTTCGGCGGGGGCAGTGGGGTGTACGTCTCCGGGTGCGTCTCGTCCGGGACCACGGCCGAGGGCCTCACCGTGGCCGCCGCTTGGAGCCACGGCAGAGTCGGAGCGGGCGCATAGGCCGCGCCCCGGGGTCCCCCGGCGGTGGGCTCGAACCAGTTCACCTGGGTCCGGTCCCCCGCCATCAGGGCGGGCGCCAGCGTGAACAGGGTGGGGCTGTAGGGCTCCAGCCTGGTCCCGGGCGGGATCTGGGTGGACTGCGACACTCAGCCCTGCTTAGGCGCGGTGCCCAGGAGAGCGTCGTAGGTGGGCACGGCAAAGCCGATGGCCGCGTTCCCTGCTGCGGTGGTCCCGGCCGGGTGGATGAGGATGTCCGCGATGATGATCCCGGAGATGATCACGAATCCCCAGCCGGCTATCTTGCCACTCATGCTGCCACTCCCGAGGCCGTGCCTCCTGATTGATTGGTCACGGCGGCTCCGCCCGCCTGGGTGGGCTGGGCCTTGCCTGCCAGAGAGATGCCCTGGGCTATCACCAGCCCCCAGCCGGTGATCCCCGCCAGGGGCGCGTTCCATTCCGCTATGAATCCGAGGGCGGCGAAGAGAGCCGAGATCCCCAGGAGATTACCGGGCACCGGGGCCGCGTGGTCCCGGGTGACCGACTGCCAGGAGGAGATCGAGAGGCTCACGAGCCAGGCCGCCAGCAGGGCGTTCACGAATGTCCCCCCAGCTGCGGCGCGACTCCCGGAGGGACGTACGGGCCTGTCCCCTGGCCGAGGATGCCTCCCGGACCCCCGGGGTTGGGTGACTTGGCCGATGCCGGGGCCGGAGCCCCGTTGGGGCTGGACGCAGGGGTGCATGGCGTGTACTTGCCGGGCGTTATCACGTCCAGCAGCTTCGCGTTGCACCCGTTGAGGTTCTGGAGGCCCAGGTACACCAGCGTGTAGCCGGCCAGGGCCACCAGGATGCCCAGTCCCATCACGGCAGGATCAGCCCGCGGAGTTCGAGCTGGGGGTTCCCGGGGTCTTGAAGATGTAGCGGTCGATGACCCAGAGCAGGATCATGCCCGCCACCACACCGGTGTAGAAGCGGCCGTCAGTCAGCATTCCTTATCTCCTCGGTTCAGCGGGGGAGCGAGTGCCAGAGAAGCACCAGCAGGGCGATGGATCCCACCCCGATCAGGAACTGGATCCCGTAGGGGTGAGTCGGGGACCAGACGGCCGGGGAACCCGGGGTCCGAACAGGGCCGAAGCCCTGCTCGGCGGGGAGCTGAGCGGCCACGCCAGCCGACCCGCCCGCCCCGAAGTTCGCCCAAACCGAGTTGAAGTCAGGAGGCATCTCAGACCTCCGGCAGACCGGTGGTGAGCTGGTTGACCGGCACCACCATGCCGACCAGCACGTTCAGGGTAGCCGGGGCGTTGGTGATCGCGCCCCAGGGCGATCCGTTCACCTCGATGAGGGTCCCAGGGTTGGTGGACAGCAGGGTCTCCCCGGTGTCCAGGAGGCCGAGGGACTTCTGGCTCATGGAGGTCTTGCGGGTGAAGGCGATCACCCCGGTGGGCCGGGTGTAGCTCCCCGAGGTCCCGCCAAACTGGATGAACATGTCGTCGTAGACCTTGGAGATAGGGTCGTCCCAGATCGGTATCCCGTCGATGTAGACCTGGACCCGGGCCGGCCAGGCGTCGATCCTCGCCCCGGTGGAGTCCCGAAGGATCAGCACCAGGGTGGTGATGTACCCACCGAGCCTCGGCAGGCCGACCCTGGCCGAGGCCCCGGACCCGATGCCCGGGGTGGCCTGCTGCACCACCCACTGCTGGGTGGTTCCCAGGCTGATCGGGACCACCGGCTGGCCCTGAGGCAGCCAGTAGAAGTCAGCGTCCAGCTCCAGGCTCATGGTCGGGAGGGTGCCCGGCGCCGTGGTGTACAGAGAACCCGACGTGGCGACCTGGAGGTTGACGTTAGGCAAGAGGGAGCTGTTGGCCATCGAGATGACCCCGATCCCCTTGGCGAACTCGGCGGGCAGAGCGCCCGAGACGGTGAAGTCGCCGGTGCCCGTGGTGCCGACCGACACCGCCGCGAAGGATGGCAGGTTCGCCACGTCGGCGGAGCCGTCGAGCCCGAACTGCCCGGAATACATGGGGAGCAGCTTCAGGATGGAGTACCCGTCCCCGACGATCAGGGGGTTTCCGTAGGCATCCTTGAACTGGACCAGCGAGAAGATGTTGTATGGGGCATCGGCCGCGGCCGCCACGGTGACGGTTCCGTTGACGCCACCGGAGGCGGTGACCGTGAAGCGGAGCTTGCGGAGATACCCCGGCGCCGAGGGCAGGGGCTGGGTGACACTGCCGCCGAAGCTGATGGCGGTGTTGTACATCTGCCGCGAGCCGGGCTGGCTGTAGCGGATGAAGGGACCGCCCGGCGGCTGCCCGGTGGTCTGGGGCTGGACCGTCTGGGAGACGGCCCCGGGGGCGGGCGCAGTTGCCATTGTCTAGCTCCTCCTCAACCTGCGAGCAGGGCCTTGGCGAGGTTTGCGTTCTCGCCCTCGGCCAGGTTCCGAGCCGCCCATGACCGGAGCAGGAACCGCTCGGCCGTGACCGATAGGATCGACCCCAGCACGATCAGGGCCATCGTGCGCCGGTTCGGCATGGGTATGCCTCCAGCGCGTCGTCGCCACCCGGGCAGGATTATATAGGGATGGGAGGCCCAGAGCGCAAGCCCACCGCCCGTCGATGGCGGGGGCAGCGGTAGGCGGGCAGGAGGCGCCGGTCCTGCCAGAGCCCGAGGCCCGCCCGCCCGAGCTTCCATCCGTCCGACCCGGGGATCACCGGCAGGGCGTTGGAGGCGAATTGCAGGAAGGCCACCCGGGCCATGAGGGGCGCCAGGCCGGGCACCGCGAAGGAAACCAGGGAGTAGAAGGCCAGCTCGGCCACCGGCCCCGCCACCAGGGTCACCAGTATGGTCCTGGCCCCGGGCTGCCGCTCTGAGTCCCGGTAGTCCGTGGCGGCGGCGATGCCATAGAACTTGAACCGGGTGGTGGTTCCCGCCGCATTCAGCACCAGGGCGTGCGCCCCCTCGTGGATGGCCACCCCGGCGGTCAGCACCGCCAGGCGGGCGACGAACTCGGGGGTCAGGCGGATCCTCATCTCGGCCCCAGGGGCGGCGGGGAGGTCACGATCACCGGGTCCCGGGGGCGCTTGCTGACCACCAGCCAGACGTGCTCATCGAGTGCCCGGATGGCACCCCGGATCTGGGGCACAGGCCGACCCATCCGCCGAGCGATGGCGGTCATGACGTCCTCATCCCCGGTCATCGAGGTGACGATCCACGATGCCTGGTCGGAGGCCGAGCGGGGGGACCAGCTGGTCCGCTGGTGGCCTGATACCACCGATATGCCCCGGTCCCTGGCCCCGATGAGGAACATCTCTATATCCCCACCCATGCGCTGGCCCATCCGGGGGTCCGTGGCCATCTGGAGTTCATCGAGGTAGAGGGTCCACTTCTCCTGCTCCCAGATCCCGTCCAGAACCTGGGCCTGGAGCGCCCACAGCCTGGGGTATTCCGAGCGCTTCCGGACCTTCCAGCCGACGATGATCCGCACCGCCTCTCCCCGCTCCATCCGGTCGTAGGCCCGATCGGGCAGAGGCCACTTGCGAATGCGGGCGTAGGGCAGCTTGTCCAGGGTCTTGTCCCCGCCCTTGGAGTCGAAGACCGCGACGTATTTCCGCAGCACCAGAAGCTGCCCCACGAAGGTGGTCTTGCCCGTCCCGGTGGGGGAGATCACGTCGATGTGGTCCCCCTGGCGCCAGCGGTCCCCGAACCACAGCAGGAACTCATCCCAGGGCATGGCCACCGCCTCGGCCTGGGGGCGGGCCACCGCCGCCACCTCTAGGCGGCCTCGGTGTCCGGAGAGGGAGACTCTGGCGCCGTCTGGCGGGGATCCGGGCCGAAGAAGGCAGTCACCAGCTCCTCGTACCCCATGCCCATCTCCAGGCTTTGGGCGGCCTGCTCCGCCTCGGCCACCCGGCGGATCTCCTCTTTAGGGATCTTGCCTATCTCGATGAGGATCTCCTGGATCATGAAGGCCCCCAGCGGGCGGAGGGTTGGGGCCAGTTCGGGCCGCCGCTCCAGGAGGCCGACCATGAGCGGGAAGCCCAGCACCACCCCGAGGCCCTTGGCCGAGTCTCCCTTGGAGGCGAAGGGCTGGAGGATCTTGTCCAGGAAGCTGCCCGCTACGAAGGAGTCCAGCTGGCGTCCGGCCAGCCGGGACTCGACCACCATGGCCGACCCGACGGGGCGGTCCCGGCCGGTCATGACCAGGCCGGTCCCCATGCCCTGCCAGACCCAGGAGAACGCGGGGGCCAGCGAGTGTCGGCGCGCCCTCGGCACCCTGGGCGAGGACTCGGATACTCGCCGGCGGGCGCGGGACTTCTTGGCGGGCCGTTCTCCCGTGGCCTGCCGCCTGGTCGCCCCGCCATGCTCCCGCTGCCACGCGCGGATCCTGGCCATCCATGCCCCCCAGCTCTCGCCAGGGGTGCGGGACGGCCGGGAGGGCGCCTCCTCCCGGGGCGCCCCCTCCGGCTCCTGCTCGACTTCTAGGTCTTCCGGCGCGGCGCTCATCCGCGGAGGGCCTTGGCGGCGGCGTCCCGCACCGTCCGCAGCTCCTTCACGTTGAAGGACAGCCCCTCGGCCAGGGCGTGCGCCTCATCCGTGGTGAAGGCCACGGCGAAGGTGTACGGGCCATCGGTTATCTGGACGATCACCCGGTCCAGCCGGGGGTCCAGGGACTTAGAGTGGGCCACCGCCAGCTGGCGGGAGGGCTGGTGGGTGTGGTCTGGGATGCCCTGGGTCACCTATTGGGCCCTCCCCAGAGGCGCTCCTGCCAGGGGGTCTTCGGGGGCGCCGGGGCAGACTCGCCTGCGGGCTTCTCCGGGGGTGGGGCCGACTTCGACTTCTCCCCGAGTATCTTCTCGACCTCGGCCCTCACCCGCTCCTCCCAGTGGGCCTCCTCATCCCGGGCGGTCCGGGGTGTGCCCTTGGACCTGGGCGGCGGCTCCTCCTCGCCCTTGGGCTTGAATCCCAGCTTCTCCAGGATGCCGGGGAGCTTCTCCTCCAGGACATCCCCGACTACCTTGTGGAGGTCCTCGCCCCCCTCTTCGTCCTGGTCCTGGTCCTGGTCGTCGTCGTCAGCCATGCGCGACCTCCACTCTCTGCCAGCCCTCCACAGATGCGGACTCGGCGCATATACTACGCCCCATGGAGGCCCCTGCAAACCTCGAGGAGAGGCTGGCCCACATCGAAGCGGTCCTGGCGCGGATCGAGCCTTGGCTGGATCACCTGGAGGCGATCGGCCACAAGGGACCGCTCACCAATCTGGGACTGCTGGCTTCCATGGGAGTGCTGGCGCCCTTCGCCAAGCGCAAGACCGGAGGTTGACATGTCCGCATATCTCACCGACCACGCGACCGGGGCCGTATATGAACTGGCGGGCGACTTCACCGTCAGCTCCGCCCCGCCCGTGGCGAGCGTCGCCGTGCCCGCCCCTGCCGAGCCGACCGCTGCCGAGGAGCAGGCGCCCCAGGACTCCACCGAGGCCACCGAGGAGGCGGCGGGGACCGCGGGCCCTTTAGCCCCTTCGGCCCCGGAGGAGGTTACCCTGGAAGTGGGATCGCGCGACCCCTCCCTCTCCCGGGTGGGCCAGCCCGACGGCCCGGCGAGGGCCTGACCGTGACCGTGAATACCACATCGTCCGCCAGATCCGGCACCCCGTCGATCTCCAGCCGCTTCCTCGGCAAGCCCCTGGGATCCCTCCTGGCCTTTGGGCTGGGAGTCGCCAGCTTCCCGGTCCCGGCCCTGCACGCCGGGCTGGGTACCCCCTTCGGGGTGGCGCTCATCGTGGCGGGGCTCGGCGGGTACCACGTGACGGTCAACGGAGTGACGGCGAGCGGCGGATCCTCCACCAGTGTCGCATGACGGATGCCGTCGATCCCAGAGAGGCTGGCGAGCCTGGAGGAGTGGCGGGTGAGCACGGATCGCCAGGTGAGCGAGCTGGGCTTGCAGCTCTCCAGGATGCCGAATCTGACGCCGCAGCAGACGGAGGCGCTGGGGGAGCTGATCTCCGAACGGACGGTACAGAAGGCACGCGACCAGCTGAAGGGGCAGATATGGAAGATGGTGATCGGGACGATCACCCTGGCTACGCTCATGACCGGAGCGGTGACCGAGATGGTCCACCTCCTGGGGCCGAGCTTCCATCCGTAGAGGACGGTGTCTGCTGGGAGTGTGTGGGCAAGGGCCTGTGGCTCCTGGGCACCGTCCTGGTGGTGGGCGGCTTGGCCCTCATGATCGCCTCGGCGTTCATAGCCCACCAGGCGAGGGCGGAAGCGGCCTCCGAGTAGGCAAGCCTCCCCCGGGAGAGAGATTAGGGGAGGTCCCGCCGCGCCGCCTGGCCCGGATGGGGCCGGGGCACTTGAATTAGGAACGGTAGCGGGAGTACCGTACCGGCTTATGTGCAGCAGCCAGGGCGATACTAGCAGATCGCCCGAATAATGCAATAGAAGATGCCCGAGCCCGGCCGGGTGCTGGCGGTGGTGATCCGGGGCTCTCTCTGCCCCGTCACCCCGCAGAACTTCCACACCACCCACATGGATGTGGACGATGCCGTGGACTACGCCCTGGAGGCGGGGATCCCCGAGGAGTACTGGTCGGTGGCGCTGATCGAGGGGCTGGGTAGGCAGATCGGAGCCCGCCGGGTGCGACGCCGCGTCACGATCAGCCCCGAACCGGCCAGGAGGGGAGCGGGCAGGCGCCGGGACTGGCGCAAACTGAGCCTCCGTCGCAAGCGGGAACTGTGGCGGGGAGGGGAGTACCGCGGCTGGTCCCGCGCCGAGGTCCGCTCGTACTACGAGGCGGGGCGCCCGGTCACCGGGGTGCTGGTGCCCACGCGGGAGTCCCTGGAGCGCGAGCCCGCGGCTTGGCTCCCCTACATCCAGCGCAACCGGACCCGGCTGGTGAAGCGGTACGGAGAGGGATACGTGGACTCCCTGGTCACCGCCGGGGATGTGCAGCGCCGGGACTGGAAGCGCCTGCGGGGCCGGGCCCCCAGCACCTCGGCCGCTCTGTACGTCCGGCGCGGGCGCAGCCGCAAGCCGTCGAGCGGCCCTCACTCCCGGCCCGGGGTGCCCCACCGGAGCGTGGCCGAGCGGCAGCGGAAGGGCAAGCCGTGACTCCCTGGGACCTGGCGCTAATCGAGGTGTGGGAGGCGCCCCGCATGCCAGTGCCGGACTTCCCCCGATGGATGCTGGAGGAGGCGCCCTCGTGGGAGGAGTTGGCCATCGGGGGAAGGGTCGCCGTCCCGCTGCGGGGGGAGCGGACCCGGATCATGCCCGAGGAGGACCTCCCCTGGCAGGGAGGAGAGGCGGCCAAAGCGTACCTCCGGCAGCTCCTCCGAGCCCACCGGCCCCCGCGTCAGATGGGCCGCCCCTTCTGGCGCCAACAGCAGGACTTGGGCCTCCTGGCCGTCAGCCCTCCGGTGCTGATACCCGAGGAGCTTCTGGCCGGCGGGGTGTGGGTCGACCTCCGCCGGGCCTACTTCGAGATATACCGCCCCCTGACCCTGGACCTCCAGCTCAGCCCGGAGTCGGGGAGGATCCGCCTGGGGCACATCCCCTTCGAGGCGGCCGAGGGGCTGGCCGGGATGTCGGATGCCCGGGATGCCGTGATCGGCCACTGCCGCCGGACCACCAGCATCATCATGAGGAGGGGGGTGGTGAGCCAGGAGTCCAGGGTCGGGTTCTGGCTCCAGCCCCACCTCTGGGGGGCCGTCCAGTTCACCCTGCATGCGGTGGCCGCCGACATGATCCGGTGCGGGGCCAGGGCGGTGCTGACCGATGGGTACTGCTTTCCATCCCGCCAGGAGGCCCAGATGGCGGTGGCGTACCTGGAGCAGACATGGCGCCTGCCCGCCAGGGTGAAGCCCCACCCGGAGATCCGCCGCCGGCCCAGCCGTAACCTGCTGGGCCTCACCCCCTCCCAGATCGAGGGGCTCAGGCGGTCCAGGGTGTGGGCGCTGGGTAAGTGATGCCCGGGTAACTTAGCGCCACCTTAGCGCCATTGTGCCGCCATCTGTGCTAATCTTCTGGTGACGGGACCGAGCGGTCCCCAACAGGGAGATGGACAGTGAAAGAGATTCAGGCGCGATGGGACCCATTGACTCAGGAGGTGAGGGCGTCCCTTCCGGCTCGGTTTGTCGTCGCTATGAGCCGCCAAGACACCGAGCAGCTGATCGAGGCACTGCGAGTGGCGCTGATCGACTCCGAGGAGCCCCTGCCCGAGTTCTCCCCGGTGAAGCTGTGACTGAGTACAAATGGCTGCGACCGGACCACACCGGAGCCTACGGGCACGGCGACTACTCAGGCTGCCTACCCAAGGGTAAGCGCCCGGGCAAGTGGCTGCCCAAGGTGGCCCGCCCGGTGACCTGCGAGGCGGGGTACCACACCGTGGATCTGGAGCACCTGCCACTGCACTGGGCGGACGGCGCGATCCTGTATGAGGTGGAGTGCCGTGGCATGGCGGACCGATCTATAGACAAGTCGGCGTGGGAGCAGATCCGTCTGGTGCGCCAGGTGGGGCAGCTCACCGATCCTCTGCTGGTGACCTGGGCCTGCGACTGCGCCGAGCGCGTGGCGCAGGGCGACAAGGGGAAGGCCGCAATCGCTGCAGCACGGGCCTGGGCCGCGTGCCCGTGCGAGGAGCACCAGGCGGCGGCTGGGGCGGCTTCGGCGGCGGCGGCTGGGGCGGCTTCGGCGGCGGCGGCTGGGGCGGCTTCGGCGGCGGCTGGGGCGGCTTGGGCGGCGGCTGGGGCGGCTTGGGCGGCGGCTTGGGCGGCGGCTTGGGCGGCGCCGAGGG